>CALVAJ010000005.1 GCA_944325505.1 uncultured Bacteroidales bacterium
GAAATAGTGTCCGCGCAAATCGGAAAGATGGGAGCAATCGACAATCTGGTGAATGCTGATTTCAGCTTGCCGGACGGCCAGTGCTTCAACATCAAGAATGACGGCACGCAACCGGTCAAACTATCGGTGCAGCTTGCCGGAATGAATGACGGGGAATTTATCGAAACGCAATTTGATTGCGGATGGAATCCCGAAATCGTAAAGACAGTGAAGCAAACTTCATTGTCGGGTACTAACTTAAAATGGGGCTATTGATATGGGATTGATTATTGGGGTCGGCAATACCAAGCCGACATTCGCTTATGACTATTATTATGGCATCGAATGGGATGCCACCGTGTCAAATCCTCACCCTACAAGGGTCGGAAAAATGGAACTTCATCAGTCTTTGCCATTGCAAAGCCTTATCCGGCGTTGCATTCTGAAAGATGACGGGACTGTGAACTATTATCTTCACGCCAATGATTCGACCAAGCGCGACAACGGAGCGGCGGCGGATTTGTCCGGGGCTGACGGTCAGTATATGGACGAATTGCCGGATATGTATGTCCGTTTCGAGACGGACGGCGACAAGAGCCGCCATTTGCAGTCCACAGAGCCTTTGCCGGGCTTCAAACTATGGCGCAAGGACTATATTTCAGTGGTAGAAGCGACCGTGCAGCGGTCAACGACTACATTATGCGCGGTGGTGAATGAGGGCGCGGATTATCGGGGCGGCAACAACAATGCAGACCGTGACGGAACTTATCGGTCACAACTTGGATTGCCCGCAACGGCTATTTCATTGACCAATTTCCGCACATACGCACGGAAACGCGGCACGACCGAATGGAACTGCAATCTTTACCAGACACACAAGAAATTGTGGTGGCTTTTTGCCGTTGAATACGGCACATTCAATTCACAGGAAGCATTCAATGCCGAATTGACGGAAGATGGCTACCATCAGGGCGGCTTGGGTTCAGGTGTTACAACTTTGGATTGGACGAGGTGGTCAAATTTCAATGGCAATTATCCTTTTGTGCCTTGCGGTATCACAAACAGCCTTGGCAACAAATCCGGGTATGTTGAATTTACCATGCCTTTTGAGTATGACGCAAGCGGTGAAGCCAACTATAAGGGTGAATATAGTGCCGCGACCGCTTACACCGCCGGGCAATATGTGTCACAAGGTGAATTGCTATACACTTGCAAAGCAAATGCGGCGGCAGGAACGGCATTAACCGACACGACCTATTTCACTCCCGTAACACGCAAGGTTGTTCAAGTGCCGTCTTACCGGGGTGTTGAAAATCCATTCGGGCATATCTGGAAATGGACGGACGGTTGCAAATGCCTTATCCAGAGTGAAGCAGGGGGCGGACTTTCAGAATTTTATGTTTGTGACGACCCGGATTACTTCACAAGTTCGGGAACAACGAACTATCAGTTGCGCGGCAATCTGCCAAGAAAAGAAGGCTATGTGAAGAAAATGATTCTTGGCGAGGACGGCGAGATTATGCCGTTGGAAGTCGGCGGTGGTTCAACGACTTACTTCTGTGACTACTTCTATACAAGTATTCCGGAAAGTGGAGTTGCGGAGCGTGGCGTGCTGTTCGGCGGTAGTGCGGTTAATGGGGCGTCTGCGGGGTTCGTGTGCGCGTCTACGTCTAACACGGCTTCGAATTCGGATGCGTATTTCGGTTCTCGGCTTTGCTTTTATCCAAAAATCGAAGAAGCCGGGGCGGCATAAATCGTAAATCGAAAGGCGATATGATTTTGGAAGTCAGATGAATAAATAAAAACAAAGGTTGTCCGATGTCGTGGCGTGCTGTTCAGCGGTAATGCGAATAATGGGGCGAATGCAGGGTTCGTGTACGCGAATACGAATAACACGGCTTCGAATACGAATGCGAATATCGGTTCTCAGCTATGCTTGTAAAAATATAGTTGCATATCGGAGACCTTGCCACAAAAACAATCCGACCGGGGTTGTATGAGTTGGGCAAACCCAACGGCAGAAAATAAATGTAGGTAAAACGGTTTTGGTAGGGGGACGACCCCGAAGAATCCTAATATACAAGCAAACTTGAAAGGCAAATGAAAAGGATTGGCAACTTGTTTGACCAGATAATAAGTATCGAGAATTTGCGACTTGCCGATGAAAAGGCAAGGAAAGGCAAATTGCGTTCTTATGGCGTACAGATGCACGACAAGAACAGAGAAGCCAACATCCTTGCATTGCACGAAAAGTTGAAAAACGGGACATTCAGGACTTCCAAATATCATATTTTCACAATCTACGAACCGAAAGAACGGAAAATATACCGATTGCCGTATTATCCAGACAGAATCTTGCACCACGCAATTATGAATGTTCTTGAACCTATATGGGTGTCCATATTCAACAAAAACACTTATTCGTGTATCAAGAACCGGGGAATACACAAATGCGCAAAGGATTTGCAACAGGCGTTGAAGAAAGACCCTGACGGCACGAGATACTGTCTGAAAATCGACATCCGTAAATTTTATCCGTCCATCAACCACGATGTCTTGAAAGGCGTTGTGCGGAAAAAAATCAAGGACAAACGCCTGTTGGCATTGCTTGATGAAATCATTGATTCGGTAAACAATACCGATATGCCTATCCGCAATTTCGTTTCGGACGGCAACGGCGGCATCATAGAAGTCGCATTGAATCAAATAGATGAGGGCGTGCCAATAGGCAATTACCTATCACAATATTTTGCAAATCTTGCCTTGGCTTATTTTGACCATTGGTTGAAAGAGGTCAAGCGGGTGAAGTATTATTGGCGATATGCTGATGATATTGTGATTCTTGCGCCGAACAAGGAGTTCTTGCACGCACTCTTGCGTGACATCCGGGTATATTTGCGCGGTCTGAAATTACAGGTCAAACACAATTATCAGGTGTTCCCCGTTGATTCAAGGGGAATCGACTTCTTGGGTTATGTCTTTTTCCACACGCATACACTGTTGCGGAAATCAATAAAGCAGAAACTTTGCCGCCGGGTGGCAAAGTTGAACAAGCGCAAGATTGCCCCTACCAAAGAGCAGTACAAACAGCAGATATGCAGTTGGTGGGGTTGGTGCAAATACTGTGATTCACTCAATTTAATGAACAAACTTTCAAAAACATTCCCTTATGAAATTAAATTCAATAGAGCCTAACGCGCATTATGATATGGCGTACGGGAAACCCGCCGTTTTGGAGCATGACAATGACGGTTCATGGCTTTACCGCCTTAATATAGAACCGGAAATGGGCATTCCGGAGGGTCAGCAGGAGGAAACGCAAATCGGGTGGAAATGCTATGAGGTTCGCGGCTACAACAAGCCAACAAAAGCGAATGTCAAAAAGGTGGTCATCCGTTCCGTCCTTGACGAGACGGCAGAATTTGACCTTGTTAATTCGTACAACAAGCACATTCTTGGCATTGCCGTGAATGAACAGGCGGTTGCGGATTACAAGGAATACTTGCAGTTCACCGAGGATTTGGATGCACAACTGTTACAGGATTTATCGAACTAAAACAAAAGACGATGTCAAAGTTTTGTGAACTTGGGGTTGAATCGGATTCCATCATTGGTAAGGGTATAGAGATAGAAGAATTGTTCGGTCGCCGGGTGCTGATTGAAAAGGTCTTAATCCAGCCAACGAAGTTTCCGGGCAAAAATTCTTCCGGGTTGAGAATGTAAATGCAAGTTGTCCTTGCCACTTTTAATGAAGCGGCAGACAATGACGGTGACTTCTTTACAAAGAACCCAGATGGAACACCCATCGGGGAAAGGCGGTCATGCTTTACCGGGTCGGACATTCTAATCGGTGCCATTCAGAAAGCCGAAACGAATTTGCCGATAATCAATAAAGGCAGGACGGAAAAGGGGTTGCCGCCAATCAAATTGTTCCCAATGGACACAACAATTGTCAAAGTCGGTAAATGCTTTCAATTCACTTGAAAAATGGAACAACAGATGGACAAGGGCGTTGGGTGGCTTCAAAAGTTGCTCAACTTGCAAAACAAATACGGATTCTTTTCGATAGTCAAGGGGCTTTTCCTTATCCTGTTGTCGGGATATGTGATATTCTTTGCGCTGAATCCCAAGTATTTGCTTGAACGCATTACGAAGATTCAGACCGAGGAACACAGCGACCTTGTAGAAACGCGCCTGAAATCCGACACAGAAATCAGCAACATTTTGTCAGACTTGATTTCCACGGCGGATGCAGACCGCGCTTGGCTGATTGAATTTCACAACGGAAGCAAGAATCTTGCAACCGGATTGCCATTTCTTTTCGGCTCAATGCGTATGGAGGAAGTGCGCGAAAATATTTTCCATGTTGATGAGGAATATGCGGATTTCAGCTTATCGAAATATAAACTTATTGTCAGGACATTACAGGATGGCTTTTTTTATGGCAATATGGAGGATGTCCGGGCGGTCGATGAACGGTTGTATTATAAATTCAAGGCAAACAATGTCAATGAAATAGCATTATTGACATTGTATGATTGTGAAACACCTGTCGGCGTGCTTGGATTGTCATTCTGCAATGACAAGTTGATGCACCGGCAGATGGTCGGCAAGGAAATCCGGCGCGGCGGGGTACAGATAGCAACTTTATTATCCTTGAAAGATGGCAAAGGTTGATATTCTGTTGCCTTTCATCCTCAAATGGGAGGGCGGATTCGTCAATGACCCGGCAGATGCCGGAGGTGCAACCAACAAAGGCGTGACAATAGCAACTTGGCGCAATGTGGGGTATGACAAGGACGGTGACAATGACATTGATGTGCAGGACTTGAAGTTGCTTTCAAGTGCAGATGTCCGCGACCGCGTTTTGAAACCTCATTATTGGGACAGGTGGCAAGCCGACCTTATCCAATCGCAAAAGGTCGCCAATATCCTTGTCGATTGGGTCTGGGGGTCGGGGAAAAACGGCATTGTCATTCCTCAAAAGTTGCTTGGTGTTACCGATGATGGCATTGTCGGCGACAAGACTTTATCGGCGGTGAATTTTGCCGACCCCGACCAGCTCTTTGATGCCATATTCCAAGCGCGTGTCGATTTCTTCAAGGAGATAACGGAAGCGAGCATTCGGAAATATGAAAAGAGGATTGGTCGCAAGGCAACGGAAGCCGAACTGATGAAGCACACCAACAAAAGGTTCTTGAAAGGATGGATAAACAGATTAAATGACATTAAAACGATATGATGACATGAAGAAGATTATTGCATTGGTATGGGCGTTTGCTTTGCTTGTGTCTTGCGGCACTGCAAGGAAGATTCAGCGAGCGGAACAGAATGCCCAGATAGACAGTGCGGCAACCGCCAAGGTGACGGAACGGAGCATTGACAAATTTACCGACACGACCAGAACGCAACATGGGAAAGTGACCATTACCGAAATTGAGTTCTACCGGATGCCGGATGCCAATGACATTCCGCCGGTCAAGGATAGAGACAAGAACCGGTTTTCGGAATCATTCCGGAGGGCGGACAGTCTTTTTGATGCCCAAGGACATGAAGCGAATGTTGATTTGCAGAATGTCGGCAACATCAAAGGTGCGGTCAAGTCCATAAGGCAAACAGTCATTGAATCCGATGTCGAGCAAAAAGGGGAGCGCAAGGAATCCGGGGAAAGCAAGGAATCCGAAAGTTCGGCGAATGTCGCAAGGAACGAAACCGACATTCAGGAGAAGCAGGAGCCGACCCCAGACCCTTACCGATGGCGATATATTTTCTACATATCATTAGTTGGCGTTGCCGTTTTGCTATACCTGAAAAGAACGCCGATAATGAATTGGATTAAGAAGATTCTTGCGGGAATACGAAAGATTTTCTGATTTCTTTCTAACTTTGCAGGAACATTGTTGCGAAGCCCCAAAGTTGCATTGGGGAACAATGCGCCCCGGCTTATGGTCGGGGCTTTTTCATGTACACGAGTAAGCACTCCGATTCGGGCATAAAAAAGCCCCGAAAGTATCGTTTTCGGGGCAATTCGTGTACATTTTCGTGTACATAATTTGTAAAACATTGATTTTCAATGTTTATTGCGGTGCGGAAGGAGCGATCCTGGAGAGGACGGGTCGGGGGCAATGTCTATGACCAGGTTGTTGTGGTATCTGTCCCTGTACGGAAGAGGGTGCTTTTCCATCTTTCCCGAAGCATCCATGCGGTATATCCAGTCGTATGCCCCGAACCATATATCGCCGCCAATCTTCCGGCAGCAGGCGATATGCAGTGAAGGCAAGTCCTCTACAATATCCGCTTCGGCACCGCTCTCCGGCAGTCCTTTCCCGCAGGAAAACCGCAAAAGGCCGTCAGCTGTCCCGACCCACAGTACATCCCCGTCCAGAAGAAGGGATTTGACCTGGCGGTATCCGCAGGCCCTCAACGTGTAGAACCTGTCGCTGCTGAAATCATATACTGACACTCCGGCATCTGTACCGACAGCCATCCTGCCGTATTCAGGACAATAGAGAAGCGCATTGACATGGTCGTGGCACAGGGAAGTGGAATCACCGTGTCTGAAACCGTAATGCACTGATCTGTAGCCGTCATACTTCAGCAGCCCGGACTCGGTCCCTATCCAGAGGAAGCGGCTGCTGTCCTGGACTGCCGTGTATGCAGGGACAGTCCTGCCCATTGTCACCGGAAGATTCCGGAAACCGTACGGATAGTGCGGCTGGGAGGCGAGAGTCGCCGGAAAGAGGAAAAGCCGGCACAGGAGGATGACCGGGAGGAAATATGCCGGGCCGGACAAACGCTTTTTCATATTATGTGGTTTTCAGTTTATCCTGGATATTATACGATTATGGCCCAAATATAGAAATTTTCGGACATTTGTCTTAATCGGAGCAGAAGATGTCCGATTTGTTGCATTCGCAAATCCATATAAGGAATATTTTTGCATCGGCTTTTAGGACGCGCCCGTGGCATATTCCGGAGAAGCACTACCACTAATTGACCGATTTACATTAAAACTGATAATATATGAGACAATTTCTTCTACGGACGGCAGCCGTCCTCTGCTTTGCGGCGTGCCTGACTGTATCTCTCCCTGGACTTCATGCCCAGGACAGGATCACGGTGTCAGGTACGGTGACGGACGAAGCCGGACTGCCGCTTGTCGGCCTGACTGTATTCGTCGAGGGCACGACTTCAGGCGCCACTACTGATCTGGACGGAAAATACTCGATAGAGGTATCGCCCGATGCAGTGCTGGTATTCTCCTATCTCGGTTATCGGACACAGACGGTCCCTGTAGGCGGACGCAGCAGGATCGACCTGCAGCTTCTTCCTGACACCGAGCTTCTTACCGATGCCGTAGTCATCGGCTACGGAACCACAACAAAAAAGGACATGACAGGGTCCATTTCCGCCGTTAACAGCGATGATTTCAACAGCGGTCTGATATCTTCTCCCGAGCAGCTCATAAACGGCAAGGTCTCCGGAGTGCAGATCACCTCGTCAGGAGGTTCCCCTACAAGCGGAAGCACTATAAGAATCCGTGGAGGGGCCTCCCTGAACGCATCCAACGATCCTCTCATCGTACTTGACGGTGTTCCTCTCGAGAGCGGTGGGGTAAGCGGCATGGGTACAAACTTCCTGTCGCTCATCAACCCTGCCGACATCGAATCCATGACAGTACTCAAAGACGCTTCTTCTACCGCCATCTACGGCTCCAGGGCTTCCAACGGCGTGGTCATCATCACCACCAAGAAAGGGAAAAGCGACAAGCTGGCAATAACATTCAACACTACCCTTTCCCTCCAGAACAAGACCAGGGTTCCCGACATGCTTTCACCGGAACAGTTCGTCCGCGTAGCGACAGACGCCGGTTATGAAAACCTCCTCGGGGACTGGGAGACCAACGGATTCACCGACTGGAACGACCGGATCTACCAGACGGCTTTCGGTACGGACAACAATCTGAGCGTAGCAGGCCAGTTCACCAGGAATTTCCCGTTCAGGGTGTCTCTGGGCTATTACAACCAGGACGGTATAGTCAGGACCGACAACGCCACCAGGTACACCGGCAACATCAACCTGAGCCCTTCATTCTTTGACGACCATCTGAAAATCACTCTCAGCGCCAAAGGGGCAATCAACAAGAACCGCTATGCACAGTCAGGCCAGGCAATCTACAATGCCACCGTAGGAGACCCTACCAGGCCTGTCTATTCAGGGAACGACGCCTTCGGAGGGTACAGCGAAATACTCATGAACGGAGAGCCGGTTACAACCGGCGCAGCCTTCAACCCGCTGGGACTTCTGGAGCAGTATGACAGCAGGGAGAACATGAAAAGGGTCATCGCCAACCTGGACATCGACTACAAGATGCACTTCCTGCCAGAGATGAAACTGCACCTGACCGGAGGATACGACTATGCATCAGGCTCCAGCGAGGTCTTCGTACCCGAGACTGCGGCCCAGTATTACCGTCAGGGAGGACTTTACACTCCTGCCGGACCGAATACGGCGGAAAACAGGCTTTTTACCGCATATCTGAACTACAACAAGGAGATTCCGGCCATAAAATCAAGGATAGATGTGACCGCCGGTTATGACTGGCAGTACTGGAGGTCCTATATCTCTGGAGGCGACAGCTACAGGGCGGACAAGGTGACCAGCCTCAACTCCGTATGGCTTGCCGATGACCAGAGACATGTGCTGCTTTCATACTACGCCCGTCTCAACTGGTCATTCGACGGAAGATACCTTCTGACCGCCACCATCCGCCGGGACGGTTCGTCAAGGTTCGCTCCTGACCAGAGATGGGGAACGTTCCCTTCTGTGGCCCTGGCATGGAATATTGCACAGGAAAAATTCCTCAGGGACAACAAGGTCCTCAACAACCTCAAGCTCAGGGCTTCTTTCGGAGTGACCGGACAGCAGGACGGCATCGGGAACTACGGCTACCTTCCTGTGTACTATCCTTCTACAGGCAGCAACTCCCAGTACATCACCAACGGCTACGGCAACTACGGACAGTATTTCCAGCCCGGAGCGTATGTGGACGACCTGACATGGGAAACCACTACAGCCTGGAACTTCGGTATCGACTTCGGTTTCCTGAATGACAGGATATCCGGCAGCATCGACTACTATACGAGAAAGACAAGCGACCTTCTGGCCACTGTACCGGCCGCCGCCGGGACCAACTTCACCAGAACCATCACCACCAATGTCGGCAACGTGGACAGCGAGGGTCTTGAAGTGAACATCAACGCCACCCCTGTAGACACCAAGGACTGGACATGGAGCATTTCCGCAAACATGACATGGCAGAAGGTGAAGATCACAAACCTTTCCCTCATTGAAGGAGCGGATGTGGCCCCTACACTTGTCGGAGCGACCGTAGACGCCCGCCAGGTACAGGCATTCGCCGTAGGCGAGACACCTTATGCCTTTTACGTATACAAACAGGTATATGACGGAAACGGGAAACCGGTCGAAGGCCTTTACGCCGACCTGAACGGTGACGGACAGATCAATATCGACGACAGGTACTTCTACCACTCCCCTTCTCCTGACTATATGCTGGGACTGAGTACTTCATTGAGATGGAAGAATCTGACTCTCAGCACTTCTCTCAGGGCCAACATAGGGAACTACGCCTATAATGCCACAGCGGCCAACACCGGAGCCCTGGAGACGCTCAAATATGCCGACGATGCGCTTTACAACCTATCTTCCAGCTATCTGCAGACAGGATTCAGGACACGGCAGATCTATTCTGACCACTATGTCGAGAATGCTTCGTTCCTGAAGATGGACAACCTCATCATAGGATATGATTTCGGCAGGATCAAGGATGTGGTCGGACTGAACGTATCTTTCATGGTCCAGAATGTCTTCACAATCACGAAATATTCGGGTGTAGGCCCTGAAATATATCTCGGAGTGGACCAGAACTTCTATCCGAGGCCGCGCATCTACTCTCTCGGAATAGGTCTCACATTCTAAAAAACCAAGGCAATGAAAAAGATAATATATACACTGATGGCAGCCGCCCTTATGGCGGGAAGCTCTTCCTGCACAGGGTCGCTCGACCAGTATCCGCATACAAGCACGACTTCCAATGACGTGTACCGGACCGTGGAAGGCTACCAGGGGACTCTGGGCGGAATCTATGCCGCTATGATACAGAGGGTAAGCAGCGTATCTACAGAAGCCAGGAGCCAGAACTACATCAGGACGCTGATGATGTTCCAGGACTGCTCTACTGATGCCTGCGATGCAGTCTGGCTTGCAGGGGAAAGCCTTACCGATGTGAACGGACTCTCCTGGAATGCAGGCGACCCGTGGTGCTCTGCCATGTACTACCACATCTACAATATCGTAGCCATGAGCAACGAGCTCATCCGCAACGCCTCCGACAGCGACCTTCTGTCCTCCTTCAACGATTCGGAACGGGCGCAGATAGAAAAATACCGCAACGAAGCGAGATTCCTGCGTGCATACGCATATACCCAGGCGATAGACTTCTACAACAAGATGCCTTTCGTCACCGAAGAAGACGGCGTGGGGTCCTATATCCCACGTACTTATGACAGGGAACAGATGTTCGGGTATGTGACCGGCGAGCTTGAAGAGATAGCGCCGCTTCTGGACCAGACCAACTACGGACACGCAAACAGAGGTGCGGCATACGCCCTGCTGGCAAGGCTCTACCTCAACGGAGAGACCTGGACCGGCACGCCATACTATGACGAATGCATCGCAGCCTGCAAGAAAGTCATAGAGGACGGGTACAGCCTCGAGTCTGACTACGGCAAACTTTTCAACGGAGACAACCACCTGCGTACCAACGAGATAATCTTCGCCCTTGCATGCGACGGGACACATACCACCACATGGGATGCAACGACATTCATCACCTGCGGAGAAGTCCTTGCTGATTTCGAGAACTATGAAGAGATCTGGGGTACACAGGATTCCGGAGCATGGAACAACCTCAGGGCACGGCCCGAACTCGTGGACGCATTCGAATACGGGGACACCAGGGCAAGAATCATCGACTACGACAGATATGTTTCCGGTACCGGCGGGAACGGAGAACCTGTCTATACCGAGACTCCACGGAGCAAAGACATAGCCGCGCATGATGATGCCACGACAGGATACCGCATCTTCAAATGGACAAATGTCACGGACGCCGGAGAACCTGCAAGCTCCTGCGGAGAAGGAGGCGGGGCCAATACCGACTTCCCGGTATTCCGTCTGGCCGATGTCTATCTGATGCTGGCGGAAGCCGTAGTAAGGGGCGGCCAGGGTGCGACAAAAGCCGAAGCGCTGAACTATGTCAACCAGGTCCGCGGCAGGGCATTCGGATCCGACGCAGGGAATGTCGGAGAAGCTGACCTGACCCTTGACTTCCTCTGTGCGGAAAGGCTGCGCGAAATGTATATGGAATGCATCCGCCGTACCGACCTCATCAGGTTCGGCAAATATACATCCGGGTATTCATGGCAGTGGAAAGGGAACGTAGAGGACGGTACGGACGTTGACTCGAAGTTCAGGTTCCTCCCTGTCCCTGAAGCCGAATACTCGGTAAATCCGGAAATGCAGACGATAAACAATGAACTCGGCTATTGACGGTCTATCCTGTCATTCTGAAATAAAATTTTGAAACCATGAAACTTTTAAGATATATTTTACCGGCATTGTCCATACTCCTGTCAGTCTCCTGCATGAAAGACGGAGAGATGCTGACAGCGACACTCGAAGGGGACGGCACACGGATCGGGACTGCGGATTCCGAGATTGTCCTGGATATAAATGAACCGTCAGCCCTCGCACTGACCATCTGGTGGGACAGACTGGGAAACGCATCGCTGAGCAACCCTGACGCCCAGGTGCCTTCGGACATGATCATAAATGCAGTACAGTTCTCGACAGACGTGGATTTCAGTACCTATGTAGAAGAAACTGTGGACAATTCCGCTTCATCCGTACAGTTCACGGCCGCCGAACTCAATACCATAATGACGGAACTCGGACTTGAAGGGGGCGTAGCGTCCACCGTGTACATCAGGATGAGCACCTCCCTCGGGATCAATACGGAGCCGCTCTACGGTGAGAGTATCGAAATCACCGTTACTCCATATTTCGTGGACATGAGCTTCATCCGTCTGGCAGGAGTCGGCTCAGGCACTTTCACAGGCGTGGAAAGGACGCTCCCTGCCACTGTTGAAGACGGAGGGGAATATGCAGGGTTCGCAGACATTCCGGCCGGATGGTGGAACTTCTTCTTCATTGAAGGCACCGGGAATATCTGGGGAGCGCTCACTGACGGGGCCAACCAGTTCTATCTGGAGCGTAAAAACGACATATCCAGCTGGAACTGCTGGTTCCCTGAACCGTCCGGCTGCTACTACATCACCATGAGCACGGCTACCGGCGAATGGACGGCAGTGTCTGTCTCGGAAGTGCTTATGAGCATCGGAGGGGCGGAGCCTGTACAGATGGAATATTCGGCCGCACATACCGCATATACCGCAGTGCTGACCACTACTACGGACAATGTCTCCGTACAGGCAGACCTTTCCGGCATCCTCTACAATACCGCTCTCGGACAGGATTCGGCCGAGTCCGCATCAATGTCTCTCACAGGATCATCCGACGGGACTCTTGCTGCCGGGGAAGCAGGTGCCGTTACCGGCATAAATACCGGAGCTGCAGGGACCTATACTCTCATTCTCAGACTCGCCGACATGACATGGGAACTCGCTGAAGGCGAAGTGGACATAGACGCAGGCGGAGAGCAGACCGAATGGCCGGACGATCCGGACTACAGTGCCGCCACATCAGAATGGCTGTATATCTACGGCCTGTCCGACGGAACACCTTCATCAGTAGAAGGGAGACTGGCAAGGACATCCGACGGAGTATATGAAGGATTCTTCTACATGACTTCATGGTTCAACTTCAAGTTCGGAGACAACGAGGACCCGTCAGCCGCAAGAATATACGGATCCGCACCGTCTTCAGAAGAAGGGGCTTTGGAGAGACTGTATTGCGGAAGCGACATGTACAATATCTGGTGGGATTCGGACCAGGCAGCATACACCTACCTTACCGTCAACACCAATGACCGCAGCTGGAACTACACCACGGTCACTTCCATAAGCATTGCCGGCGACTTCAACGGCTATTCGCTCACAAGCGATGTCATGACCTTCGACCCGGCATCAGGGACATGGTCAGCCGTCATCACCCCGGGCTCATGGGGACAGTACGGAATCCAGTTCGTCCTGAACGAAGAATGGGGATTCTGCTATGCCCCTGCCGAAGACGGCACACTGTTCAGGTCCGGAAATGCGGCAATGCCTTCAACCGCAGTGGAGCCGGGTGTAGAGTATGAAGTGACCATAGACCTGAATGACCCTGCAGCCATGACATGGAGCATAGAGCCTTACAATGACAGTCCGGACCCGGAATTCAGCCGGTACCTGTATGTCTTCTACACATGGCCGAGCGAAGGATACTGGCAGGAAAGACTTGCCTCCACCCTCTATTCCGCCGGGGCTGACGGAGTATACCGCGGGTTCTTCACTACCGGAAACAGCTGGAGTACACCGGAAGGCTACGCAAGCCCGTATGTCAACTATACGTTCAGTACGTCTCCTGACACCAACTCCGGCATCAAATACGGGGTGACTGACAATACTTCCCTGATCGAAAACGGCGGATCCAACGGCTGGGTCGAGAACCTGGGGATACAGGAACTTGTGGCGGACCTCATAAACATGACAGTATCGCATACCCATATCGGCCAGGCATCAGTTGTCAATACAGTCACGGGAGTTTCCACCCCTATGGCTTTTGACGATACGGCCGACTATGTATGGAAAGCCACATGCACATTCGCAGAAGGCGATACTTTCAATATCGTACTCGGAGACAATGTCTATACTTTCGGAGGCTCTGAGGGAGCGCTCTCATCCGGAAACGGCCCGATTGCCGTCCCTGAGGCCGGGACCTACCTCGTGACTGCCGACCTGGGCGACTTCTCGTCCCTGAAATACACATTGACACGGCAGTAACGGTCATTCCGTGCGGAGGACCGGACCCGAAGCCGAAGTATATGCAAAACCAACAATAACATAAAAGCATAAAATGAAAACAATGATAACATCACTTATCCTGGCATCCCTCCTTTGGAGCGGCTGCACCGAAGTCAACCCCACCTACACCCCTCCGGTTCCCGAAGAGCCGGTAACGGAAAGTACCGGATTCGCCCTCGGGGCGGATATCAGCTGGACTACACAGCTCGAATCTGAAGGGGAAGTGTTCTACAATGCCGACGGGCAGAACATGGAATGCACGGCCCTCATGAAAGATCTGGGAATGAACGCCATACGTCTTAGAGTATGGGTGGACCCCGAAGGAAACTGGTGCTCGAAGTCCGATGTGGTCGCCAAAGCATTGAGGGCACAGAAACTCGGCATGAGAATCATGATCGACTTCCATTACAGCGACACATGGGCTGACCCGGGGAAACAGGTCATCCCAGCAGCATGGCTGGAGTACGCCGATGATACGGAACGGCTTGCCGAAGCTGTGGCCGAGCATACCAGGGAAGTGCTTACATTACTGAAAGACAACGGCATAGATGTCGAATGGGTACAGGTCGGAAATGAGACCACCAACGGAATGATGTATGATTCGTCTCTCGATGAAAACGGGGAAGCCGTCAGACTGGAAAACGGAGGAGGATACGTGCGTGAAAATCCGGAGAACTACGCAGCATACACCAAAGCAGGATGCGAAGCGGTCAAGGCTGTCTATCCTGAGGCCCTTACTGTCGTGCATGTGGACCAGGGACACAACCTGGAAAGAGGAGCAGCAGTGTTCAAGGCGCTTGAAGACTACGACGTAGACTATGACATCATAGGTCTGTCACTCTACCCTAACGGTGCGGAAGAGCGTATAGGCCAGTGCGTCGAGAATATCACGAAGCTGCACGGGATGTACGGACATGATGTGATGATATGCGAGGTAGGTATGGCCTACGATGATCCCGATGCGGCCTACAGCCAGCTTTCCGAGCTGATTTCCGGGGCCATGGCATCAGGACACTGTCTGGGAGTGTTCTACTGGGAACCTGAAGCGCCGGCAGGATACAACGGCGGATACAATATGGGAGCATTTGAAGGAGGCGCCCCGACACATGCCCTCGATGCATTCACTGAAGCTGCAGAAAAATGAAACACCTTTTCACTACACTCACGACCGTACTCTTCTGCCTCCTGCCCGCACTGGGGCAGGAGCGCAGCGAGTGCATATTGACCCAGTGGGAATTCCGCCACGGACATGAACTGCAGGCGCAGGACGGGTGGCAGAAAGTGGACATACCTCACGACTGGGCCATCTACGGACCTTTCTCCAGAGACAATGACCTGCAGGAGGTGGCCGTTTTCCAGAACGGGGAATCGGTCGCGACGGTAAAGACCGGACGCACAGGCGGACTCCCTTATGTAGGGAAAGGCTGCTACCGGAGAAACATCGTCATTCCTGAAAAAGGGGACAGAAGATATGTACTTCTTTTTGACGGGGCGATGAGCGAGGCCCAGGTGCTGGTGAACGGAGAAAAAGTCTGCTTCTGGCCTTACGGCTACGCTGCATTCTGGTGCGACATTACTGATGCCGTACATACCGGGGACAACGATGTGGCGGTACTGCTGGAAAACAGGCCGCAGTCATCACGCTGGTATCCGGGAGCAGGGCTGTACCGCAAAGTCAGGCTGCTGTCCCTGCCTCGGGTCCACATCCCTGTCTGGGGGACATACGTCACTACCCCGTATATAGGAGAAGACTATGCATCAGTCAAAGTACAAACATCCATAGAAGGAATCCCCCAGGGCGGTACGGTACGTCTGAGGACGGTCATACGGGACAGCCGCGGAAATGAAGTGGCGGTCAAGGACGATATCAGGAAAATCAACTACGGCATGCCTGCAGAGCAGCATCTGACAGTGGACAGACCGGATCTCTGGTCGCCCGAAACTCCTGTGCTGTATACCGCAGAGACTACGGTCTATTATGACGGGGCCGTTACCGGCAACGACCTGGAGGCAGCCCGTAAGACACTGTCCGGGGCAGAGCCTTCGGACAGGTACGTGACACGGTTCGGAATACGCACTGTGGAACTGCGTGCCGACAAGGGGTTCTTCCTCAACGGCGAGTTGCGCAAGTTCCGCGGTGTCTGCCTGCACCATGACCTCGGGCCGCTCGGTGCCGCCATAAACAAGGCAGGGCTGAGAAGACAGCTGACCCTGATGAAAGACATGGGCTGCGATGCCGTACGTACATCCCACAACATGCCTGCAGAGGAACTGGTCGAACTGTGCGACGAGATGGGACTCATGCTCATGGTGGAGCCATTCGACGAATGGGACGTGGCCAAGTGCGACAACGGCTACCACCGTTTCTTCAACGAATGGGCCGAGCGGGACATGGTGAACATGCTCCGGCACTTCCGCAACAACCCTTCAGTAGTGATGTGGAGCGTCGGGAACGAGGTCCCTACCCAGTGGACGGACGGAGGATACAAAGTCGCCGCATGGCTGCAGAGCATCTGCCGCCGTGAAGACCCGACCAGACCGGTGACCTGCGGGATGGACCAGTTCGATGCTGTGGTGAACAACGGATTCGCGGCACAGCTGGATATCGCCGGATTCAACTACAAGCCTCTGCGGTACAGCGAAGCATACGGCAAACTGCCGCAGAACCTGATTCTCGGAAGCGAGACGGCATCTACCGTCAGTTCACGCGGTGTCTACCACTTCCCGATGGAAATCGGGCACAGTTTCCTGCATGAAGACCATCAGTCTTCCTCTTACGATGTGGAATACTGCTCGTGGTCCAACACTCCGGACATAGATTTCGCTGCCGACGAAGACAAAGAATGGACAATCGGGCAGTTCATGTGGACAGGCATAGACTATCTCGGAGAGCCTTCGCCTTATGATACCGACTCCTGGCCGAACCATTCGTCCATGTTCGGGGCAGTCGACCTTGCCTGCATACCTAAAGACCGTTTCTGGCTTTACCGGAGCATCTGGAACAAGGAAGACCCGACCCTGCACATCCTGCCTCACTGGAACTGGGAAGGACGCGAAGGGGAAACTGTACCGGTATTCGTATATACATCATACCCTGAAGCCGAACTTTTCGTGAACGGGGTCAGCCAGGGACGCAGGAAGAAAGCCGGCCCGGAGGAAACCGCCGGTATTCTTGACTCGGGATATGACGACACGGCGAAAGCCTCCGCGAGTGAAAAACTTATGGAAAGGTTCAGACTCGTATGGAAAGATGTAGTGTACCGGCCGGGGGAACTCAAGGTAATCGCATACGATGCTTCCGGCAATGCCGTTATGGAGAAGACGGTAAGGACTGCAGGAAAACCTTATGCCCTGAAACTGACTCCTGACCGGAGCACGTTGGCTGCCGACGGAGAGGACCTCTCCTACATAAATGTAAGCGTAGTGGACAGGGACGGGAATCCTGTCCCGTGCGACAGCAGGTCCGTAAAAATAACCGTGGAAGGTTCCGGAAAATTCCGGGCCATGGCCAACGGGGACCCTACAAGCCTGGAACTGTTCCATATACCGCAGATGAAACTGTTCAGCGGCCAGCTTACTGCCATTGTCCAAAGTGGAAAAGAGGCAGGGGAAATCACCGTACAAGCCTCTGCACAAGGACTGAAAAAATGTAGTGTTACTCTACAGGTGACATTGTAATACGCCAACATTCACACTATCGGCGAGACCGTGCCAGGATTTCCGGCGCGGTCTCATTTCATATTACACGGCAGATACACTTTATCAGACATTTCTTTGGCAGTTCAGACAATTTGATATATTTTTAGCATTTTGAATTAACATCCGAAATCATTGAATCCATGAATCCAAGAAATCCTTTACTGTTGCTGGTCATTTCAGCTTTGCTGCCGGTGTCTTTTCAAGGATATGCCGGCACGGTATCCGCGCAGTCTCCGGACAGTGTACCGGAGGTAAGAAAAATCAACCCTACAACTGCCGAAGTCATATTCGGCAACGGAAACATATGCACTGTCGACTTTTATTCCAAAGACATCTTCCGTGTCTTCCAGGACAATTCAGGAGGTATCATCCGCGATCCGCAGGCAATGCCTCCGGCACGTATCCTGGCAGACAGTCCGAGAACGGACGCAGGAAAGATTGAAGCGGCAGTGACTGACGGCTCCGCCGTGATCAGGTCGGCCGAGGTGGAAATCCGCATCGACGGCAGCGGATTAATGGAAGTGACTGACCTGCGCAGCGGGAAAAAAGTAATAGAAGGGACTGCTCCGGCCGGGTTCGGCACAGGGAAAGTCACCCTGAGCCTGAAAAAGCACGAAGGTGAATATTTCTACGGAGGAGGTGTCCAGAACGGACGTTTCTCGCATGCCGGCCAGCAGATAGCCATAGAGAACACCAACAACTGGGTGGACGGCGGAGTCGCCTCCCCTACCCCATTTTATTGGTCAACCAACGGTTACGGGGTTTTATGGCATACATTCAAAAAGGGCCTCTACGATTTCGGCAACACCGATCCCGACCAGGTAAGACTCTCGCACGATGAAAACTATCTGGATGTATTCTTCATGGTGAATGAAGGAGCCGTTGCCCTACTGAATGACTTCTACCAGCTTACAGGACATCCTGTCCTGATTCCGAAATTCGGGTTCTACGAAGGCCATCTGAATGCCTACAACAGGGACTATTGGACCGAAGACGAGAACGGCATACTGTTCGAGGACGGGAAACGCTATAAAGAAAGCCAGAAGGATAACGGAGGCATCAAGGAATCGCTCAACGGAGAAAAGGACAACTACCAGTTCTCCGCCAGGGCTGTAGTGGACAGGTATCTTGAAAACGACATGCCGTTAGGATGGGTGCTTCCTAACGACGGCTACGGAGCAGGCTACGGGCAGACAGGGACCCTGGACGGCAACATCCGGAATCTCAAGGAGTTCGGAGACTACGCACGCAGCAAGGGAGTAGAAATAGGACTCTGGACCCAGTCGGACCTGCATCCGAAAGAGGGTGTAGAGGCCCTGCTGCAGAGAGATATCGTAAAGGAAGTCCGCGATGCCGGAGTGCGTGTACTGAAGACCGATGTAGCATGGGTCGGAGCAGGATATTCCTTCGGACTCAACGGAGTGGCGGATGTGGGACATATCATGCCTTACTATGGCAGTGATGCGCGTCCTTTCATCATTTCCCTGGACGGATGGGCAGGGACACAGAGATATGCCACCGTATGGAGCGGAGACCAGACGGGAGGCGACTGGGAATACATACGCTTCCATATCCCTACCTTCATAGGATCAGGGCTGTCAGGACAGCCTAACATAACTTCCGACATGGACGGGATTTTCGGAGGAAACAACATCCCGGTAAACATCAGGGAATTCCAATGGAAGACATTCACCCCGATGCAGCTCAACATGGACGGCTGGGGCAGCACTCCAAAATACCCCGACATTCTGGGAGAACCGGCCGCTTCCATAAACAGATGGTACCTTAAACTCAAATCAGAACTGATGCCTTATGCCTACACTATTGCAAAGGAGGCGGTATACGGTCTTCCAATGATCCGGGCCATGTTCCTTGAGTACCCTGACAGCTACACTCTCGGCACCCCCACACGGTACCAGTTCCTCTACGGACCGTATTTCCTCGTTGCCCCTGTATACAGGGATACGCAGATGGACAAGGAAGGGAACGATATCCGTGACGGCATCTATCTCCCTGAGGGGAAATGGATCGACTATTTCTCCGGAGACGTCTATGAAGGCGGATGTATCATAAACAATTTCGATGCGCCGGTATGGAAACTGCCGGTGTTCGTCAAGAGCGGTGCGATCATACCTCTTGCCAACCCGAACAACAATGTCAGCGGGATACGTTCCGACTACAGGGCGTTCGAACTGTATCCGGACGGGGTCACGGAGTTTGAAGTATATGACGATGACGGCAGGACGCAGGAATACCTCAACGGGACGGCCGCATTGACATATGTAAAAAGCGAAGTCAGCGGAGAGAACCTCGAAGTGACGGTTTACCCGACAAAAGGAGGATACACAGGATTCGAACCTTTGAAAAGCACCGAGTTCCGCATCAATGTGACGGAAAAGCCTTCAAAGGTGACAGTGCGTACAGGAGGGAAGGCAGTGAAACTGTATGAAGCCTCCTCTGAAGAAGAATTCGACAACGGAGAGAATGTCTGGTTCTACAATGAATCCCCTGAACTCAACAGATTTTCCACTCCGGGCAGCAGCTTTGCTTCGGTCAGCATAAAAAAGAACCCTCAGCTGATGGTAAAGACAGCCGGGACGGACATCACGGAAAACAGTATAGTACTGAATGTAAAAGGATTCGTATTCTCGCCGGCAGACCGTTTCCGCGCTACCACGGGTGAACTGGCTGCGCCGCAGATGACAACAGGTCCTGAAAACATCGGGGCATATGCCATCACACCGTCCTGGAATGAAGTCCGGAATGCGGATTTCTATGAAATCGAGTTCGATGGCAGGCTCTATACCACCATAAAGGACACATACCTTCCTTTCGAAGATCTGGTCCCTGAAACAGGATACTCTTTCAAGGTCCGCGCAGTAAACAAAGACGGATACTCTGAATGGACAGAAGCGGAATACTCCACTACAGGCGATCCGCTTGAATTCGCCGTAAAAGGAATATATGCACAGGCAAGCTGCGCCTCCCAGCCTGGAAACGCAATCAGGAAACTGGTCGACTTCGACGAGAAAACCCTATGGCACAGCAAGTGGGGCGAGGGGAATGCCGTGCCGTTCGACATTACGCTGGATCTCAAGAGCGTAAACCAGCTCGACAAGATACAATACATACCTCGCGAGGATGCCGGAAACGGGACCATCCTGTCCGGGAGCATATCATTCAGCACGGACAAGATCGCCTGGAGCGAACCTGTCGGGTTCGCCTGGGACAGAAGCGGAGATGTGAAGACATTTGAATTCGGAGACGGTCCTGACGGGAAACCGGAAACCGCCCGCTATCTGAAAATACATGTCTCGGAGGCCGCAGGAGGGTATGGTTCCGGAAGCGAGCTGTATGTCTTCAGGATGCCGGACACGGAAAGCATCCTTCAAGGCGATATCAACAGGGACAAGCGCATCGATGAAAATGACCTGACTTCGTATATGAACTATACAGGACTGAGAAAAGGCGATGCGGACTTCGACTATGTCAGCATCGGAGACATCAACGGCAACGGCCTGATAGACTCATACGACATCTCCGTCGTCACGACAATGCTTGACGGAGGCGTAAGCGCCAACGACGCTCAGGAAGTGGCAGGAAAGATAACCGTCACCCCGGACAGGACCGAATTCAGGGCAGGAGACATCATCAGCCTGAAAGTCAGAGGAGAAGGGATGCGGAATATCAATGCACTGAGTTTCTCACTGCCTTACGACCCGCAGACTTTCGAATACCTCGGGACCGAGACCGAAGGTATGAAAGAAATGGTGAACCTTACGTATGACAGGCTGCATACCAACGGACAGAAAGCGCTCTATCCTACTTTCGCCAACAAGGGGAACAACTTCCTGCTCGAAGGAGACGGCGACCTGTTCACCATAAGGATGAAAGCCAGAAAAGACGGAAATCTCGATCTGGAAATTACAGACGGAATGCTGGTAGGACGCAACCTGAAAGTAGCCGATTTCCAGGGAAACATCAAGTGACGCACAGGTCATTCCGTACCGTCCGATCCGGAATTCCGGATATCAAGACGGCTTATCGCGCGGGATACTTCTTCATAGGAGTATCCACGGCCGAGAGCGAATTTAAGCAGTTTCAGACGGCTCTGGGGGTCTCCCTCCAGAGCCTTTCTTTTGGTCAGGAGCATCTTGACGAGTCGGGAATCCGCCTGTTCCGGATCGATGCTCTGCAGAGCCTCCGAAATGACATCGCGGCCGATACCTTTTGCAGAAAGCGCATACCCGATCTTAATCCGGCCCCAGCCGGACAGCGATGCCTTGTCTCTGGCAAAGGCTGATGCATAACGCAGGTCATCCACATACTTGTCCCTGCGCAGCGACTCAAGGACGGATGCTGCCGTGTCGGGCACCTCGGACGCTTCGCATCCATATCCGGAAAGGTATTCCGCCGCCTTTTTCAGCATGTCGGAGCTACAGTACTCTCTCCTGGAACACAGGACACGGAGACGGTCCAGGACTTTATTGTATATTTCTTCCATAATCCAGTTTTTAAGCAGGTCCCCGGTTCAGGCCTGACGGCCTCCTCCAGGACCGGCAATCAGAAGTAATAGCCGAAACCTATATAGAATCCTACCTTTCGGGTAAGGCTGGACCAGTGGAGATCGGCCATCAGCGGACCGAGGACAGTATCGAAAGCATATTCCACCCCGGCGCCGAAATATCCGGTCCCCGTCATATAGGAAGAGAAATCATTGCTGTCCCTCATATAGTTGACTATGCCTGTGACATAATGGCTGCGTGCCACATTGAACCTGAAATCCGCCCTTACGGTCGTGAGGATGTTCCGTGCAAGAGCCAGGTTGTTGACCCCTATAAAAGACATCTGCTGGTCGATATACCTTCCTGGAATCGAACCGCCGATACAGTTGACGTAAGGCAGCGGAACCCTGTTTCCTAAAAGGAACCTGACATTGGCGGACGGGATGATCGAGAATACGCTCCCGGTGTTTATGACCCCCTTGACATCGGCCTGGACTGCATGGAAATTGTTGAATCTGTACGGGAATCCCGCGAAAGTCCATCCATAGCTTACCCCTGCCGTAAATCCGGTTTTCGGAAAATATCCGTCATCAAACGTGTCGGCCCTTGCATTCAGGAACAGTGAGATATAGTCATTCTGCATCTGGTCGGGATTATAGTCGCCGAAGATGCCCCCGGAAGAATAAAGCGACCTGAGGTTGAAATAGTCGTTCCTGAGCCCGCACTGTATATCGAAAAGTGACCAGTTGATATTGGACAGGTAAAATTCCTGCCTTACATTCAGATAATCGAGGTTGAACCTCGAAGAGGAAGCATAGCCGAGAAGGTTCATTCCGGTCCACCGGACAGAAGCAGTTGCGTTAAGCGTCGGAGCCTTTGGGGAGTTGTAGGTATAATGGAACCTGAAATACGGGTTGGTGCTTATCTTTCCCGTAAAGTCGAATATCGAGCCCTGGAGCTTATGGGCATTGAGCGAGACATTCAGCAGGACGGATACCACCTCCTCAGTATCCAGGCGCACTCCGAACCCGAAATGATGTATGGGTCCCGGCTTGCAGTTGATGACCAGACGGAAAGGCTGTTCCGAACCTTCAAGCTCGTATGTGACATAATCGTAGGCCTGTGTGCCGAAAACCGCCGCTACCGCATTCTCTATATCCTGCCTGCATACCCTGTCGCCAGGACCGATATTTATCTTTTTCATCAGGATTTCCTGTTCCTGCTCCCCGACGCCCCTTATTTCCACTTCATCCACATAGACAGAGTCGGTATTGATGTCCAGAGCCTTGCGGTTATGGAGGACCGTAGAGTCGGCCCCCGCCCTTTTCTTGACGGCCAGAAGCTTGTCGGCATTCCTGAAAGCAGCTACATAACCCTGATGTATTATACGGTCTATGCTTTCACTGTCGAAACTCATCATATTGTATTCTTCCAGGTCCGGCCTGATGTTTATGTCCGCAAGCCGGATATTCCGCTCATATGCGGAACGCCCGAGCATATCGATACCGGCATTTATTATATCTCCGATATTGTTGATCTGGTCATAACGCTTCCTTCCGCTGGATACATCCACTCCGATGACTATGTCCGCCCCCATCTGACGCGCGAGAGCCGTAGGGTAGTTGTCCCTCATGCCGCCGTCGACAAGCACCATTCCGTCCACTTTCACCGGGGCGAAAATCCCCGGGATGGACATCGTCGAACGCAAGGCCGTGGTTATCTTTCCCGAGTGCCAGACCTTTGCTTTCCCGGATACCAGATCAGTAGCGACACAGGCAAACGGAATCGGAAGGTCATTGAAATCCAGTGAATCCTGATACCCTACCGAAAGGGCGCTGAAAATGTTCTGTACATTCTGTCCGTAGATATACCCTGAAGGGAGGCTTCCAAGGAGATTGTCCCTGACGATCTTCGATGCCCCTTCCGCATCGGCTCCGAGGACGAGTTTTCCGTCATGTCTCTGGACATCGGTATTCTCGAACTGGTCAGGCATCTCCGGCTCTTCGGAAGTCTCCTGCCGGGCCATACCGATATCAGAGTAGCGGAGCTCATCGGCTTTCTGCTCCAGATAATACTCTTTCCTGTAATAGAACGGGAATGAAAGCAGATATTTTTCCTTGTACTTTTTCTCCGAATACGAAATGAATTCCCGCGGTATCCTGTCGCTCAAAGCCAGTTCCCAGTCTATGTTCCTTACTATGGACTCCAGCTCTTCGATACTGTACCCAAGAGCATATATTCCGCCGACAAGCCCTCCCATACTGGTTCCAAGAACCATATCTACAGGCATGTCTATAGACTCCAGGTACTTCATCGCCCCGATATGTGCCGCACCTTTGGCCCCGCCTCCGCTAAGGACAAGGGCGATGACAGGCCGCCGGGAGCGGATACTGTCCATTCTGGCCCTGATTTCGGCAATTCCCGCAGAATCGCTGTCTGCACTCAGGACTGCATAGTCAAGACTGTCTGCCGCATAACAGACGCCGGAGGGCATTGCCGATGCCCGTATTTCCGAGGCACAACCGGCCAGAATGGCAAATAATGCAAGAATCAGATACCTGTCCATATAGAATTTCGATAAAATAGATATAAACACCTTGTTTACAGGCTATTTTCCTTTATGCTGTCCGGCCAGCATGCCGCATGCAGCCAGGATATCTTCACCTCTGGACGCACGGATAGTCGTGGTGACTCCCGAGCGGGAAAGCCGGTCGCGGAAAAGTTCCATAACGCCTTGAGGCGACGGATCGTAAGGGAAATCAGGGATCCTGTGGAACCTTATCAGATTCACCCGGCATTCAAGCCCAGACAGCATACGCGCAAGTGCGTCCGCATGGCGTTTGGTGTCGTTGAACCCGGCAAACATGGTGTATTCGAAACTTACGCGGCGCTGCCCGGTGAAGTCGTACCGCCTTATAAGGTCCAGGACCTCTTCTGCCGGATACGCGTTCTCGACAGGCATCATCGACAGACGCTCGTCCGGGAACGGATTGTGAAGGCTGACAGCCAGATGGCACCGGCTCTCGTCCAGAAACCTTTTCAGGAAAGGAAGCACTCCGATGGTGGAAAGCGTTATGCGCTTCGGACTCCAGGCGAACCCCCAGTCCGAGGTAAGGACCTCGATGGCCCGGGAGACATTCTCATAGTTGTCCAGCGGCTCTCCCATGCCCATGAAAACTGCATTGGTAAGGGTGTCCGACTCGTCCACTGCGATGAACTGGGAAATGATGTCGGCCGCTTCGAGGTGTCCGTGAAAGCCCTGCCTGCCGGTCATGCAGAACCGGCATCCCATACGGCAACCCGACTGGGAGGACACGCACAGGGTAGCCCTGTCCCCGTCCGGGATCATGACGGCTTCGACCGCGCCGGATTCCGTTTTGGGAGAAGCCATCCCCGCCGCCGGATTCCGGGAAAAGACTCCCTCTACAGGGAAAAGATATTTCTTCGTGCCGTCCGAGGACACCTGCACCTGGCTGTACCCGGTCACTCCGACTTCATATTTTACACTGAGGGCCGCCCTGCCGGCTTTAGAGATGTCGGTCATCCCGTCTATGCTCCGGACCTTCTTCTGATACAGCCATTTGGCCATCTGGCCTGCCGCGAACTTCGGAAGCCCGGCCTCCAGCGCCACCGACCTGAGTTCTTCCGGCGTTTTTCCTAAAAGTCTCTGTTTCATGAAGGCAAAGTTATATAAATTTGGTTTTACAGAACATCCGCGAAATATTATATTTGTACTTTTGAACAATAATCGGTTACAATATGAACAGTCAGGAATATATCGAAGTCTCCATAAAGATAGAGCCGTTCTCTGAAGAAAACGCTGAAATCCTGATGGCCGAACTGGAGGAAATTCCGTTCGAATCTTTCGAAGTATCCGGACCTTTCCTCAAATGCTACATTCCCAAAGAACAGTACTCCGCCCAGATGCTCAAACTGGTGCTGAGCGGCATAGACGAAGACAGTTTTACGGTCCTGGACTTCAATGCCAGGCTCATCCCTCCCGCCAACTGGAACGCGCAGTGGGAAAGCCAGTTCAGCCCTATCGTCGTGGACAGGAAATGCACTATCAAGGCTCCTTTCCACACAGGGCTGCGCCGGACCAGGTTCAATATAACCATCGAGCCGCACATGGCATTCGGGACCGGGCATCACCAGACTACATACCTGATGTGCAGGGCCTTGCTGCAGGACGAAGCCGAAATCAAAGGGAAAACAGTACTTGACATGGGATGCGGGACTGCAGTACTTGCCATCCTGGCGGCCAAGCTCGGGGCAGGACATGTATATGCGATAGACATTGACGCCGTAGCGGCCCGTTCAGCGTACGACAACGCCTGCATCAACCGGCTCTCCCGCCGTATCGAAACCTACTGCGGGGATGCCTCCCTGCTCCAGATGGGCAAATATGACATCATCCTTGCCAACATAAACCGTAACATCCTCCTGCAGGACATGCCTACTTACGCCAGGTCGCTCCGAAGCGGAGGCTCTCTATATATGAGCGGATTCTTTACGGAAGACAAGGACGTCCTGACTGACGCCGCAGGAAAAGAGGGTCTGGAATATGTATCTGAAGACATGATGGAAGGATGGTGCCGGCTGAAGTTCAGAAAAGCCGTTAAGGAAGGCCATTGACAAAAATTTTGTTTAGACTGAATTTCTGTCTATCTTTGCGCACTGTGTCTGCGGGCGTGTTGTAATTGGTAGCCAAGCCAGACTTAGGATCTGGTGCCGCAAGGCGTATGGGTTCGAGTCCCTTCGCCCGCACAAGGAAAGGAAGGGTAACTCAGATATGGGAGTTGCCCTTTTTTATTGTAATGCATCCGGACATGACCAAAAGCAAAGCGAAAATACTTGTTGTGGATGACAATGCGGGAATCCGTTCGGCACTCGGTATCCTGCTGCCCCTGCATTTCTCGCAGGTAGAGATTATCCCTTCGCCCAACGAACTGATTTCCAGAGTAGGTACGTTCGGTCCGGATGCCGTCCTTCTGGACATGAATTTCCACAGGGACATAAATACCGGAAACGAAGGGCTCTACTGGCTGTCCGAGCTGAAATCACGCTATCCGGACGTTCAGGTCGTGCTTTTCACGGCATACGCAGATATAGCCCTGGCCGTAGAGGGGATGAAACGCGGTGCGGCGGACTTCATCGTAAAGCCCTGGGACAACGACAAGCTCATCAATATACTGGAAAATGCCTGCGGAAAAGCCGGAAGGCATGGATCGGCCGCAAACAGGCCGCAGGAGAGCAAGGCAGACGCCCCGATGCTGTGGGGTACAGGAACTGCCATGTCCGAAATCAGGAAAACCGTCGGCAAAATCGCCATGACCGACGCATCAGTCCTGATCACCGGAGAGAACGGTACCGGAAAAGACGTGCTGGCAAAAGAAATACACAGGCTGTCCGGCCGCAGCGCGATGCCCATGATAAGCGTCGATCTGGGCGCCGTTCCCGAGACTCTCTTTGAGAGCGAACTGTTCGGGCATGCGAAAGGGGCTTTCACTGACGCAAAGACGGATTTTGCCGGCAAGTTCGAGCAGGCCCAGGGAGGGACACTGTTCCTGGATGAAATCGGGAACTTTCCGCTCCACCTGCAGTCCAAGCTCCTGCGGGTCCTGCAGAACAGGACTGTCACCCGTGTGGGGGATACCCGCAGCATACCTGTGAATATAAGGCTGGTATGCGCCACCAACATGGACCTTCCGCAGATGGTCCGCGACGGGAAATTCCGGGAAGACCTTTTCTACCGCATCAACACGGTACAGATCCACCTCCCTCCGCTAAGGGAAAGGAAAGACGAAATCCCCCGGCTCGCGGAAATGTTCCTTGAAAAATTTTCGGGACAATACAACCGGAAGGTATCCTCCATCAGCGACGATGCACTCCGGGTGCTTGTCTCTGTCCCATGGAAAGGGAATATCCGGGAACTGCAGAACTGCATCGAGAAAGCGGTCATCATGTCTGAAGGGGAAACGCTTACCGCAAACGACATAATGTCATCGGGAACCGGACCGGACCTGCATGCCGGCCCCGGTGACAGCAACACACCGTCTGCTGCTGTCCGTGACGGAAATGGAGAAGATACTCTGGAGATGATAGAAGAAAGGGCCATACGGTCAGCCATGAAAAAATACAACGGCAACCTGTCCATGGTGGCAAAGGCACTTGACATCAGCCGTCCGACATTATACAGCAAACTGAGAAAGTACAATATCTGAATATTACGGTGACTTCATCCAGTCCTTGAATGGAACTTGAATATATACTGATCCTGGCCGGAGCAATGGCGGCGACATTCATTGCAGCGGGTATCTATTTTACCGCCAGAACCCGCCGCAAGGTGACTTATATGCTTGATGCGCTTGAAGACAAGGAAACCAATTTCAGATTCAGCGAGGACAGGGGCATGGAGAGGAAGTTCAACAGGACCCTGAACAGGATAAGGACAATATTCGAAAAGGAAAGGAACGAAATCCGTGAGCAGGAGCAATATTACGGCAAGATGCTCGACCACGTGCAGACAGGCATAGTGGTAATAGATGAGGACGGAGAAAGGATCAACTACTGCAACGCCATGGCCCTCCGGATTCTCGGGATGGCTACTTTCAGCAATATCAAACAGTTGAAGCGGATCAGCGAGTCTCTTGACGTGGCCTTCCGCAAAGTGGCGGAAGGCGCCGAGGAAAAGGCGAGCTATTTCAACGAATCATCCAGAGTCACGATATCCATCACGGCCTCCGAGGCGGAAATCCGTGGAAAGAATGTGAAAATAGTAGCATTCAATGACATAAGCAGCGACATCGAGGAAAACGAGTCCGCTTCCTGGACCAGGCTTATCAGGGTGCTTACACATGAAATCATGAATACGGTGACGCCTATAGCCTCTTTGAGCGATGCCCTTGTGAAATACGCCGAATCCGATGCTTCGGAAGAGGGAAAGACAGACTCGCATGCTCCGGATATCAAGGCAGGACTCCAGACGATAGCGACATCCGCAAACGGCCTGATAAAGTTCGTGGAATCATACAGGAACCTTACGCATATCGCCGCTCCTGTCAGGAAGGCATTCTTCCTGAGAGAACTGATCGATACCATAAGGAAACTTACCGCAGAACAGTTTGCCGGTGCAGGTGCAGACTTGGTATATGAAGAAAAAGATGAAGACATACTGCTGTATGCAGACTTCGGACAGATATCGCAGATACTGGTGAATCTGGTCAGGAATGCGCTTCAGGCCGGGGCTTCGGAAGTCCGCATCACCGCATGGATAGACAGTATGGAAAGCGTGGTCGTGGATGTGGCGAACAACGGACAGCCTATCAGCAAAGAGAGCCGGGAAGAGATTTTCGTGCCGTTCTTTACTACCAAACCTTCCGGGACAGGTATCGGTCTGAGTATTTCACGCCAGATAATGCGTCTGCACAACGGCACTCTGCGCCTCTCGCGCAGCGACTCCCGTCAGACAGTCTTTACGCTGGTTTTCAGATAGTCTGAAAGACGCAGCCTCTACTGATTCACAGCATGGCAGCGACTTTGCGTATTGCATCAAGTTTCCGCATGAATGACTTATCCTTGCGTGTCATACGCATATTGTACCTTACCTGAAGACGTATCAACGGCTCCGCATCCACACCGAGCGCAGCCTCGAACATCAAAGCGGTTTTTTCTGTGAGGGGACGGTGTCCATTAAGGATTTCATTCAGAACAGAATACCCCATGCCCATCTGTTCAGCAAGTTTACGCTGTGAAATACCCCTGTATTCAATTTCATCTTTCAGTATCGAACCGGGATGAGTCGGATATGCCGGTTCGACATTATTTGCGATCATATTAGGATCTACTCCCGGCATTATAATCATAATCAATTATTTATAGTGGTTTGACAAATCAGTTATATTACAGATGGTGGCAATTGCCTCTCCATCTTTAATGTGTTCCTCAAACTCGATGCGATACCTGTCATTTACCCTCACGGAAGACAGTCCGGTTTTATCTCCTTTGAGTTTTTCGTAGTTCAATGCATTATACTGCATAAGGCCAAGGACATTGGATGTCTCTCTCATCAAATCAATCACACGAATATACTTTCGTACTATTTGAGGCTGAAACCGGTATTTTTTATCCGACAGTCCGGTTTTATATATCTCCAGCAGATAAGCCTCATTAAAAATTATCTCCATGCCTGAATTTCTTTCGCTGCAAATATACGGTTTTTTCAATAAGTTCACAAAAAATGCGAATTTTTGCATATATCCGTATTAAGACTTTATTTTCGCGATAAAATTTTATAGTTTTAATGTTTGTTTGATTGTAACCGGTATGAAAGAAGTAAATCCCGAAGAAACGACCCGTGCCTACGCATTTGAGATGTGGATGAATGCCCCGATGCCTATGGTCACATTGTTCAAGACACTGGATGTTACAAATTTGGTCAGGACAAGCCGTAAGAATGGGCTGAAATTCAACATGCTGATGTGCTGGTGCATCGGAAAGGCGGCAAGCGGAGTCAAGGAATTCTATATGCTGCCTGTCGGTGACAAACTTATCCGGTACGACAGCATAGCTGTCAATACCATCGTCTTAAACCGGGAAAGCGAGGTAAGTTCCTGCGACATTCCTTTCTCAAACGATTTGGGACAATTCAACGAGGATTATCTACGTCTGACGCAGCAAGTGGCGGAAAACTGCCGGAACCACGACATCACCGACAGCATGGTCATCGGCACTTCCGCTCTGGTCCAGTATGACATTGACGGTGCAGTGGGAATGTACAGCGGAATATTCAACAACCCGTTTATGATATGGGGCCGATACAGACGGCATCTGTGGAAACGTATTATGACGGTCTCGTTCCAGTTCCACCACACCCAGATGGACGGCGCCCACGCTGCGGAATTTTTAGACAGGCTGCAGAAAGAAATCAGTAGTCTGGAAATTGCTCTGACGAAATAAGCACTTTTATTCTCTTCAAATTTTGACGAGAATAGATCGTTGTATAATGGCAGAATCAGGCAAAGCGTTATCTTTGTGCAGATTATAGATTGGAAATCAATATGGAGGAAACTGTATATCAACTGGTTACCGAGCGGCTTATTTTGCGTCCCTGGAGAGAACCGGACGCCGATGTCCTGTACAAGTACGCCAAGGATCCTGAAATCGGTCCGGCAGCGGACTGGCCTCCCCACACATCGGTCGAAGACAGTCTTGAGGTAATCCGCACGGTCTTTTCCGCTCCGGAGACATACGCCGTTGTCCTGAAAGAAACCGGAGAGCCGGTCGGAAGTATCGGGCTGCTGTTCGGGAAAGGCTCGCATGTCGCAGGTATCCTGCCCGACGAAGCGGAAATCGGCTACTGGATAGGCAAGCCGCATTGGGGCCGTGGCTTGATACCAGAAGCCGTCCGCTGTCTTCTGTATCATTGTTTTACAGACCTGGGCATCAGTGCCGTATGGGGAGCATACTATGAAGGCAATACGAAATCACGCCGCGTAATGGACAAATGCGGCTTCCGTTTCCATCATACGGAAGAAGGCAAGACGTCTCCGCTGGGAGACATCCGGACGGAGCATTTCATGAAATTGACAAAAGAGGAATGGGAAACTGGCCGGCACCTGTCCATGCGATTGCTGACAAAACAGGATATTCCCCAGATGCGTGCATTGTTCCGCTCCACTGTTCTTACTGTCAATTCCAAAGATTACACCCATGAGGAAGTGGAGGACTGGGCTTCTTGCGGAGACAGCGTAGAGCATTGGAAAGAATTGCTTGCGAAGAACGATTATATCGGTATATTTGACGGACAAGGCAATATCATCGGCTTCTCATCCATGAATTCCGAAGGCCATCTGCACTCCATGTTCGTCCACAAGGACTGGCAGCATCAGGGCATGGCAAGCCGAATGCTTGCTGAAGTGGAAAACATGGCCCGTGAATATGGAGTACCCAAAATAAATGTCGAAGTAAGCATCACCGCACACCCTTTCTTCGAGAAACACGGATATACTACGATGAAGGAACAGAAAGCCAAAGCCAACCGGCTGTATCTCACAAACTATGTAATGGAAAAGATTCTATGAAAGATAGACGGGGCCGGACATAATGCCAACACCGACCGGCCTGAAACAGTGAACAGACTCATAGAGACTTTCGTAAATACATTTACCGACAACTCCAATGAAATCTCCGGAGCAGTTTTATAAAGACGAAATAGCATCCCTGACTTCCAAGGAAAAGGCACTTCAAAGGAAGAGCAACATTTATGTAGCGTGCAAACTGATTCTTTTCTGCTGCATAATAGCCTCGATATGGTATACCGTAGGGAATAGAGGCAATGTGCCGGGATTCATATCGATTGCGATATCCGTAATTCTGTATGTTGCCGCACTGAAAGCCGATGCGATCCTCAATAGGAAAATCAGGGATCTCCAGTCCAGGCGAAAGGTGTGCGAAAATGAACTCTCGTACTTCCATAATGATTTCTCCCCGTTTGAGGACGGAACGGAATTCATAGATCTGCATCATGAATACTCATACGATCTTGACGTCTTCGGACCTGACTCGCTGTTCAACAGGATAAACAGGACCGTCACTCTCAAAGGGAAAGAAAATCTGGCCAGGAAACTGACTGATCTCCCATCGGATACAGACATTATATTCAAAAGGCAGGAAGCGATAAAAGAACTCGTCGCATTTCCACAATGGAGGATAAAGTTCCACTCGAACAGACATATCGGGAAAGAACTGGACCATCTGGCGGATGTAATAGCAAAGCCGCTTCGGAAGAGTCTTTTTATGAAAGATCCTATTCCGCAGATACTCTCCATCATAACTGTCCTGTCTCTCGCCGGATGGATAGCAGGTTTTGTTTCGCCGATAATATTCTGCGCACTATTTATACTCCAGCATCTTGTGATATTCTTTTCCGGGAAAAGAACCGACAGGATGATGCTCATCACCGACAGCCTGTACAAAGAGTGCAGCAGATATATGGATATATTGAAGGATATCCAGACCTCCGATTTCAAATCAGAACTGTTAAGCAAGTCCAGGCAAAGCCTTTTCAATGACGGGACGGGAAGTCTCAAGGCACTAGGGCATCTCTCCCAAATACTGAATCTTTATGACATGAGAGGGAATTTCCTGCTGTACCTTCTTCTCAACGGGACCATAATGTATGATATCATGGTTTCGAAAATGTTCTTCAAATGGATATCCAGATACGGTTCTCACATAACAGGATGGACTGACAAAATTGCCGAGATCGATGCTCTCGCAAGTTTCGGCACTTATGTTTTCAATAACCCTGACAATAAGTACGGAGAAATTCTCGACGCCCCGTCCGGGACAATCATTGAAGCGTCGGACATAGTCCATCCGTTCCTGTCGGGCAGGAACGGTGTTCCAAACAGCTTCGCTTTGAAAAGGAGCAATATCGCCATTGTCACAGGTGCCAATATGGCCGGCAAAAGCACATTCCTGAGGACAATAGGCGTGTCATTCATCCTTGCCGCCAATGGTGTCGCAGTATGTGCCAGGCGGTTTGCCTTTGTCCCGATATCCCTGTTTTCAAGTATGCGTACTGTAGACAATCTCTCCAAAGACACATCATATTTTCAGGCAGAACTGTCACGGCTGAGGCAGATGCTTGAACATGTCAAGTCGCACACTTACACCCTGGTCATACTTGATGAAATCCTGAAAGGGACCAATTCGAGCGATAAACTCAAAGGGTCATTACTCATCCTTGAAGAACTCTCCAGACATGATGTATCCGGGATAATCGCCACCCATGATCTCGGAATAACGGATCTGGAGAACCGGTATCCGGACAGGTTCCTTAATTATTGTTTTGAAATCGGACTGTCGGATACAATCCTGTTTTCATACAAAATCAGCCGAGGTGTCGCCCGCAACATGAACGCCTCGCATCTTATCGAGATAATGCTAGATAAAATATAAACTGCCGTCCGATGAAAATCCTGAAATCCCTTATAATCTGGATATGTTTCATCCCTGTGGCCATTCTCAATGGAGGGCTGAGGGAATATGTATTACTTTCTGTAATCGGGCCGAATTGGTCCTTGCCTGTTAGCGGAATCATTTTAAGCGGTCTGATCTTGCTGATTACGTGGCTTATGTTTCCCCGTGTGATAAAAAACAGTACCAACAAAGAAAGGTGGCTGATCGGAACAGTCTGGGTACTGCTGACTGTCATCTTTGAATTTACTTCGGGACTTGCCGGTGGAAATGGCTTTACCGAACTCATCAGGGCATATAATCCATTGACCGGGAATCTGTGGCTCCTTATTCTGGCAGCTACCCTTTTTTCTCCGGTCTTGGCAGGGAAAAACCCGACACTTCAAGTTTCGGAAAAACAGGCTACTCTGTCAAATAGGTATTCTCCACGCAATAACGGATAACAACGGCTTCCACTCCGGCATCAGGATATTTTTCCTTGTACTCTTCTGTCAGATCCTTATAAAGCCAGAGTCGGAAAGAATGCGATATCGGCTGGTCAGCCTTTGATCTCGCCGAGGGAGCGAAAAATATGTCGAACTGCATCAGGCTGTTGTCGTCTTCTCCCAACTCCATAAATTCGAGACGGCCGTAACCTCTTATACCGACATCATCCGGAGGGAATATCCTGTATATCTCCGGCATTTCATCGGCGCTCATTGATACTCTTTTCAGCCTACCCCAGCTCTCTACATTATTATTCGAGTCAAGCAGGAGCCATTGGCTAAGGCCAGCCATACAGAGTTTGCCGTCATTGAAGGAAAATTCAGGATTATTCCCGATGTCGTTTATTACCGACTCCGGCTGCTCCGCTTCAACCTTGTATGCAAAATCGTCTACATCAGCACAATATTGCTTAAAATACCATTCCGGAATGAAGTTATTCGGGAGATTCTCCGATATTTTCGTCTCTTTTGAGATTTCCTCTATCAAGGCATATTCAGTCCAGGCGGGCTCGCCCATACTGTAGTCCAGATAGTCCGTCCTGCTTATCTGCAAAGTATATTCATAGCCACTTTCATATTCAAAACCGGATATCGAAGGCAGCATCTTCCATTCATCCTCACCAGCATATCTGACTGCATATACATCCGTCAGGAACTTATTACCGCATGAAGTCACTACTCCGGGAACTTTCTTCGAGGCTACGACCACTTCATATTCCTGATAATCCATGACCTGACTGCCTTCCGGCTCGTCATTGATGCTACAGCCCACGCTGATTAAAGCTGATATGCCTGCTGATATCATACTTATGAAATTTCCTGGTTTCATGTTGCATGCCTTTATCGTTATATCATCGACAATTATAAGAATTTTTCTTCGGGGGGGGCAAATTTTTCTGTATTCGGACACCAGACTAATTCTCGACTTTGTCTTGCATAGGTCGGAGACTTGCTTCGGAAAGCCTCGCAAGACTCCCTGTCCATCACGGCCTCTGGCGTATGCTACGCCAGAAGCCTGCTATGAAGCACATCCATTAATTCAGTGATACTTTTTTCTATAGTTTCAGGTAACGGAATCTGACGATATGCCAGATCCGGCAATTCCTGCAGATATTTTTCCTGTAATGTCCTCCATATCTTCGGCAAGTCTGTCATCAACGGGGATTCTTTCAGAGATCTGTCGCACCATCCTTCGGGTTTGTCAAAACTCTCCCTGTCATGCTCAAGCAATGACTGGAAGTCCTCTGTAAATGCTCTTCCATATAGATATTCCCGGCATTCGTTATCCTGAAGAAGATGGTACAAGTCATAGAAATGGCGGATTTTGGCAATAAGTTGCGGCATATACGCATCTGCAAGTGAGCATCTGACAAGAGAAACGAGTTTCTCTGTAAGTGTACGTTTTTTGTCAAGGACATTGACAATAAATGGCTGCATCTCATACTCTGTTATCAGATGAGGGTTTCCTGAATGTTGCAGGAAATCCGTAAGGAAACTTGACAGCCGTTTAGGTCCGAAGGGATATGGATTGGCAAAACTGTTTATCTCCACCTGAATCTGCCCGGCTTTGATAAAGCCTGTCTGTGGTGTATCTACAGTTCTTGGATAAGTGTAGAACGCTTTGTGATAATGCGAGCCTTTGCTTGTCAGACCGGGGATTACCAGTTCTTCTAGTCCGGCTGTCATATTCTTTGCTGTTCGCCGTATAAGATTTTTGAGTTGATTGCCGCTCAATGTCCACGCTTCGGCTATGGCGATGTCTATATCTTCGGAAAATCTGGCTCCGATACCATAGGCTTTGGTAAGGCTTGTCCCTCCTTTGAAAATGGCCTGGCTCCCCTTGTCTCCTGTTACCATAAGAGACAGTGAGCGGCATATCCAATAGTCTTTTTCTATAAAGATGCTTTTTATGCCGAGACCACCTTCTTCTATCGGACGGGAAGCGGCTTCTATTGCGTCAGCGAAAAGTTGTGGATTCTCGTGCAGTTTCATATTTCTACGATGTTCCAGGATGATTTGGTGGGTAATGCTTGTTCGGAGACGGGGAGCTTATATGTTGTGACGCCATTGAGCGTTTTACCAAGTCCGAATGTGTCCGAGCCGATATTTTCAAGGATTGCTCCCAGCAGTGCACGAACATACGGGGTATAGTTTTCCGCCAAAGTGCATAGGTGCTCCCTGCTTTTATCCGACAGATTGCCGATCAGATTGCTGATATTGATTATGAAATCGTCCGGTGTTGCCGCAGGAATATTCCGTATCAGTTTTATGGCATCAAGTATACGTAACAACGGGATATTCTCCTCAGTGATGGCATTGGACTGTACAATGAATGATATGGTATATTCCCCTCTTTTCAGAGGCCGGCGATACTTATTCGTTCCGATTGTAATTGCTGAAGTAATCTGTGTTGTCAGTCCCATCTGGGCAAATGCCGGTATTCCGGTAATGTAGCCTATAGGTTTGCCGTTTTTCTCTAACAAATCTTTTACTGCTTCCGTTACAGGAGGCTTCAGCGAACCGAAAACCGTCTGTTTCGGTTTGAAATATTTGCCTTTTGAGATTTTGCTGATGTTTCCGGCTGCAATCTGTCTGCCGAGTGCTTTGACCAAAGCCGGCTGATATTTTGGGACAACATTGAAATCGGCAATGGTAAATACTTTGCCTGGTGGTATTGAATTGAGTGTGTCCTGAATTTGCTTTGAGATAACCATAGTCATTACGTTTCTAAATACAAAGATACAAAAGTCTTGTTTTCTACGCAAAAAACTTGACTTTTTCTGAAGATGTTTATTCCATAATAATAGCCGCTTTCATATTCGAAGCCCTCTATTGAGGGTAGCATCTTCCAGTCATCCTCTCCTGCATATCTGACCGCATATACATCCGTAAGAATATTGTTGCCGCAAGATGTATATACGCCGAAATGCCAAACGATTTATTTTATGTCGGTAACCCGCTTATTTTTGCAGTTCCCGATCAAGAATCCTGATTTTTTCTTATTTTTACACGAAAATTGCAGGTGCCATGACCTTCCCTGAAATTGGTTGTCACTTTTAGAGCGGTTTAACTGATTTTTCGGAAAGGGCAATACTGTGGACACCGGCGGAAGGGATGGAAATCCCGTAATGGCGGCCTGTTGCCGCATCCATGATTTCAAGCACGTCCGGACCGGTCGTCTGCACGATAACGGTATCACCGGTCCGACCGGATTCCGGCACTTGGATATTGAGTATATCGGTGGTATTGGAGCGGGGCAGGATGGCGAAGCTGCCGCACTGATGCAGTGTCTCCATGCAATAATGACGGACCTTGAAAGAGAAATCCTTCCCCGAACAGCTCCAGACGGCTTCTGCCGGAGAACTGCCTTTCCAGTCCGTATTCAGCAGATAAAAAGTCCGTATGCCATCATGTTCCCATACGGTGTAGCTTACGTTCTCCGATGCGGCTATCCACCCTTCCTGCAGGTCTTGCGAGAGGATGCTTTCCGCGAGTTCACGCAAATCGTTCTCGTAACCGGCTCTGACCAGATCATTTGCCGGATAGCATTTCCCGGCATAATAGATTATCTTTCCGGCGCCATACTCCTTTTCCACCCGGCCTTTCAAATCCCTGTAGTCCCGGCCCAACATCTTGCGTAACAGAGAATCGTTTTCCGGGAAACGGACAGGCCTGTCCGGCCGGAGTTCCGCATTGAGATGGGCTGCAGACAGGACAAGCGTTCCTCCTTCCCGTACGAATTCTTCAAGATGGACGAAATCCGACTCATCATACGTATTCCAGCCGAGGAAAACCACCGCCTCATACCTGTTCCAGACATCGGCAGGCGCTTCGACAGGCACCAAATCCACGGTTCCGTACGGTGTATCCGTAAACATGTTCTCGGTAGTGCACCAGCCGACGAAATGATTCGGATAAAAGACTTTCAACAGATCGAAACTGCGGGATGCATCGTTGAAAGCCCACTTTTCACCTTCCTGGGACCACAGTGTCCCCCTGTTGCACACATTCCACGCATCGTTCCGGCCCTGGACCACAGCTATGCGGCTGACCTGCTCACCCCTGCGCGTATGCGTCTGTATGAAATCCAATATCCTGTTCTGGGCATAACGATGCTGCCTGCCGGACTCCGAATACCTGTCATTTGCATATTCATCGGTCCACAGGGCTTCTTCCGTATTGATATGCGAAGAGCCGTGCATGTAGGCCGTCGCGAGAGACATGTAAAGCCACAAGGGATGCTCCGCAGCGGTAAACGGCCCCGTACCCCACTGCATCGCGTGAAGAGAGCCGTACGACGGTCTGGAATATGCCTTAGACGCTCCTCGCAGCGATGACATGACGAGTTCTTCAGGTCCGTACATCTGTTCGGCGCCGAGCCACTGATAACCTGCCCGATACAGATACCGGAAAAAGGTCGAAGGGCCGGTATGCCTGATACTCCCGCCCTTGGAATAACGGAGATTGTCGACAAGGTACCGCGCCCCGTCAGCCATATCAGTGACCTTGTACGGGTCGTAATGGATGAATACCCCCTTATCGGTATATATAGGTCTGTGCCTGGCGAATATGCCTCCGTACGGACGCGCCCGGGCGGCAAGATCGCTGTACAGGCCTTCGTACAGGAAATGTCTCCAGTAATTGTATCCGCCGTCGTTTTCATGAGACTGTTTGCCCCGGAACATCGGTGATGAAAGCGCTTCCGCAGGAGGATTCAGCCTGCTTCCGGCAAGGGTTCTGCCCTCCGCCTGCCATGCATACGGCATGTTCAGTCCGCACAAAAGCGTCTTGTAACGGTCTATGAATTCAGGAGTCCATTCCCTGAAACCGCTCCATTGGTAGGAAGGACGGAACTGGTACCAGTTGCCGATACGGGCAGAGACATACCATTTGAAAAAATAATCATAGACAGGCCTTGTCTTGTCGACATATATTTCATCTCCCGAAGAGAGGTACACCTGATCATATCCGTGCTCGAGCACTTGGGAGACTGCCACTTCCACTGTCCTGTCCCCGTCCGAAAGCCTTATCGGCACATCTGTCCCGCACGCCGCGCCATGCAGAGGCACCGCATGAAGTCCGGGCTCGGGAAAGGACAAAGTCTGACGGGCCGGGGATATCGCATTGCCGGAGGCGGCAGAAACTTCCAACAGCACATTTTCCGCATTCGTTTCTATCAGAATCCCGGCATCCTCTCCGACTGAAACATATTTCGGAACGGATACCGCCTCGAAACTCCTTGCCGGCTCCTCCAAAAGTTCGAAAGATCTCAGGACATAAGGGAACACGGTCTGCGGAGGCTCGGATACGAGGGTAAGGTTGAAAACTCCGCTGCCCCCGACCCACCCGGGCAATGGGATATAGAAATCGGCGATATTCGATGCGCGGTCGAAAACATTGCCTTCGAAGCAGGTCCTGCCGTTGAAAGACAGGCGCCACCGCGGCCAGCTGTGGACGGAAAGGTTGCACCCCACCCAATAATCCGTACTGTCCTTCCCGACTTCGGAAAACTTGCCGAACGGGATATCGACAAACCGTTTTCCTTCCCGGAGCAGATAAGGCGACTCTACCCGGCACACGCCGCTGAATCCGGTCCCGCCTACTTTCATCAAGATGCAGGCGACCTCTTTTTCCACTTCAAAGTCGGCGGTGATTTCCTCGAAAACATCGGATGTCCCTCTCGGGACAGACAGACGGAATACCGTATCCGGACTGTCATAAATATCCTGTGCCGCCCGGCCCGGCTTGGCATAATATACCTCCATTTCAAGTCCGAAGCCATGGCCGTCCCCGTCATAACACAGGGAATCCCTCATGACTACCGGAAGGACGGCCGTGAATTTTCCCGACGGCATGCCCCCGATACGGTAATACGCGACCCTTTCGAAACTGTCACCGTTGCCTTTGAAGTACAGGGAATACTTCTCGTTCGCGGTAACCAAGGAATCGAGGGAATCATCTATCAGATATTCAGCCTCGCGGAAAAGCGTCTCGCCGCGAGCCGTGAACGGCTCCGGCAGGGAAGCTCCGCCTACAACCCTGATCATCCTGCGGACAGGCATGTGAGAGTTCAGTATTGCCGCTCCGACGGCAAAAGAAGAATCCGGCATGACCGTATATCCGTTTTCCCTGTCTTCGAACAGGACCGTACGCCTTTCTCTCTGCATGTTGCCGTACGGAACAGAGAGGCATTCGGCATAAACGGACTTCGCCACATCCACAGGGTCACCCTGAGGGGTAGACGGATAGCCGTCATGACTGCGGGTCCATTCCTCATCCATCGCATAGAAATCGATTTCAGGCATCTCCTTTCCGGCACGCATAGCTGTCAGAAGCGCATCCGACCATGTTTTCCAGCGTCTGTAATAAACGTCTTTCAGGATTCCGTTCCATTCCTTGTGGGCATAATCCCTGAGTCCTCCGGCTTCCGCCGCCGTCCTGTTTCCCCATGTCGTTATCTGGACCCGGGCATTCCATTCGAGCCAGTCTTTTTCCTGTGATGTGCAGCCGAGGGCCTTCGCGTCTTCGAGCCAGCTGCCGACCATGAATTCCGCTCTTGTGGAAAGAAGCCTGTCCTGACATAGAATCAGTTTCAGAAAAGCATCGGAAAGTTTGGCAAGCCTTTCCGCATCACGGTCTTTCCAGGCCTCCTGCATCTCCCTGTAGACAAGCCGTCCCTTTTCCGCGACAGCCTGACGGACGATATCGACAAGGTCATACTCGAAATTGTCGTTTCCTCTGAATCCTTCCGATGCCGCTACCATCCTGCCCGCCGCATCTATCACATCTTCGGGCCAGTAATAGTCCTGAGTCTCGGCCCAGGAGGACACCTGGGTAATATCCATCGCAGGCCTTGCGCAGAATATCGACTCATAGGTCCCCTGCTGGGTCGAAAAGTCCGGAGCATTGTATATGGTTTCGGAAAGTATCTTCCATGCCGCGGAGACATTGCCGTCGCTGCGGCCATATCTTGCAGACAGATAATTCCCGAGCCATTCTTCCTTGGTGAATTTTTCATCCCGCCACGGAAGTTCCATGAGGAGTTCGTACATGACCGGATTGTTGCCGATTCCCTCCATGGTCAGACCAGCTCCTTTCATCGTCGCGGAAAAGGACGACTCCCGGGCCTTGTAGAATTCGTCTATGACATGGTCCATTTTTCCGTGCAGCCCGACATTTCCGCCGAAATTCAGCAGCATGCAATATATCCAGTCATGCTGTCCGAAACCATCTTTCCTGTACCATGATGATGCCGGATCGCCCCATTGCGGACGGCTTTCGGAATAAAGGTCTAGAACTATCATGTCTCCTGCAGGCAGTTCGCGGATCATGTCATCGTACGGGCAGTTGCCCCATGCCTGAGCGACCCAGACTGCGTCCGGATTGGCCTGTTTCATGGCAGTCCATATCGCTTTCCCGGCGGCGGCAAGGTCCACTCCTTCGATGCTCCCTCCCTCATGGAAAGGGTCCATGCTGTAATAATCCGTCTTCCCGAACAGTTTTTCGAGTTCCTCGTAATATAGGGCGGCTATGTCGGCAAAATCCCGGCTGCCAGGCTGAAGGAAAGCAGGACGATGGTATCCGTTCCAGTATCCAGGGTCCGAAATACCGATGCCGAGACGCTCTCCCGCATCATGAGGCAGCATTCCGGAATAGCCTGGGAATACCGGTTTCATCCCGTATTCCCTCATCCTGTCCAGAATCCTGTGCTGCAGCTCTATCCGTCTTTCACACCAGCCGCCGGTATTCGGACCTCCCCATCCCTCGAGGTTGTTCATCAGCCACCAGGCCTGAAATGCCGGTCCGGCAATGAAACTGTCGGCCTCTTCAGAAGTATACCCGAGCCTTTCGAGAACATTTTTCCACACGCTTTCCATCCCGATGATGGACAGAGGCAGGTTTATCCCGTGCAGAGCCATCCAGTCTATCTCCTGCTCCCAGCGTTCCCAGTCCCAGAATGCCATGGAATACGAGTATGTGCAGTAATTCAGATAATACCGGTACGGCAGATCCGTCTCATGTCTTTCCTTTTCGGGAACGGGAGGCAGCACATCCGGCAGTTCGGCTTTCATGCAGTTCCATGACAGGTGCACTCCGGCATAATATTTCAGATACCAGTTCACGCCTGCAGCCATGTCGACGTAGCTGTCTGCGCGCACCACAACCTTGTTTCCTTTCTGGTCCAGCTCGAAGAAAGCCCGGTCCGTTTCGACCAGTTCCAAAACGAATTTGCGCGAAGCGCCCTTATCGATGCGCTCGAGCATGTCTTTCACAGGATGTGCCTGCAGACTCGCAGTCCACAGGCACATCAGCAAAAATATTGTCAACGTTTTTTTCATACGTATATCAGTTTGACGAATACATGTCAAAAGGTGATTTCAGAAAAGACATTGACCATGACAGACTTGTCCGCAGACCACCAGTGGGTCACGGCGCCGTTCAGGGCAAAGCGGATATCGAACTGCGCATCGCCGGAGGCAGGAACCGCAGTATCGGTAATATTCGGATCAGGCATCCAGATACCCACCTTGTATGTACCTGATGATGCAGTCAGGGATGCCGTGCCTAAAACCGTATGTACATCGGCAGCCGTAGGGTCATCGGACCATGGCACCCAGGTCTTGGGGTCGGCATCGGTCTTTATTTTCTGCGCTATGGTTCCGTCGGAAGCTATCAGGACGATATAGACTTCCTTGGGATTGACCACCGTAGAGAAACCGGTGTTGGTCAGAGACAGATCATATGAAAGCTGTCCGCCTTCGGCACTCACGGCAGATTCGGATGAGAGATTCAGCCTGTATCCCAAATGGTCGCGGACAAAATCGAAGAAACTGCGCGAGACTTCCTTGCCCTCTTCATTCATGAAATAGCTCTCGTCGAAAAGTATTTCGTAAGAGGCCAGCATATCGGCAGTAACGGTCTGCGACTTCCAGTTCGTGATATTGAGTTCATAGTTCTGGCTCACATCCAGTGACGAATAACGGTGCTCTTTCAGCGTCTTGAGCACATCGGTCAAAGGGAGGAGGTCCGACAGGCCCCATGTCCCGCCCTCGTTCTGCGGAAGTTCGCCGCAAATATAGGCATTGTATTTCTCAGCTTCGTCCTTTACCTGTGTATAGTCCTCGCCGACATAGTCATTGCCGGAAGCCATGGCATGGGTGCCGGCAGTAAAATAATCGTTGTTGTACCCTATCCGGGCCGATACTGCCGCATCATCGCAGAAACCGAGGCGTTTCTTGTCGGCAGGATACCTGATTTCCAGGGAATATTCCTCCGGGAACACATCGAGAAGGGCATCCATGACGCCTTTCCGCTCAGTATCGTCAACTCCGGCCCATTCTCCCCAGTCGCCGAAAAATCCGGACTGGAGTGCAGCTATCGTTCCTTTGTAGTCAGAAAAGATGCCTGCTTCGGAGAGCTGCGATATATGTCTTTTCACATGGTCCAAGGTAATATCATCCGCTATCGAATTCTCACGGTCGTACGAATAGGCAAACCTGAGCAATGTCTGCAGGCCGGAAGATTTGACGGCATTCAGAATTTCCTTTGTAAGGTCAATTGCCGTCTGATCCAGGTCTTCCGAAATCCACGGACTCAGATAGACATACTGCTGCACCAAAGTCAGACTGTCCCTGTCGAAATCCCCGTAGGACTCCATACGTGCGGCATATACCGTAGCAGGGTCGGTCTCGGTGAAAACGCCTTCATTTGTCTGTACATACGGATTGTACATTTTATATTGGCTTCCCGCCTTCTGGAGCAGGAAATTCGATTCCACGAAGAAGCCCCGGTCTGGGTTGCGCAGCGGCGCAATGTCTGTCCTTTCAAGATCTCCGGTTTCGCCGGGATTGTACGAATAGTCCTTGTACTGCCCGGCTTCCACCGTCAAGGTTTCGGTGCAGCCGGAAAGGGCAGCCAACGACAGAAGCAGACAAATCGCTCCGAAGCATATTCTGTTATGATTTTTCATAATTTTCCGCAAATTTAGTATAAATTATTTACCAATATAGTAATATCTGGCAGGGGCGCCGGCACTGGTTTGAGGCCAGAATTGCGTACCGGCAGCAGACTGCACGAACACGCAGTTGCCGTCAGGCATTTCGTCTGCGAGCGAATAAATATGCTCAGAGTAATCGCTGGTAAGATCAGCTGGATTGCCGTTGCCCCACCATTGTCCGGCGGACACAAGATTCAGTCCCCAGGCTCCCCAGAATTCATCTGCTTTTTCCGCTACGGCATCTTGAGGTTTGTAATAATCCGGCGATTTCAGAACAATATAGCTGCCGGCCACTCCAGCCGCATCGTAAAGTTCCCTCCAGTCATCGTACGTAGGCAGTTTCCATCCTTCAGGACAGGCCTTGAGAGCGGCATCGAGAGTATAGTAATTGCCGTATGCCTTGCGTGCCGCAGCCTTTTCCTCCGGAGTAGAGCACCAGTCAGGATCGTTTTCGGCAAGCGTCTGATATTCCGTTCCGCGTGTGAGGGGAGTCCCGTCAGCGGCATAAGCGCTCCTGAAATTTTCCGCAAGCCAGTAGACAGTCTTTCCGTTGTACTCCAGTTTCGCCACACGGTACTGGTTTACCTCCCCGCCGTTTTCGCCGCGCACATCCGTAAATCTGAGCATGTCCTTGATATTGACCACTCCGGAAGCCCTCGAAACGTAGTCTCCCGAAGTATTGTTCTTCACGTTCCAGTAGAAAGTATTCTGGGAGAATCTGGTTATATCGAACTGCTCGATGACGGTCTGCACCTGGTCGGCAGTCAGCGATACGGAAGCCGAAGATGTCGTAAGGCCGTCGATGGAGAATGCTCCGGTCATGTTTGCATCAGTGGAGAATTCGATGGAATAGTCCGTACCTTCCTGACCTTCACCGTCCCAGGAGAATGTGGTTTCCGCTTCCGGCTCATCCACAAGAAGTTCCAGGACGCTCTGGTCGGCTGGAGTTCTCAGTTTGGATACGATTCGGGACACATTGATGGTATGTACGGACGAGGCCGCCGCTGCCATGTTGTCCGAAGATTTCACGGTCCAGTAAAGCATTCCGGAGGAGCCGGCGACTATTCCGAGCTGAGAAGCTATCGTATTGAGATCCATAGGAGTGACATCGTATGAGACACCCTTTCCGGCATCTATGGTCACGCTGGTTTTCAGATTTTTTGCAGCACTGAATATCAGGGTCGCGCCTGCTTCCTGGGCCTGATCCCAGGAAAATGTCACGATATCCAGATCCATGTCGTTCAAGTCCACGGAAGCTCCGTCAGCCGGAGAAGTGACGTTTATTCCCGACATCGGGATCACAAGTTCGTATGTTTCCGTCTTGCACCCGGACATGAGCGCAAGGACGGGAAGTATCATCATAATTTTTTTCATATCTCCAAAAGAATTTTTGAAAAAATTTCAAACAGGTTCTTAGAATCCCGGATTCTGGGTAATGATGCCTTTGCCCTCGTTTATCACGGATGTAGGTATCGGGAATCTTTCATATTTATAACGTCCGTCCGTGAATGTCGCGATTTTGTCTATGGCATCCTGTGTCTGTCCGGCCCACTGAGCTTTCGACTGTGCAGCTTCAATGAATTTTCCGTGACGGATAAGATCGGATCTGCGGATTCCTTCATAATAGAATTCATGCCCTCTTTCTTCCAGGAGCTTGTCCAGGAAGACAGTCACGGTAGACAGGTCGCTCAGCGTATAAGCCGTCAGTCCTCCATGTGTAGTCCGGACCTGATTCAGCAAATCTACAGCCTCCTGCGTCACTGCGTCCCCGTTGCGCACTATCGCTTCGGCAAGCAGGGTCAGCACATCGGCATATCGGTATATCGGCATGTCTATTTCGCATTCCGTTCCGACAGTCCCGCTGGACAGATCGTACTTCAAAGGAACTGCACCGTAGTACAATACGCCGCTTCCAGGCCCGAGAGGACGGTCATTGTCGTAATTATGAGTGACTCCGCCTTCGGTGGTATATTCGGCGATGATTCTGTCGAGCCTCTTGTCACCTTCCTCGAATGTCCAGTATACGGGCCACGAAATCTTGAAACCGCCCCATTTGGTGATGTCTCCCGCTGTAGGATAATCCGATGGAAGCACGTGAGCTATATACTGATGAGTAATGATTCCGGCTTTCGCTACCGATGAATAGATGACCTCGCTGTTCCGCTCTCCCGACAGTGAAAAGAGGGAATTATAGTCCTGTACAAGTTCATAAGGATACATGGGATCATCGAACACAATCTCCCTGCCGACAGTTTCGGCATCATCCCAGCGTCCCGTCATCATGTACAGCTTCATCAGAAGAGTTTTGGCCAGACCTTTGGTAAAGCGCCCGTAATCGGCTTCTTCGTATGTATACGGGAGATCTTCCGCAGCCTGGATGAGATTCGTTTCGATAAACTCCTGCATGGCTTCCTCGCTAAGACGCGGAACGATGATCTGCGCGACAGGATTCTTCAAGGTCTCCAGATCCGGAATCGGAATCGGACCGTACATGTCGTACATGATATATGCAAGGAAACCCTTGCCGCATTTTATTTCAGCCATATAGCGGGCCATCAGGTCTTCCGGGATATCCACATCCTTGATTCTGTCCTCTGCAAGTATCATCGAGGACAGGTATTTCACCCAGTTCGTATATACGCATCTCCCCGGATCATCTATATGCCAGTCATTGGCTTCGTACGTATTGTACACCGTAGTCCATCCCCAGGAATTCTCCGCATAGTCGGTCACCATCTCGGAAGTCGTCTGATACCCCGCGGCAGGATTGAATATGCTCCAGGGCTGGAATACATAATATACGCTCGCATTGACCAATGCCTCGACATCGGATGCGCTCTGAGGGAATATGTCCGGATTTATCTCATTGTAAGTCACCTGCTCCAGTTCACATGAAGTCATCAGCAGCAGGACGGACGCGATCGAATATATTGTTTTTTTCATCTTACTACCATTGTTTAGAATGTAACTGAGAGGCCTAAATTGAATGACGAAACATTTGGATACGGATAGCTTCCATTGTCTGTTTCAGGGTCGAGACCCGTCCAGTTTGTAATTACGAACGGGTTAGTCACGTCGACATATACCCGGAAATTCTGGCAGATGGATTTTTTTATCGGTATCCTGTATCCGAGCGTGATATTGCCGCAACGTATGAAATAGATGGATTTTACATACCAGTCTCCCCAGCCGTCGCCGCCTCTGACATAGCCCGGCTCCCGTGAATCCGGATTCATGCTGCTGAATGCCTTGTAAGCATAGGTAGACACGTTGGCGCCATTGTCCATCCTGGTCCAGTTCTCATAATAGCTCGCATCTCTCTTTCTCCCGGCTTCGCCATAGAAATAGATGCTGAAATCGAAATTTTTCCATCTGATACTGTTGTTCAGACCGTATATGACTTTCGGGTCACCGTTGTCGACATACACCATGTCGTACTGGTTGAGAAGTCCGTCACCGTTCTGATCCTTGAGTTTCATCATGCCCGGCACCAGATCAGGCTGATGCGCCGGGGCCTTTTCTCCCGGCAGAAGTATACCCTCGGCTTCGTAAGACCACCATGCACGGATAGGGTCGTTCTCTTTCTGGTACGGCTGGGAAACCCAGTTCGGGCCTCTGTCGAGCCAACGGTCTTCATAGTGGGACAGCGTGAGGGTAGTGTTCCACTCGAAATCGCTTTTCCTCATGTTCACCGTATTGAGAGTAAATTCGAAACCCTGGCTCTGCGTCGCTCCCTGATTGGCGGCAATCGTCTGCACTTCATTGTACGACAGCAGCGGTTTGTCGGTCACGAGAAGGTCGGTAATCCTGCGGTTGAAATACTCTGCCGTAAAAGCTATCCTGCTGTCAAGGAATGCCATGTCCAGACCGATATTAAGTTCGGTGGTGGTTTCCCATGTCAGATCAGGGTTTCCAAGGCCTGCCGCATATACTCCGGTAGCATTCACTCCTCCCAGGATGGTTTCATTGCCAACGGCATAATAATCATTGATTCTGTAGCCGACATTCGAATTTCCGGTCTGACCGTACGATGCACGGAGTTTCATCTGCGAAAGCCAGTTCTCGGTACCGTCCATGAAGCCTTCCTCGTTTATAAGCCACCCCAAAGCTACTGACGGGAAGAATCCCCAGCGGTTTTCAGGAGTAAAGTTCGATGCCGCGTCAGCACGCAATGTAGCCTCTACAAGATATTTGTTCGCATAAGAGTAATTGACTCTGAAAAATGTGGATGCAATGCTGCTTATGGAAGCCCAGGAGCCTACGGAAGGTTTGGCGTATGAGCCGTAGCCGAGGTTGTTGTATCCGAAGGCATCCGTGATGAAGTCCTTGTTTCCTGCAGACACTCCTGCAGTCTCGAATCTCTGGAACGAATAGCCGCCCAATGCCTTGAGATAATGGTCTCCGAAATGTCTTTCGTACTGGGCCGTCAGCTCCATCAGATAGGTAGTCTGTTCTTCCTGGGAAATGTTGGCTTCGCCATTGTTGTAGGAGCCCTGCAGGGTCGTGCTCGGCAGATATGAAGACCGCTTCTGGAAACTCTTGTCGGCTCCGAGAAGGAATTTTATCTGAAGACCGTCCACCGGCCTGGCCACTGCGAATGCCGAAGCCATGATTCTGTCCAGCACCGTTTTGTCCTGTATTTCAAGCAGAGAGACCGGATTAGGTACGGTAGAACGCATCGGGTCTATATAATAATCCCCGTTCTCGTCATATATCGGATTGGCCGGATTCGCCTGGATGGCGGAGGTAAGCACTCCGGAGTATTCATTGACATCGTCACCCAAAGGAACGTTGTCATAAGAGTTCCTCGTGTAGCTCGCATTCAGGCCGGCGGATATGTATTTGTTGAAGTCCTGGTCGAGGTTCAACCTTGCGGAAAACCGGTTGAATCCGTTGTTCCTGACGATACCCTCCTGGTTCATATAGTTGACCGATGCCAGGTAACGGGTCTTGTCGGTACCTCCGTTCACGGAAATATTGTGCTGGTGCATATAGCCTGTACGCATCACTTCATCCAGCCAGTCCGTACCCTCGGCATTCAAAATCTCGTCATTGGTGTATGTCGGCACGAACTCCGGAATAACGCCGTCCGCAGGCTTGGCCACATAGCCTTCATATATACCCAATCCGTAAGATTTAAGATATTCTTCGTATGCCTGTCTGTTACGCATATCCATGAACGTTCTGGTATCAAGCACCTTGTAATTCGTTCTCGGCACCTGTACCGAGCCTGCTCCCGAATAAGTCACTCTCGGTTTGTGGTCTTTTCCCCTTTTGGTGGTGATAAGGATAACTCCGTGTCCGGCTCTCGCGCCATAAATGGCTGTAGAAGCGGCGTCTTTCAGCACGGTTATGGATTCGATATCATCAGGGTTGATGGAAGCAAGGACATTGTCAGTACTCCCTTCCGTGTAGATGTTTCCCGAAGAAAGGGAGTTCGTGGATGTCACAGGAAAACCGTCTATCACGAACAGAGGATCATTTCCGGCGCCCGTCGAAGCAGCGCCTCGGATATTGAACGTAGAGCCTCCTCCCGGCTTTGCGGAGACCTGGGTAACGCGCAGACCGGCAGCCTTACCTGCAAGGGCATGCGCCATAGTGGAAACGGTGGATGACTCTATATCGTCCATCTCCATCACCGATACCGCTCCGGTCAGGGTCTTTTTGGTCTGTGTGCCGTATCCGACCACCACGATTTCATCCAGCATCTGGGTGTCTTCCTGCATTATGACATCCATCCTGTCCCTTGCTCCTACAGTCACCTCGACTGGACGGAATCCGAGGTAGGAAATCTCAAGAATGTCCCCTGGTTTCACTGAAATACTGTATTTTCCGTCTATATCAGTGATGGCTCCGACTCCAGGTACGCCTTTGACGACAATATTCGCACCTATGACAGGTACTCCGGCCTTGTCCGCCACTACTCCCGTGACAGTCTTCTTTTCATTGCCGGAGGCAGAGACAGCCTTACGGTTTATGATAATCTGTCTGCCGCTGATACTGTACTCGAGATCCGTGCCGGCAAGCACGTCATCGAGCACGGAAGGAATATCGTCCTTTTTCAGTTCGACATCGACTTTCCGGTCCAGATCCACATCGGTACGATAGATGATTATGTACCGGCTGTTGTCTTCTATCCATCCGATCACTTCACGGACCGAAAGAAGCTCCTGCCTGACCTGGACTGCTTCCGTAGTCGTCCTACCTCCCCCCGAAGCGGCAGGGGCGGAGACTGCCATGATCAGTCCCAAGGTTACTCCGAGGGCAAGCCTGCGGACAGGCCTTACCCTGAAAGGATAATGCTTTTCCATTTTTTATTAGATTTTAGTGTGTTGAGTAATATCTATTTTCGAGATAAGATCACGTATCTGTCACCCTTGTATTTTTCGTATTCGAGAGGGAGGAGGATACATAAATTGTCCAGAACGTAAGACAGGTCCTCCTGCAAGTCGAGTTTGCCGTTTATCATCATGTCTGAAACTTCCTCGCCAAATGCGATGTCGGCTCCATAATATCGCTCAAGTTTATGAAAAATCACTGACATCGGCTGACCGTCGGTAATGAGTATCCTGTCTTTCCAGCTTGTGTATTCCATGGTCTCGACATTGCTGACTGCCATTTTGCCTCCGGCAATCTCCATTTTCTGTCCCGGTTCCATGAACATGGTCCTGCCTGCAGAAGAAACGGACACGCTGCCTTCGACAAGCACGACCGAAGAGACTCCGTCCTCAGGATAAGCCGACACGTTGAACGAGGTGCCGTAAACGCGGACATCGAAATCGTCCGCCTTGACATAGAAAGGTCTTTCGGCATCTTTCACGACTTCCATATATACCTCACCCCGCATCCGGATCTCTCTTTTTTCAGCATCGTATACTGAGGGTATCTCCACTTCCGAGCCTGAATTCACGTACAGCCGGGTCCCGTCCGGAAGCGTCATGTCCACATGTTCTCCCTCCGGCACGGTCAGTTTCGTCCAGGATGCCGCTGCCATTATTTCTTCCCTCTGCTCTCTGCCGGTATTCACAAGATTTACCGTAAAGAACACGCCGAGCACCACTGCGGCCGCTGCGGCAGCCATTGCGCACCACCTGTAAAACGAGATGTCCCTGCGGTCTCTCTTCCCTACTTCATTCATGACACCGGCAAACGAACCGTCCACCTGCGAAGCGAGTTGCCTGTCCTGGGCGGATATACGCTGAACCATGAGTTTCAGTACATCCAAAAGTGTTTCCCTGTCTTTCATCGGTATTTCTACTTTATCTTTTTTTCTTTTCCTTACGTTGCCATTCCGGGCGCAGCCGGCAAATCCGCCCGTCAATCGACTTCCCCCACGATATTCACCGCCTTACCGTCGATATACTTCACAGGGACATCCGCCCATTTGATATCATACGCCGGCATCCCGTGCATGTTTTCCATCGCATCCGGCATCCACAGGCCGACCAGATATCTGTCATTGCCGGACCCTGCAGGAAATTTCACTTTTCCCCGAAGCGAATGAACCAGAACTTCATACGTGCCTGATTCGGGATCATACGGCTGCCATGACTTCGGCTGCGCATCAGCCAACAGACAGTCAGCCGCGATTTTCCCGTCCTCTCCGATGAATACCAGATGCACCTGGTGAGGATTTATCACTGTTGCAAAACCGGTATTGGTAAAAGATATCTCATAATGCAAATCTCGTCCCCGCCTTTCAAATGAAGCGGATTCCAGATTCAGCCTGTATCCGAGATGATCCCTTATGAAATCATAGGCCGACCTTGCGACAGGCTGTCCAGCAGCATTCCTGAAATAATCATCATCGTAAAATATCTCGAGAGAATCCAGTTTGTCCGCTGTCAGGGAGTACTCTTTCCAGTGCCTGATATTCAGTTCATTGTTCTGCGTGATGTCAAATGCCGAATAATGATGATCACGCATGATTTCAAGCGTTTTGTCTACGCTTATCAGTTTATGAAGTCCCCACTCGGAATTTTCAGCATACGGTATTTCTCCGCTTATGAAAAAATACGGAGAATCCTTCAGGACCATGGCATAGTTCTCATCTCCTGGCACGAAATCATTGTCCGGAGCCAGCGGATGCTCTCCGGCAGTAAAATAATCATTGGAAAACCCTATTCTTTTCCAGTCCTCGGGCCTGTCGAGCGTCAGCAGCTTTTTCTGCGCCGGATAGCGGAGTTCCAGACAATATTCTTCCGGGAATATCCTCAGAAGCCTGTTCACCAACATGTCTTTGGCCGACTGGTCCGTGCTCAGAGGAGAACTGTGCCACTCTCCCCAGGCCCCTATGAATCCCATCTGGCAGACCGCTATCAGTCCGAGATTTTTGCGGATGAAAGGCTCCAACTGGTCCAGATGCCTCGAAATAAGCTCCTTGGTCTCCCCTCCCGTAAAGCCGATTCCCTTGTAGTTATAGGCGAATCTCAGTATGGCCTTGTACCCTTTGGCCTGCATGGTGTCGAATATGGCCTGCATCCTGTCGAACGCTTCCTCCGGGATATCTCCGTCGACATAGTCTGACAGATAGAGATAAAGCTGCGTCAGCGTCAGACTGTCGTCCTGTGCGCCGAACGTTGCCGCCCTGTCGTCGATGAACGAATCTGGAAAGACGAGGCCGTCATGGAAAGGGTTGCGGTAATCATGAACGAAAAAGTTCGATTCGAGATGGTAGCCCCTGTCAGGGTTGCGCAACGGAGCAATGCGCTCCATCTGCAGGGACTGTGCGTTCATGCCGGTAAGACTTCCGGCAAAAACAAGTATCAAGAGTATTCCGGTTACTGTTTTCATCGTATCAATCTGCAGTTACTTCCCTATAAACGTACAAAGTGCAAATCGGTACTCACCGGATGCTGAAAATTTTCCGTTTTTTTTCGAAACCTCCATTCCGGTCGTGCTTCATTGTCATTTCAGTCAAAGCCGGGAAATCTGTCAATAAATGAATCATGAGAGCAACCGGAACAGCAGAAGGGTCGCGGACACTAACAGAGAAGCCTTCAATTTGGAAATCGTCCTGAAAAGAAGATTCTTGCTCGACTGGCCGTTGATTCCGAGCATTTCGGAGATCTGTTTGTGAGACAATCCCTTGACGTAATACAGATAGAGAATTTCCTTTTGACGTTTAGACAGACAGGAGACAGATTTCTCCAACCTTGCAAGTTTTTTCATCTTTTCGTCATCCGTATCATCGAAAGCGGATTCGGGAGTATCCGGATCGTATGCAAAAAAGGCATCGCCGGCTTCGAGGGAGACTGCCGGATGTTTTTTCCTGTACTCATCGAAAATCTTGTGTCTGAGCGACGAAAGCAGATAATATTTCACGCTGTCCGTCTGTTTGAGACTGCTGCAGTTTCTGATAAGTTTCACAAACAGGTCCTGCACGGCATCAGCCACCATGTCCGCATCGCCGGTAAGTCTCATGCCATACGCTGACAGAACAGGATGATAGCGGCTGTATATTTCTTCGAATGCCCACCGGTTTCCTTCCCGGAAAAGCCGCCAGACCTGTTCGTCATCGAGTAGCTTAAGGTTATCCATGTCTTCTTGCCGGTATTTTCAGGTCCAAAACCGTTCGTTTTGCCGCATTTCCTTGAATCGGGACCAAACGGGAAAACTCCGTTTTCCAGTCCGAAGTCCACCTGCTTCTTCCGATGCGAAGGTACGAAAATAAGTGGATTTTTCTCCAACTGATGTCAACTAAAAAAGACAGAGTCACGAAGATACTGCAGCCAAAAGAAAAACAAGTCACTGGCATTTGTTCTATTTGAATAAAAATATGACTCAGAAATTTGTGTTATGCAATAAAAACATTATGTTTGTGCTGCATAATAAATGAGGTATATGAAATTCGTTGATAGAACAGATGAAACAGCACGGCTGAAAGAGACTCTTGCGAGAGAGAAATCCTCGCTGGCCGTACTGTATGGTCGCAGACGATTGGGTAAGTCAACGCTTATCAAACGGGTGTTGTCGGACACGGATGTTTATTTTCTTGCCGACCGTTCTGAAGCTCAGCACCAGAGAATATTGCTTGCTAAAATGATTGCACAAGTGTTTCCTGATTTTGATAAGTTGACATATCCGGATTGGGAGGCTATATTCCGTGCGCTCAATTATCGGGCAGACAGGCGTTTTACTCTATGCTTGGATGAATTTCCGTATCTTGTGGAGCAATCTCCCGAGCTGCCGTCCGTATTACAGAAACTTGTTGACGAGAAGCAGTTGAAGTATAATCTTGTGCTTTGCGGTTCGTCTCAAAATATGATGTACGGGCTATTCCTTGATGCCTCTGCACCTCTCTATGGCCGGGCCGATGAGATCATGAGACTTACACCAATACGTTTACCGTATATTCTGGAGGCTTTGAACCTTAATGCGATGAGTGCCATTGAAGAGTATGCCGTATGGGGCGGTGTACCTCGTTATTGGGAGCTGAGGGAAAACAGAAACTCACTTGACGACGCATTATGGCACAACATCTTCTCTGTAAACGGCGCTCTTTACGAGGAGCCGGTAAAACTGTTTCAGGATGATGTTAAGGACATTGTCAAGACTTCGACGATAATGTCCTATATTGCTACCGGTGTAAATCGGCTTTCCGAGATTGCAGCACGATGCAATGAGCCGGCAACGAATCTGTCTCGTCCATTGAAGAAACTTATCGATCTTGGATTTCTGGAAAAAGATATCCCGTTCGGCGTTGATGAAAAGAATGCGAAAAAGAGCCTATATAAGATAGCAGACCCGTTTATGGCATTCTACTATCGGTTTGTTGTCCCTAACCGTTCTTTCATTGAACTTGGCCGTCGCTTACCGATAGAACAGGCGTTGACCGCTCATTTCTCCGGGTATGTGGGTATGCAATGGGAAAAACTGTGTCGCGATGCCGTCACCGGAAACATTGTCAACGGAACAGTTTATGGCAAAGCAAAACGCTGGTGGGGGTCTGTTTTCAATGAGGACAAGAAACCGGAACAGGTCGAGTTCGATGTAATGGCTGAATCTCTTGATAAAAAGCATCTGCTGGTCGGGGAATGCAAATGGACAACTCAAGAGAATGGGAAACAGTTAACAGCCGAACTTCTCCGTAAAGCGAAACTGTTACCGTTTGCCCCAAAATATACAATAGTTCCAGTGCTGTTTCTCAGGAACACTCCGAAGGATGATATCGGAAATGTCATGTTGCCGGAAAATATAATTGAGTCTGGAATCTGACGATATGGAGAAGAATGAATATCAATTGGTTACCGAGCGGCTTACCCTGCATCCCTGGAGAGAATGGGAGGCGGACCAGGTACGGATCCTTCCTGTTGCCACCGGCAAGAAACTCTATTTGCCCCTCCTTCTTCTCGGGGATGAACAGGAATCCATGATCGACAGATACATAGATCGGGGCGAAATGTTCGTAATGCGGAACCGGGAGGATAAGCCTGTAGCCATAGCCGTAGTTACCGATGAGGGGGACGGCATACTGGAACTGAAGAATCTGGCGGTCGACCCCAGCTTCCAACGGAAAGGTTATGGCCGGAGAATGATAGAGTATTTATGCGGACATTACAGTCACCGCTTCCACACCTTGCTTGCAGGTACCGGAGACAGCATGAAAACTTTATCTTTTTACAGGAACTGCGGCTTCAGTCATTCGCATACCGTAACTGACTTTTTCACAAAGAACTATGACCATCCGATTATTGAAGACGGCAAGACGCTGAAAGATATGGTCTATTTCAAACGGGACATCCGACCTTCCTGATTGTATCCTTTATATTCGATTGATTTTAAGTAATTTGGTCTGTCATTCATTAGGACGGTCCCCTTCTGCGAGACGGGACCGTCCATATATGTCCTGGGCCAACTCATTGGTATTAACCGTTTTGCCTGCCTAATTATCGGGAAGGTTAATGCCGCTCTATATCCTGACAGAATTTCTCCGCCTCGGCGAGGGAGTCCGGTTTACCTACATCGATAAGGCGCAGGCCGGTCGCCGGGACGCCGTATATCGGACAGCGGTCCGCCACCTTCAGATAGAAATCCATTATCGGGAAGCGGTCACCGAAACCTTCGGAGGCAAAAAGCGGGAAGATGCGGTCGGAAATGATGTGAATGCCGGAAAAGGCAAGCATGCGGCAGGAGGCGATGTCCAGTGAAGGATACGGGGTGCGGACTTCTCCTGTGGAGACATTGGTCCAGCCGACAAGCCTCATGTCATCATCGAACAGCAGGTACCGGCTGGTCTTGCGGTCGCTTACCAAAAGAGTGGCCAGAGCGTCAGACCGTACCTGTGACTCGAACCACCGGATATCCAGATCGGAAAGTATATCGACATTATGGACAAGGAGCCTGCCGGCATCGGCCGGAACAGAATCCACGTCCCGGCCACAGACATATCCGGTCCCGTCAGAACCGAACCCGGAGCCTTGACCTGCAGGCCGGCACAGATACCGCTCCGCATGGCGGATTCCTCCGCCGGTCTCTAAAAGCATGTCCCGCTCATCGGAAATATGGACATCCATCCCGAGTCCGTTCACGGATTCCAGATAGGAGACTATCATGTCCGCAAAATGATGGACGTTGACCGTCACGTCAGTGATTCCGGATGCTTTCAGCTTGGTCATGACATGCCACAGTAGGGGCTTCCCGCAGACAGGAACCAGAGCTTTGGGCATAGTGTCGGTCAGCGGCTTCAGCCTCGTGCCGAGGCCTGCGGCGAATATCATTGCTTTCATAAAATCTTCTCCACTTTCTGTTCCCTGTGTACAAGACGGACCCTCACCCTCTGAATCCCGGCAAGATGCCATGCCAGGCTTTCCGCACAGTAGACCGAACGGTGCTGCCCGCCCGTACATCCGAAACTTACCGCCAGATGAGTAAAGCCCCTCTGCAGAAAACACTCCACATGAGCATCTACCAGAGCATATACATTGTCCATAAACCTGAACACTTCTCCGTCATCCTCCAGGAACTTTATCACAGGTGCATCCATCCCCGTCAGGGATTTGTACCGGTCATATTTGCCCGGATTATGGATCGACCTGCAGTCGAACACGTACCCCCCTCCGTTGCCGGAACCATCTTCCGGGATACCTTTTTTATAGGAAAAGCTGGTGACATCAACGGTCAGCACAGACAGTCCCTCTCCGGCAGACACGGACATTCCGGTTTTCCGGCAAGATTTGCCTGCCGGCCTATCGTCCTCAGCCGCATCTTCAGGCAAGAATTTCACCTTTCCTTCGTCAAACGCCCCGACAAGGCCATTGAGAACACTTTCCAGATAAGGATATTCTCCGGACGGGCCTGACAGCAGCTCCCTTATATTCTGCATGGCCGCAGGGATGCTTTTCAGAAAATGCCCCTTCTTCTCGAAATACCCTCTGAAGCCGTATGCGCCAAGCACCTGGAGCGTACGCAACAGCACGAAAAGCCGCAGTTTCCTGTAAAATTCCTCCGTATCCGGCACAGCGTATGGAGCAAGCGCATCCAGATATGCCTTTATCATGTCTTTTTTCAGGTCTTCCGGGTATCTGGCCCTGGCCTGCCACACGAATGAAGCAAGGTCATAATACACAGGCCCTTTCATTCCTCCTTGAAAATCAATATAATAAGGTTTACCGTCCTTCACCATCACATTGCGCGACTGGAAATCCCTGTACAGGAAAGACTCCGCAGGGACAGCCGCCGCATCGCCCACAAGCCGGTCAAAATCACCCTGCAGCCTCACTTCATCGAACTCAAGACCTACAGCTTTAAGAAAGCAGTATTTGAAATAGTTCAGATCGAACATCACCATTTTCCCGTCAAACACGGAAGACTGGAGACAGATGCCGAAATCCAGTCCTGCAGCCCCTTCAAACTGTATTTTCGGAAGCCCCGAAACGGCGGACAGAAGCATTTCCCGGTCCCGGAGAGAGTACTCCCCTCCCCTGCGTCCGTCAGCGACATAATCAAAAAGTGAAATATCACCGAGATCCTCCTGAAGATAATACATCCCGTCTCCGCTCATCCCGTATATCTCAGGAACATTTATCCCTTTGGAACGGAAGTGCCCCGCCATCGTACAGAATGCCATGTTTTCCCGGGCATCGGTGCCGGAAACCCCGATGGCCGAGGCCCCTCCTCCGGCCAGGCGGAAATACTGCCGGTGGCTTCCGGAAACAGGCAAAGGGAAGAAGGACTCCGGCATTGCCCCGAAGCGGGCCCTGAAAAGGTCTGATAAAATATTGTTTTCCATGGCACAAAAATACAACATTGTCCGGCAAAAAAGTGTAACTTTGCACGGATTTAACCGAAAAGCGATGCTCAACAACGCCTATTGCTCTGACAAGTACCAGTACACAATGGGAAAGTCATTCTATGACTGCGGGATGAAAGACCAGACCGCGATATTCAACCTTTTCTACCGCAAGGCACCGGAAAATAACAACTGGGCCGTGGTAAGCGGTGTGGACGAAGTCCTGGAAATGGTAGAGAACCTGGGGAACATGCCGGCGGACTTCTTCGAAAAGTTCCTTCCGGGGCCGGAGTACGCGGAGTTCAGGGATTACCTGTCCCACATGAAGTTCACAGGGAATATCTATGCGATGAGAGAGGGCGAAATAGCTTTCCCGTCACAGCCTGTAATCATAGTCGAAGGACCGATGATAGAGGCCCAGGTGCTGGAGACGCCGATGCTGTGCATAATGAACCATCAGATGGCGGTAGCCACCAAGGCGTCAAGGGTCTGCAGGGCGACCAACAAACCTGTCAGTGAATTCGGGTCCCGACGTGCGCACGGGCCATGGGCAGCGACCTACGGAGCCAAGGCGGCAGTCATAGCCGGATGCAGCAACACCTCCAATATCCTTACAGGAGTCATGTTCGGCTGCGGTTCGACAGGAACGATGGCACACAGCTACGTCACTTCCTTCGGATGCTCGGTGGAAGGAGAGCACAAAGCGTTCGACTCCTATATAAAGACCCACAAAAACGAGCCACTTATCCTGCTCATCGACACTTACGATTCTCTTAAATGCGGCATTCTCAATGCCATGCGTGCCTATAGGGAGAACGGGATAGACGACAGCTACCGGTATGGGTACGGGATAAGGCTTGACAGCGGAGACCTGGCATACCTTTCATGCGAGTGCCGCAAGATACTGGACGAGAACGGATTCCGCAAGTGCAGGATATTCGCCACCAATTCTCTGGACGAGTATATCATCTCCGACCTCGAAAGGCAGGGTGCCTGCATCGATTCATACGGAGTGGGAGATGCGATAGCCACCAGCAAGGCCAACCCTTGTTTCGGCAATGTCTACAAGCTGGTGCAGATAGACGGACAGCCTGTGCTCAAACGTTCGGAAGACAAGGCGAAGCTCATAAACCCGGGTTTCCAGATTACCTACAGGATCACCAGGAACGACCCTGAAAAAGGGGAAATCTTCAAGGCGGACGTGACCTGCCTGCGCGGTGATGAACTTACAGAAAAAATAGAAAACGGCGAGACCTTCACCATATATGACGAGAACGACCGTTACAAGTTCAAGACATTCGAAGCAGGTGCCTATACGGCGAAACCACTGCAGACCAAAGTGATGGACGGAGGCAAAAGATGCGTCCCGGTCCATACTCTGATGGAGAAGAAAGCATACTATGATGATACGCTGAAACATTTCAGCCCGAGCGAAAGGCGTCTGATAAACCCGCACTATTACAAAGTGGACATTTCAGACCATCTGTATGACATGAAGATGGGCATCATCAACAGACTTGTAACGGAAATCAACAACTTCAGCCTTTGACAGACATGACAGATTCAGCCCTCATAATAGTGGACATGCTGTATGACTTTATCGACGGATCACTCGCATGCCACAATTCAAAGAATGCGGTCAAAGAGACCGCCTCATTCATAGACAGGATGACAGCAGACAGGAGCGGCGACGAAAGTGAGATACTCGACACCTTCCCGATACTGTTCGTGTGCGACCACCATCCTGCAGACCATTGTTCCTTTACGGCCAACGGAGGGACATGGCCGCCGCACTGCGTAACCGGAACACACGGAGGGGCGGTACACGAGTTGCTCCAGCCGTATATGAAGGAGGAGCTTACATTCTATAAAGGATGCGACAGGGACCGGGAGCAGTATTCGGGATTCGAAGGGGCCAACAAGGCCGGACAGTCTCTGGGTGAAATCCTGGAACTCATGGATATCAAGGACGTATATGTCTGCGGCATAGCCACCGAATTCTGTGTCAAGGCAAGTTGCCTTGACCTCAGGAATGCCGGGTTCAATGTGCATCTGCTGTCATCCGCGCTTGCATACGTGGACGAAGCAGGACACCATGCCACCCTCAGGGAGCTGGGTACGGCGGGAATCGATATTTTGTAAAGATAAATTATTTGTCTACCTTTGCAGGTTCGTATGAAGAACCTGTTATCTAAAATATGGATTCCTGCACTGCTGATAGGGATTGCTGCGATACAGTCTTTCGGGATAGACGCAGCCAGAACAGGGCACATCTTTTCTGTTGCCGATTCTATCAGACAGGCCAGAGGCGCCGACAGTTCTATCATAAAGGAATCGATCGATTCTGAAGCCACCAAAGCTTCAGACAGCGTTGTTTTCATACATTCAAATCCCGGTATAGCAGCCGTCATCGGGACCATTTCGTCAAAGGTGGACTCCATCAATGCCTTGACGGCAAGGGACACCATCATACCTCCCGACTCCCTTCGCTACACAGACACATTACGCTACAGGTATTATGTAGAGCTGAAGGACTCCCCTACAAGGAAGCAGACCAGAGACTCACTGCTGGCGGCCGGGGACTCCATACAGCTGCACCTGCTGGACTCGCTGTATACCAGGGACTCTACGGACATAGCCATCCGCGATTCCCTCATATGGTTCAACTCCCTGTCAAGGAAAGAACAGAAGAAAGTCATCAGCGAACAGCAGCTGCCGATCCTCATGGCAAGGGTCGACAGTATCCTTAACAGGAAGGACAGCATACTCGCGGCGAGGGACAGCATAATCCAGAATACTCCGAGAATTCTCGAGACATATGCGGTGCCGGACTCGATGCAGTACAAAAGGCTCATAACCTGGACGCATGACCGGTATTTCAACAACGTGGACCTTCATGAGCAGGATACCACCTACAACTACCATTTCAACGACTATCCGTTTTACAAGGAAGACGTGAATGTTTCCTATCTGGGAGTAATAGGCTCCCCGGTCCAGACATACGACTATTTCAAACGGGACGAGGAGGAGAATGCGGTGTTCTACACGCCTTACAGGATATACAATTATTCTCCGGAAAGCCTTCCGATGTTCAACACCAAGACCCCTTATACCGAGCTGGCCTACTGGGGGACCCTGTTCGCCAACACGGAAAAGGAAGAATCCGACATAAAGATACTTACGACCCAGAATATCCTCCCGGAACTGAATGTGACCCTGGAGTACCACAGATATGGAGGGAACGGTATGCTCAAGCGCGAGGATGTGGACAACAGGACATTCGTCGCAGCGACCAACTACATGGGAAAAAGGTATCTGATGCACGCCGGTTACATCTATAACAAGGTGGAGAAAAGCGAAAACGGAGGAATCATCGACAACACCTGGATAAGGGATACTACTGTGGATGCCAGGGAAATAGACGTCCATCTGGCCAACGCTTCCAACAGGATAAAGAAAAACACCGTATTCCTGGACCAGTCATACAGGATTCCGTTCAATTTCATAAACAGGATAGGAAAGAGGAAAGAAATGAAGGCCGAGCAGGCCCGCAAGGACAGCATAATGGCTTCCGGTGACAGCACGGCCATCAAGGCGTACCTTGAGCAGGAGCAGGAAAGACTGGCTCTGGAAGCATCCGAGGATGAGGCGGATTCACTCGACAGAGACATAACCACCGCATTCATAGGCCACAGCTCCGAATACTCCGTATTCACCAAAATGTACACGGACGAGATCGATGCCGGTGAAAGCGGACAGCCAGGAAGGGACCTGTACAACAACAGGTTCTACCTCAACCCGACCAGCAGCGCAGATTCCCAGAGGGTGATGAAATTCGAGAACCGGCTGTATATAAGGCTCCAGCCATGGTCTGAAGACGGGATAGTGTCTAAACTTGATGTCGGGATCGGAGACAAGCTTCTGAACTACTATGACTTCAGGAGCTCACAGAACTATCTTTCAAAAGGCCGCAATGTGGTAAGGAACTCCGTCTACCTGTACGCGGGGGCGCAAGGCCAGCTGAAAAAGTTCCTGAAATGGGACGCAACCGGACGGTATACTTTCCTCGGTGCGGAAATCAACGACTTTGCAGTAGACGCAAATATAGGGTTCAATATCTTTCCCTTCAGGAAAGCAAGAAAGAGCCCGATAAGTCTGAACGCGCATTTCGAAACCTCTCTAAAGGAACCGGACTGGTACCAGCAGCACTATCTTTCAAACCATTACAGGTGGGACAACAGTTTCGGGAAAATATCGGAGACCCGTATAGAGGCAAGCGCTGCGATACCTCTGTGGAAACTGAAAGCCACTTTCGGATATGCACTATTGAGTAACAACATATATTACGATACTGACGGTATAGTAAGGCAGAACAGCACCCCGATGAGCGTAATGTCGGCTTCACTGTCCAAGAATTTCAGACTGTGGAAATTCCATTTCGACCATAAGGCTCTGTTCCAGCTGTCCTCGAACACCAATGTACTTCCCCTGCCTACGCTGGCACTGAATTTCAGATACTACTTCCAGTTCGATGTAGTGAAGAAGGTCATGCAGATGCAGATAGGGGCCAATGCATGGTATACGACCAAATGGTATGCTCCTGCATACAGCCCTGCCCTCGGTCTGTTCCACAACCAGGTGGAAGAGAAGTACGGCAACAGTCCGTATATCGATGCATTCGTAAACATACAGTGGAAGAGGGCCTGCATTTTCGTCAAGCTGGTCAATGCCGGCATGGGATGGCCCGACAGGGCTGTGGACTACTTCGGAGCCCACCATTACATCCGCCCTCAAAGGGCAATCAAATTCGGTATATTCTGGCCGTTCTATATCCAGTCAGGAAAGAATGCTTCAGTAGGGGGAGGGTCATCCGCCGGAGAAGGCGGGCGCAGCTCTTCCGGACTGTCAGGTGACAGAATGTCATCCTCTTCAGGTGGCATGAATACTGCAAGCAGGATAAACAGATAAATTATTATGGTTAGTAAAAGGACAAGACGGTATCTTGTCGCGCTGGCCCTGACTTTTATTGCCGTGACGGCAAGTGACAGGGCGCACGTGATGGAATCGTCAGAATCAAAGGAAAGTTTTGATTCATCGGAAGAAATCAAGTGTGCAATCGTTCTGGGGAACGATATGTACAGCAGCAACGGCCTGAACACAGGCTTCAACTACGAACTTCTGCACCAGTTTGCAAAAACTGCCGGAAGGGATCTGACAGTAGTCACGGCTCATAAAGGCGAGAATTATCTGGATTCTCTCCGCGAAGGGAAAGTCGATATCGCGGTTATCCCTCCGTCCGAAGCTGAAAGTCATGATGAACTTATGGTATCCATAAAGACCGGTGACCATTCGGTATGGGCTGTCAGGAAAGGGAACCCCAATGACATCATGGCCATCAATTCATGGATCAGCTACTATGAAAAGACACCGGAATATTCCGATGCCATGGAAAGGTTCTTCAATGCATACGAGCCTCATGCGAAATCAGGATCGTCCCATATCAGCCCCTATGACAGCCTGATAAAGGAATATGCCCGGACTCTGGGATGGGACTGGAGAATGCTTGCGGCTGTGATCTATCAGGAATCGAGGTTTTCAATCAATTCGTACTCCGGGAAAGGGGCGGCCGGACTGATGCAGGTATTGCCGTCTACGGCAGAATATTACGGCATCCATGACCTTACAGACCCTGAGGAAAACATCAAGGCGGGCACCATGCATCTTGCCAGGCTCCAGAAGATGTTCAAAGGCGAAGATATGGATGAAAAAGAGAAAGTGCTGTTTACCCTCGCTTCATACAACGCAGGGGAAGGACGTATCGCCGACTGCAGGAATCTGGCCTCGGCACGCGGTCTGGACCACAACAGATGGGAAGAAGTAGTGCAGGTCATACCTGAAATGCGACTTGATTCCATCCTTAAAGAAGAATGTATAAAATTCGGCAAGTTCCAGGGACATGAAACCATCAACTACGTGGACAGCATACTGGAACTCTACAATACTTTCTGCACCATCTGTCCGGCATAGGGCAAATACATGCGGAGAAGATTCATGCGACCCTGACCGTTCTGGCAGGGTCGATTTTCGTTATGAACATGGACGGGATGAGCAACAGCAGCATTATTGCCAGATATGCAGCGACATCTGCAAGCAGGAACATCGGAAGGTCGATATGTACCGGGACAAACGACAGGAAATAATTCGCAGGATCCAGTTTCAGCAGATGTGTCGCTCCCTGGACTGCACAAAGGGCAAGCGCGACCGCATTCCCGACAAGCATACCCTTGAATACGGCAGAAGAAGCGCTGATCAGAAAAACCTTTGCTATGCTCCTGTCATCCATGCCGAGAGATTTCAGCAGACCTATTGTCGATATGTTCTCAAAAAGCATTATCAACAGGCCTGAAATCATGTTGAAACCTGCGACTGCCGTCATCAGAATGAGAATGAAAAAGACATTGAAATCGATAAGGTTCAGCCAGTCGAATATCTGAGGATATCGGGAAACGGCTGAACGGGCGACTACGGATTCAGAATCATCTCCGGCATACAGCAGGGCAAGACTGCCTATCTCACGCTGCATCTCCTCCATTCCTCCCGTGTCCCTGTGATTCCTGTCCAGTATTACCTCCAGGGCAGACACCTGGTTTTCTTTCCATCCGTTAAGCCTCTGCAGGTCAGACAGAGAAGCGAAGACAACCATATTTTCCGGATCCCCGTCAAGTATCCCTTCATATATGGAAGACACTGTAAAGTTCCTTACCCTTGTCTTTTCTCCTATAAAATACGACGGGAGTCTGTCACCGGGCTCCAGATGCAGAAGGGAAGCCAGCCTTAAAGGAATTGACACTCCAAGAGAAGGAAGAGTATCCGTCCCGGCTGCGGCCCCCGGATCTTCGATGCCCTTGAACAGGACCCCGTGTATATCCCCGTCCGTCTTGACGATTCCTGCCTTGTATACGGCAGGGACTACATCCAGGACACCTTTCAGGGCCTCAATCTTTTCCCGATATGCCGGATAACGCTCTACAGGAGATGACTCGTCAAGATAATTGAGATTTACAGGAGTCAGCTGGACATCTCCTGAAAGAAAAGAAATCCCGTCCCGTATTTCATGCCTGAAACCGGACGAAACCGAGACGGAAATTATCATCACTATAAAACTGACAGCGATAGACGCAATGGCAATCCTTCCTTTAAAACGGAGTCTTGCGGCAATAAAAAGCGAAGCGTCCATCGTATATGCCGGATATCTACCAGATTACTACCTGATCTTCCTCCGGACGGTACATGGCGTCTCCTTCCTTGATTCCGAATGCATCGAAGAAAGTCCGGATATTGCGCAGTGTCACATTTACCCTGTTCTCTCCCAATGAATGGACATCGAGTTTGGTAAGTCTTGCCTTTTCCTCATCCGTTATGTTCTGCGCCCATATGTTTGCATATGAAAGATAGAACCTCTGCTCTGCCGTATAGCCGTCGACAGGCTCGGGGTGAGTATCTCCAAATGAATTCTGAAGCGCGGTGTAGGCAATACGGAGACCGCCCTGGTCCGCAATATTCTCTCCCAGACAAAGGGCTCCGTTGGCCATGAGTCCCGGAAGTATCTGCACCTGATCGAACTGTTCTACAAGTTTCTGCGCACGCGCATTGAAAGCTGCGGCATCTGCTTCCGTCCACCAGTTGACCATATTGCCGTCCTTGTCGAACATCCTGCCCTGATCATCGAACCCATGGGTCATCTCATGACTTATGACCACACCGATAGCACCGTAATTCAAGGCATCGTCAGCTTCCGGATTATAGAACGGAGGCTGGAGGATAGCTGCCGGGAAACAGATTTCGTTGGTTGTAGGATTATAATACGCGTTGACCGTCTGCGGGCTCATGAGCCACTCGGCCTTGTCGGTAGGCTTGCCCATACGTGACATGTTGTCCGCGACATACCATTTGGCCGCATTCCTTATATTCTCGTAATAGCTCAGCGACGGATTGATAATAAGGGTCGAATAATCCTTCCACTTATCCGGATACCCGATCTTGACCGTGAATGCGTTCAGCTTCTCATGAGCCTTCATCTTGGTAGTATCGCTCATCCATGCCAGAGAGTCCACGTGCTCGCCGAGGGCCGTCTTCAGGTTCTCGACCATATGCTTCACCCTTTCTTTCTCTTCTGCAGGGAAATACCTGGATACATACATCTCCCCTACCGCCTCGGACAGTATGCTGTTAGGAACGGACATGGCCCTTTTCCAGCGCGGTTTCTGCTCCTTGACTCCTGCCATCTGTTTCTGGAAAAAGTCAAAATATGCAACATAAAAGCTGTCACTCAAGGCATTGCATGCTCCCTGAAGGAGCTGTCCCGCAAGATAATTCTTCATTTTCGAAAGGTCCGTAGAAGACATGAGGGAGTCGATGGCAGCAAAATATGAAGGCTGTCCGACAACGAGCTTTTCCTGCGGTGCTATTCCTGAAAGCCGGAAATAAAGGCCGAAATCAAGGTTGGGATACTGCTTTTCCAATTCCTGGGAGGACATCGGGTTATACGAACGGGCTACATCACGCAACTCCACGCTCGACCATGAAGCTTTTGCAATCGCATCCTCAACGGCAAGGGCGTCTTCCGCTGCCTGCGCCGCATTCTCCATGCCGGAAAGGGCGAACACCTTTTCAAGGAAATTCCTGTACCCTTCCTTCAATGCAGTATTCGCAGTATCAAGGTAATAATCCCTGTCCGACATTCCGAGTCCGGACTGGGAGAGATAAAGTATCTGGTTTCTGCTGTCAGCAAGATCCGCTGCCGCATATGTCGAAAACAGAGGATAATCGGAGGCTGAATGCAACTCTGTTACGGCTTCCATAAATCCGCGCTTGTCCTGAGCGGACAGGACCTTGTCCAGCAGTGGTCTGACAGGAGCGGCCCCTTCGGAATTAAGCCTCGTGGAATCGAGTCCCATCTTATACAGGTCGGAAATCTTCTGTTCGACACTTCCCGGCATGGCCGAAATCTGCCCAAGAGACTTGAACAGGTCGTTAAGCCTCTTCTGGTTGTTTTCACTGATCAGATCCATCACTCCGTACCTGGAATACTCGGGTTTCAGCGGATTCTTTTTCTGCCATCCGCCAGTGGCAAAGCCGTAAAAATCCTCTGCCGGAGAAACGGATGTATCGAGATTGGTCAAATCCAGGGCGGACGTCTCGGTCTCAGGATTTCCGCAAGCGACGGCCAGAGCCGGCAGCATTGCAATCATCATTTTTTTCATATCCAATACTAACGCATTAACTTGTAACCTACAAAGATATATAAAATAACGTTCCGCGGACCATAATCATTAAAATTCAGCAGAAGCATCAATACAGGCAGCAATCACAGGACCTTAAGTCTGGCCTGTGCCGCAAGTTTTTCCTGTCCGGTGCTCACCTCGACCAGCTTCTGCAGATATTTCCTTTCCTGCTTCGTATTTTTCTGTTTTCTGGCAATCAGCACACTGTTCTTGATAGCGGTATAGTCATCCGGAGATTTCTTGAGCACCTTGCCATAATACTTCTGTGCCGTCTTGTAATCCTCTTCAGCTACCAGGTAGTAAGACCCCATATTATCCATAAAGACCACAGCATCAGGATAGTAGCCCAGCATTTTTTCCGACAGGCTGTAAAAGGCCGAATATGAGACCGGGCTGCCTATATTGAAAAACGTATAGCAATATTCCTGAATAAGGTCGCAGAACAGGGTATCGGATACTTCCATCCCGGGATATTTCCATTTTCCGCCTACCAGGACATTCTCATCGGCAAGCTTTTCCAGATATGCAAGGGCCATGTCCGGACTCTCCTTTTCATAGGCGACAAGGGCCGCAGCCTTGAGGAAACGCAGGTCAAGACGGTCGGAATCCAGTCTGATCGCCCTGTCCAGGCATTTCATTGAAAGCGTATACAGGGAATCATCATAGAAGACTTCCTGAAAATAATTGACATCATTCCCGGTAGAATCTTTCAATGCGAGCACGGGAGCCGAACCCATGAATTTTTTCCGGTCCTTCTGTACGACTTCGGTCCTCTGGGATTTTGCGAAATAATAGCTGAAGCGGCCCGTCAGCATTCTGACATCATCAGGGGCTACCGCCGCCCAGTTGTTGAGTACGGTCTCTATCCCAACGCCGTCCGCTCCGAGTTTTGAAACCAGAAGTCCGTATCTTTCAGCATATTCCTCAGCTTTGGCCTCATTTCCCTTGTCCTGGGCGGCTGCACCGATGTGGACGGACAGCGATGCCGCCATTATGGCTACAAACAAATATCTTCTCATTCTATAACAGTTTTTATTGTCTTGTATCTATATTTTCCTGTCTATGTCAAGCCGGATTCTCCGGCTGCGGGGGAAAAGGCTGTTGCAACGGTTCCCGAGATTCTTGACAAAGCCCAAAGGCATGGACCTGTAGCAGACAGTAAGGAATCCGGCAGGAAAATCCTTCAGTACAGGCTGATTGCCCTGCAGGAAAGACAGTACCCTGCCCTCGTCCATATCGGCCTGAGGATATGTATCTTTCCTGAAAATGACTGAAAGCGCCAGATCCGGATCCGGCACCAGAGTATCACGCTTGATCTCCCCCACAGCACAGCCGGACGAGAGGACATGGAGACTGCCCTCCAGTCCGAGGATATCCGTGGAAACTCCCGAAGGCAGGGCTTTCAGAAAAGCGTCTTTGCCTGCCACAGCCACTTCTTCGGTAAAGCACCTGCCGACATCAGCCGCTATCCTGCCTCCCACTGCCGTAAATCTGCTTTTCTGCGGTCTTCTCCCGCAGGATTCCTTCTCCGGAGAGGTCTTGACAAGCGCAGCACAGTACTGGCCTTCCCCTTTTACCAGTCCCGGAACAAGGCTGAATCCGTACCCGGTCCTCAGCACTCCGGCCGTCTCATCCTCTGCAAAAAGCCTATGCGAAATGATTTCCGCCCCGAGATTTCCGGATATCCATCTGACGTTGTCATCATTTTCATATCTGTTGAAAGTGCATGTCGAATACACCATGACGCCGCCTTCCGCCAAAGCCGGCCATACATCCGCGGCTATCCGGCGCTGACGGCCCTGACACAGCCTGACATTATCCTCCGACCACTGCTCCTGCGCCATGGGATTTTTCCGGAACATCCCTTCTCCCGAACATGGTACATCGGCAAGTATAATGTCGAACCAGCCCCTCATGGAAGCGAAACGCGAAGGATCGTCCGAGGTCACTACTACGCATGGATCTCCCCATATTGCCACATTATGAGACAGGACAGAGGCCCTCTGGGCTACCACCTCGTTTGCGACAAGGACAAAACGGCTGCCGCAAATCTCCCTGAGGGACGCAGCCATGTCCGTAGTCTTCCCGCCCGGAGCGGCACACAGGTCAAGCACCCGCAAGGGCCTGTCCTTACCTCTCATGACCTCCGGCAGGAGTTTTCTGAACATCTGCCCTACGAACATTGAAGACGAGTCCTGCACATAATAGGCCCCTCCATGGAAAAACGGATCAAGAGTAAAGACCGGACGTTCAGAAAGGTATCTGCCGTACGGAGACCACGGCACTGTCTCCATCCCTTCCGCAAGAGCAGGAAAGGCCTTACAAGGATTCATCCTCACAGCCACCTGGGCAGGCTCGTCCAAAGCGGAAAAAGCGACAGAGGCATTTTCATGCCCTATCGCCTCTTCCATATACCGCTTGAAACTTTCTTTCAGACTTCCGACCATACTGTCCGCCGCTATGACTGAGGTGTACCGAACCGCGACGGGTCAAAGCCGTCCGGAAACATTGACGGGTCAACGCCTTCCGGCATCCGGCCTTCAGACATGGCGGCAAGCCCGTCGACCATCTTGTCCAGAGCTTCCTTGAGTTTTGTCCCGAGCATCATCTTCATCATAAAATTCAGGTCGGCGGACACTTCAATATAAAAGTCGGTCTTATATGGATCACCGCCTGCCGCATCGAAATGCATGGAAACGGAAAACCTGAAAGGGGCTCCGTCATCGCAGAAATCTATCCTTGAATACGGGATACGCCCGGCAACCCTGACACCTACAGGAAAACCCTGAACCACCGCCTTTATAGAATCATAGTCCGCAGTGACATCCTTCTTCTTGTCCTCAGGAAGGAACTGGACGAAATTACGCATATCCACAAAAGCCATATACAGCTGATACGGCGGTCTGGACACTACTGCATGCTTGCTATTGATTTCTACGGCCATCGCCTACTCGTTTTTACCCCAGGATGACGGAGAATACCTCCATTCCTTCAGCATTCCCATATCCGACTCGTTGATATAGCCCGTCTCGCGTGCCACATCTATCAGAGTATCATAGTTGGTGAGTGTATTCAACTCCACATCGGCATTTTCAAACGCCCGTCTCGACTGGTTGAAATTGTAGGAGAAAATGGCGACCATGCCTTTTACATAGGCCCCCGCCTTGACAAGGGCATCGACCGCAGCGAGGCTGCTGGAACCGGTGGATATCAGATCTTCCACCACTACGACCTTGGCTCCTTCTTCCAGTATTCCCTCGATCTGCGACCCGGTACCGTGATCCTTAGGCTTCGGACGCACGTAAATGAACGGTTTCTTCAGCATGTGCGCAATAAGGGCGCCATGCGCGATGGCTCCGGTAGCCACTCCTGCAATCACTTCCACATCCGGATATCTCGTTATTATATTGTCGGCCATCCATCTGCAGACATGCTCCCTGAGTTCCGGATAGGAAAGGATCCGCCTATTGTCGCAGTAAATAGGTGAAAGCCATCCGGAAGCCCATCTGAAAGGTTTCTCCGGGCTGAGAAGGACTGCCTTGATGTCAAGCAGGGATTTTGCAACTGTTCTTTCTATCGATTCCATATCTTGTAATTTTAAATTTCCGTATAATACCTATATTTGCGGCATATCTTTGCAAAGTTAAGAAATTTAACATTGAAATGCACAAAATATACTTTGAAAAGAGATGCATCATCATCTGCAGCCCTGACGAACAGTCTCTCACCGACCCCAACGCCGTCCGTTTTTCTCCGGGAGAAGCATCCGGGACACACGGTCTGATAAATCTTTTCGAGCAGTCGTCTTCCCTGCTCCGCGTATATATCCCAACGGATGATCCCGAAACGGCATACAGGAAAATCTGCTCGGAATTCAAAGAAGTAAACGCCGGAGGCGGACTGGTTTCGAACAGGAGAGGCGACTATCTGCTGATCAGCAGAAACGGATACTGGGATCTTCCAAAAGGGCACCAGGAAGAGGGAGAGGATATCCGGACCACGGCACTGAGGGAAGTCCGGGAGGAAACCGGTGTCCGGCAGCTGGAGATAAAAGACCTCATATGCATTACAGACCATTGCTACAAAAGGGACGGAATCTGGCACCTTAAACACACATGGTGGTTCGGAATGCTCTATACGGACCCAACAGACCTCACGCCCCAGACCGAGGAAGACATAACCAAAGCCGCATGGGTAGCCAGGTCCAGCCTGCCGCCGTTTCTGACAAAGACATATCCGTCTATAACAGAGGTCTTCAGAGAAGCAAAAGTCTGATTTTTTCGCCATAATGAAACAATTCTCCGGAATTATCGTATAATGTAATGCGTGTAAGAAAAAACCTACACCTGATTTATATGAAACTTTCTCAATTCCAGTTCAATCTCACTAAGGACAAGATCGCTTCCGAGCCGCCGAGATGGCGTGACGAATGCAAACTGATGGTACTCCATAAGGATTCAGGGGAAATCGAACACCGGCTTTTCAAGGACATCATAGACTATTTCGGAAAAGGCGATACTTTCGTGTTGAATGACACCAAAGTATTCCCTGCAAGGCTCTACGGGAATAAGGAAAAGACCGGCGCCGACATAGAAGTATTCCTTCTCAGGGAACTCAACAGGGAACAGAGGCTTTGGGACGTCATCGTCGATCCGGCAAGGAAAATAAGGATAGGCAACAAACTCTACTTCGGAGACGACGAAAGCCTTGTTGCCGAAGTCATCGACAATACGACTTCACGAGGCAGGACACTCAGATTCCTGTATGACGGAAGCTACGAGGACTTCAAATCGACGCTTTTCAGTCTCGGTGAAACCCCTGTACCGAAATGGGTTAAGGAGAAGGTAACTCCGGAAGACGCGGAAAACTTCCAGACTATATTCGCCGCACACGAAGGGGCGGTTTCCGCTCCCGCAGCGGGGCTGCATTTCAGCCGCGAGCTTTTCAACAGAATGATACTCAAGGATATAAACAAAGCCTTCATCACTCTGCACATGGGCATCGGACATTTCCGCTCAGTCGATGTCGAGGATCTGTCCAAGCACAAGATGGATTCCGAAAGGCTGATAATTTCAGAAGATACGGCAGACATCATCAACAGGACCAAGCGTGAGAAGCATAAGGTACTTGCAGTAGGCGTAACCGTAATCAGGGGACTCGAGACATACGTCACTACCAATGACGAAGTACGTCCTTACGACGGATGGACAAACAAGTTCATATTCCCGCCATACAGATTCGCAATCCCTGATGCCGTCGTATCAAACTTCCATACCCCGTGCTCGACAATGCTTATGTCAGTAGCGGCCTTCGGAGGATATGAAAACGTAATGAAAGCCTACGATACCGCACTTAAGGAAGACTACAGGTTCGGACCGTACGGCGACGCCCTGCTCATATTATAATAAAAAAGAGAAAAAACATAAAGAAACAGAAAAAACAGTGCATCCACAGACCCTGGAACACTGTTTTTTCTATTATAGCCGATACCTTTGTCCATCAAAAAAGAATGGACTGTACTTACGACGAAGACGTTTGCTGCTGCACACTGAACAAGGCATTCGGGTTCAGGCCGAAGGTAGCGATTGCACTCATATCAAATCTGGGAAGCGCGTCAGAGGTTTTCAGGCTCAGCGGCAAGGATCTGGACCGCCTGCTCGGAAAGGACTCCGCGGCAAGGGCGATGATATGCGGGAAATCCCTCTCCGAATCAAGGAAAGAGCTCGACAGCCTGTATTCACAGGGATGCTCGTTCACATACTACGGAGCAAAAGATTATCCGGGCCTGCTCAAGGAATGCGAAGACCCGCCTGTCGGACTGTATGTCAAAAGCGTATCCTCACCGGACAATATTTTCAGGAAGAATCCGGCCATTGCCATAGTCGGCACCAGGGATATCTCCGACTACGGCAGGGAATGGTGCCGGAAAATAACAGGTTCGGTCTGTCGGGCGGAACCGGCGCCGGCAATAGTAAGCGGGCTTGCACTCGGTACAGACGTGACGGCCCATGCGACGGCATTGGAACACGGAGCCCCTACCATAGCCGTAATGGCGACCGGAATCGACTCCGTCTACCCTGCCAGACATGCCGGAATAGCCAGACGGATAGCTTCGACTCCCGGGTGTGCCCTTATAACCGACTATCCTCCAGGCACAGCCCCGCTGCAAATAAATTTCCTCAGAAGGAACCGGATCATCGCAGGACTCGGACGGGCGACCCTCCTGATCGAATCAAAAGCCAAAGGAGGAGGGATGCTCACTGCAAGACTGGCATTTTCCTACTCAAGGGATGTGTTCGCCCTGCCCGGCAGAATCGATGACATCCGCTCCCAGGGATGCAATATCCTCATAAAGGAAAAAATCGCGGAACCGATATTGTCAGAAGCATGGCTCGTCCAGAATATCGGTCTCAAACTCAAGGATACGGGAAACAGCCCGGACCCGGCAGATGAGGTCCGGTCCGTCTACTCGGGAAAATTCGGGAAGGACAAGATCGGCATCCTTGCCGGAATAGTGCTGTGCATAAGGACAAGAAGGGGCATCACGGTTGAAGAACTGGCAGCTGACGCAGGACTGTCCTATAAGGAAACCCTTGAATATACGGCGCTTCTTGAAAGCGACGGTATAATTTATACGGACCTGCAGCAAAGATGCTACATCAGACTGAAATAATACTTACCTTTGCAGGTGCTCAAAACGGACATGCCAATGGAGTTCATAGACACACATACCCACCTTTATGAAGAAGGGTTCCGGGGAGAAGAAGACAAGGCAGTGGAAAGGGCTGTCGATGCCGGCGTCAGGAAAATGATCCTGCCGGACATTGACGGGGACAGCAGAGACGACATGTTCGCTCTGGCGGACAGGTTCCCCCAGGCGGCGTTCCCCTGTCTCGGACTGCATCCCACATCGGTCGATGCCAGTTGGAAAGAACGGATAGAAGAAATGGAACAGTACCTTGACCGCAGCATTGTTGCAATAGGAGAAACCGGCATGGACTGCTACTGGTCAAAAGACTTCATACAGGAACAGAAAGAAGCGCTCGAATACCAGATAGCCCTTGCCTGCAGGAAAGGCCTTCCGGTAATAATACATTCCAGAGAGGCCACGGGACTTATAATCGAAGTCCTTGAAAAATGCCGGAATATGGACATCCGGGGAGTGTTCCATGCCTTCAGCGGCAGTATCGAGACATTCCGGAGGCTGCAGCAATACGGGAAATGGTACATAGGCATAGGAGGCGTCCTGACCTACAAGAATGCATCCATAGCCGAAACCGTCAAGGAAATCCCGATGGAATACATCCTTCTTGAAACGGATTCACCGTATCTGACCCCCGTACCCAAAAGGAGCACGCGGAACGAAAGCAGCTATATCCCGTATATCGCGCACAAACTTGCGGAACTCAAAGGACTCGACATAGAGGAAGTAGCCTCTGTAACCACATCCAACGCACGACAACTGTTCAGCATATGACACCCTCAGACTCAAGCCGGAAAGCCTCCCTGCTGCTGATATACACCGGCGGCACCATAGGCATGAGACAGGACCCTTCGACTCAGACCCTGAAGCCGTTCGACTTCAGCCAGATTCTGGAAGAAGTACCGGAACTGCGCAAGTTCGCCTACAGGATAGACTCCTATACTTTCGACCCGATAATAGACTCCTCCGATGTCGAGCCCGGACTGTGGCAGTGTCTGGCGGAACTCATAAAGGACAGATACAGCATGTATGACGGGTTCGTCATTCTCCATGGAACGGACACCATGGCCTACTCGGCCTCGGCACTGAGCTTCATGCTTGAAAATCTCGCGAAGCCCGTGATCTTCACCGGAAGCCAGCTTCCCATAGGAATCCCGCGCACGGACGGAAGGGAAAACCTTGTTTCCGCGGTAGAAATCGCAGCTGCAAAGGACGGGCAGGGGCGTGCGGTAGTTCCCGAAGTCTGCATATATTTCAACAACATGCTCATGCGCGGCAACCGGGCCTGCAAAGTAAGTTCAGACAACTTCACCGCTTTCAGATCCATGAATTTTCCTCCGCTCGCAGAAGCAGGCATAAGCATAAAATACAATACGCACCTTATCATCAGGCCTGAAGACCAGGATGCGGACCTTATCATTCACACCCGTCTGGATACGAGGGTATCGATATTGAAAATACACCCCGGCATAACACCGCATGTAGTCAGGAACATCCTGTGCGGGGAAGAAACCAGGGCCGTAATCATGGAAACGTACGGATGCGGAAACGCACCGTGCAAGGAATGGTTCCTGAACCTGGTCCGCCAGGCCGCAGCCTCAGGCAAAATCCTGATGAATGTCACGCAGTGCCTTTCCGGAACAGTAAACATGAACCTGTATTCCAACGGCAAGGCACTTTTAGAGGCCGGAGTCGTAAGCGGATACGACTGCACGACCGAAAGCGCACTCGGGAAACTGTTTTTCATTCTCGGACAGACAGACGACAATATGGCGGCGAAAGAGCTTCTGGACAAAAATTTCAGAGGAGAAATATCAAAATAAATATTGCCATATGAAAATTAATTGCTAAATTGCACCGGTTTTAAAGAGCAGAAAAGCCCTAAAAGACCGTTAATGAAAACTATAACAATTTAATACATTATTAATTAAACACACAAAAACAATTATGAAAAAAATTTTCATGTTTTTGGCAGTAATCGGCCTGATGGCCTTTTCTGCACAATACGCAGCAGCTCAGGACGAGACAGCCGCAGAACCAGCTGCAACTGAGCAGGTATCTGAAACTGCAGCCCCTCAGTCAATGGCTGAGCTCGTTGCGGCAACTCAGGGCGAAGTTCCTCTTCACCAGCAGCTTAAGACTTACTTCATCCAGGGTGGTCCTGGCTTTATGACGACTATCATCCTGTGCCTTATCCTCGGTCTTGCAATCTGCATCGAAAGAATCCTTTACCTGAGCTTCGCAAAGGTCAACACCAAGAAACTGCTTGCCAACATCGAGAAAGCTCTCAAAGAGGGCGGAGTGGAAGCAGCCAAGGAAGTTTGCCGCAATACCCGCGGTCCTGTAGCAAGCATCTTCTACCAGGGATTCCTCCGTATGGATCAGGGAATCGAAGTCGTTGAAAAGACTGTCGTTTCCTACGGTTCAGTACAGATGAGCCTCATGGAGAACGGACTTACCTGGGTCGGACTGTTCATCTCCCTTGCAACATCTCTGGGATTCCTCGGAACGGTTGTCGGTATGGTGCAGGCATTCGATGCCATCCAGATTGCAGGTGATATCTCTCCTAACATCGTCGCAGGAGGTATGAAGGTCGCTTTGATCACCACAGTCGGCGGTTTGATCGTGGCTATTATCCTTCAGATTTTCTACAACTACATCCTTTCAAGAATTGACGCAATTTCCATCGAAATGGAAGACGCTTCAATCTCACTTGTAGATATCCTGGTTAAACACGAGAATAAATAATCAGACTCATAATTATGTTCAATAAAATAATCAAATACGTACTTCTAGCACTGATCCTGATCGGCGCCGCTCTGGCAGTATGGGGGTTTGCTGTAGGCTTCAATGACGCTTCAGTCAACGTCCTTCTGCGCTGGGCATACGTCATGGTCATTGTCGGAATCGGACTTATCGTCGCTCTCGGTCTTATAATGGGAGCGGTCAATAATCCGAAGAGTCTGATAAAGACAGGATTGGTAATAGTAGGTGCAGCCGCGGTAGTCGCACTTGCGTTCCTGACGGCAAAAGGAAATCCGGCTCAGGGCTTCGTTGGCCAGCAGCCTGAATTTACGACACTTAGAAATACTGATGCAATCCTTACTATCACATACCTGGTTTTCGGAGCTTCAATCGTAGCTATCGTTATCGGTATGATAGTAAATGCAATCCGCAGCAAATAACATCCACGAGTTATGTCTAAAAAAGTACCAGAGTTAAATTCAGCCTCATCGGCCGACATTGCATTCCTGCTGTTGTCATACTTCCTTATGACAACTACCATGAATCAGGATTCAGGACTGCAGCGTCGTTTGCCTCCTATGCCTGCAAAGGATCAGGAGGTACAGGATCAGAAAGTCAACCGCCGAAACATTATCATAGTAAGGATTAATGCTCAGGACCGACTTTTTGCTGGTAACGAACCAATGGATGTAAGCAGACTTAAAGACAAGATTAAAGAATTCCTTCTCAACCCTAACGATGACCCTAAGCTTCCGGAAAAGGAAGTGAAAGAGATTGAGGGCTTTGGCCAGTACCCTGTTTCCAAGGGAGTGATTTCTCTTCAGAACGACCGCGGTACCAGCTATCAGGCATATATTGCGGTCCAGAATGAAATCGTCAAGGCCATCAATGAAATCCGCGAGGACTTCTGCCGTGCAAACTATGGCAAGGCATATGAAAACCTTACGGAAGAACAGCAGGAAATCGTAAGGGAGGCTGTTCCTCAGCTTATTTCTGAGGCAGAACCTAAGGATGTGTCACAGAATTAATAAATAAAGGAGATCAGTTTATGGCAAAATTCGGACGCGGCGGCAAAAAAGAGGTTCCGGCATTTACTACGGCCTCAATGTCAGATATCGTCTTCATGCTGTTGTTCTTCTTTATGGTGACGACAAACATGAGGGAGACTGAGTCAAAAGTCATGTACAAGCTTCCAGAGGCGAGTGAAGTAGCAAAACTTGAAAGGAAAGACCTTGCTGCATATATCAGCATCGGTCCTCCGGCCAAATATCTGCAGCAGCAGTACGGTACAGCTCCACGTATCCAGCTCAACGATTCTTTCAGAACTACAGATGATATCCGTGATTTCATCGCGGCTGAAAGGGAATCAAAGAGCGAGGCAGACCGCCAGTTCATGACGGTTTCCATCAAGGCAGACAGTGAGACCAATATGGGTATCATTACTGACGTGAAGCAGGAACTCCGTAAATGTTCAGCACTTAAGATCATGTATGCTGCAAGAAAGGCCCAGTAGTTCACGCTACTTGTCCAATAGAAGAAAAGGCTACCATTTTGGTGGCCTTTTCTTTTTTCCGGTAGACCAAATTTGAAAGAAAAAGAGTAAATTTGCGGGGTTTAAATTATTGATGGCAAATGAACCGGTTAAAAAATTCCATTATGACAGGATGCAGGCTGTCCGTAATACTGCTCCTGGTAGCTGCAGTCAGTTCCTGTTGCGAAGGCAGCAATAAAGTCAATGCACAGGAAAAGGCAAAATACATATTCCTGTTCATCGGTGACGGGATGGGGGCAGGCAATGTAGCTGTGACCGAATCCTACCTGTCATACAAAAACGGAAAGATAGGAGGAGAACATCTGACTTTTACAGAATTTCCTGTATTCGGCATGGCGACTACATACTCTGCAAACAGGCAGATAACATGTTCATCAGCCGCCGGCACTGCAATATCATGCGGAGAAAAGACCAACAACCGCAGTCTCTGCGTTGACCCGGACGGGAACAGGATGGAGAGCATCACCTACAAGCTGAAAAGAGACGGCTACAAAATAGGCATAATGTCCAATGTGCCGATAAACCATGCGACACCGGCAGCATTCTACGGCCATAACAAGAACAGGAATGCATACTATAGCATCTCGCAGGAAATTCCGCAAAGCGGATTCGACTTCTTCGCAGGAGACGGATTCCTCGACTACTATGGAGACGATAATAAAGAGGAACCGATAACAGACTACCTTGAAAGGAACGGTGCCGACGTGTGCTTTTCCTTAAGCGAATATGAAAAATGCAAGGCAGGGGCGGACCAGATGATTCTGTGCCTGCCGAGCTCCAGGGGACAGGATTCAGAGGAGTATGAAACCGGGAAAGATACATCAAGCGATATGAGCCTGGGGGATATGCTGGCAACCTGTCTCGACTTCATAGGGGAAGAAGCCCCGTTCTTCGTAATGTGCGAAGGAGGAAAAATCGACTGGTATGCCCATGACAACAATACTGTCACAATGATCAATGACATAATAGGGCTTAATGATGCGGTAGACGTTGCATACGAATTCTATCTGAAGCATCCTGACGAGACTCTTATCCTGGTAACTGCCGACCATGAGACGGGCGGAGCCGCCCTTGGAGGTCCGGAAGGAAAATCAAAACGGGGGAACAATGTCAACTGGGAAGTATTCGACGGCTATAGCTTTGAAGATGCTATAGCGCTCGACAAGAAAAAACTGCAGGAACTTAACTTGGAAGCCAATATAGGCTGGACAACGACAGGGCATGCAGGAGGCCCAGTTCCGGTCTACGCAATCGGGAAAGGAGCCGAAAGATTTTCAGGCATGATGGACAACACTGACATCTGCCCCCGCATTTTATGCGAAGATTAATGACTTATTCGGAATAAAGGAAAACAGACTATAACGATGGAAGCAGTTAAAAGGACAAAAGTCAAAGACCTGCTCAGGACAGAGCCGGGTGTTGAAGTACTGGCAAAAGGATGGGTACGGACTAAAAGAGGGAACAAGAATGTATCCTTCATCGCGCTTAATGACGGTTCTACCATCAATAATATCCAGATCGTGGCAGATGTGGCAGCTTTTGATGATGAGCTGATGAAAAAGATTACCACAGGCGCATGCATAGCGGCATATGGAAAGCTCGTCGAATCGCAGGGCAGCGGGCAGGCGGTAGAAATCCAGGCAAAGGAACTGGTCCTGTATGGAGAAGCCGACCCTAACACATATCCTCTGCAGAAGAAAGGCCATTCTATGGAATTTCTCAGGAGCATAGCACACCTGCGCCCGAGGACAAATACTTTCGGAGCAGTGCTCAGGATAAGGCACGCAATGGCATTTGCCATACATAAGTATTTCAACGACAGAGGATTCGTCTATCTTCACACCCCGCTTATCACAGCCTCTGACTGTGAAGGTGCCGGAGAAATGTTCCAGGTAACGACCATGGACCTGAACAACCTGCCCAAGAAAGAGGACGGAAGCATAGACTTCGGACAGGATTTCTTCGGCAAGCAGACAAGTCTGACCGTGAGCGGACAGCTCGAAGGAGAGTTGGGGGCAATGGCTCTCGGCGAAATCTATACGTTCGGTCCGACTTTCAGAGCCGAGAATTCCAATACGCCGCGCCATCTGGCTGAATTCTGGATGATAGAGCCGGAAATGGCATTCTATGAAATCGAGGACAACATGGCCCTTGCCGAGGACTTCATAAAATATCTTGTACGATATGCTCTTGAAAACTGCACGGACGACCTGAAATTCCTGAACGACATGTTCGACAAGGAATTGATAGAACGTCTGGAGAGCGTCATAAAGACTGAATTCGTCCGCCTTACATACACAGAGGGAATCAGGATACTCGAAGCTTCCGGAGAGAAATTCGAGTTCCCTGTAAGCTGGGGAGTTGACCTTCAGAGCGAGCATGAAAGATATCTCGTAGAGAAGCATTTCAAACGCCCTGTAATAATGACCGACTACCCGAAGGAAATCAAGGCATTCTACATGAAGCAGAACGATGACGGAAAGACAGTCCGCGGCATGGATGTCCTGTTCCCGAAAATCGGAGAAATCATAGGAGGCTCCGAGAGGGAGGCTTCTCTGGAGAAACTCGAAGCAAGGATAAACGAGCTTGGAATGAGCCACAGCACACTCGAATGGTATCTTGATACGCGACGGTTCGGGTCGGCTCCTCACAGCGGATTCGGCCTGGGCTTTGAAAGGCTTCTGCTGTTCGTAACCGGCATGACGAATATCAGGGACGTGATTCCGTTCCCGAGGACGCCTAAGAACTGCGAATTCTAATATCGGCAGCCATGCTCATTATAGGTATAGCCGGCGGTTCAGGTTCCGGAAAGACAACTGTGGTAAAGGCCATCACCGAAAAGCTTAAAGAACAGGTGGTGGTCATACCGCAGGATTCATATTACAAGGATTCCAGCCATCTGCCGATGGAGGAAAGGCAGAAGGTGAATTTCGACCATCCGGACTCCATCGATTTCGATCTGCTCAATGAGCATCTCCATGAACTGAGGTGCGGGAAAAGCATCGAACAGCCGGTATATTCTTATCTGACATGCTCGCGTTCCAGGACAGAGACCGTCACGGTCAATCCTGCTGACGTAATCATCATAGAAGGCATACTTATCTTCACATGCGCAAAACTCCGTGACCAGATGGATATCAAGATATTCGTCGATGCCGATGATGATGACAGGCTCATGAGGGTAATGTCCAGGGACATCATAGAAAGAGGCAAGACCGTACAGGCCGTCATAGACCGGTATACGAAGACAGTCAAACCGATGTATCTTCAGTTCATCGAACCGAGCAAGCGCTATGCGGATATCATAATACCTCAAGGAGGGCACAATAGAGTAGCCATCGATATCATCGCGGCAACGATTGAGAAATCACTGCTTCAATGAAACCTCTTCCAATAAGGGACTGGTCCGTTAGAATATGGACAAAGATACGCTGGCGGTACAGGAACATCAGCAGCGGGGACAAGGCAGGACTGTACCTGACCGTGATTGCGCATCTGGCTGTCGTAATCATTCTGCTCGCCGTACAGGTACACACTGCATTGCGCAACGGTGACTCGTTCCTTCTGGACTTTTCCGCCACTGATGAGCGGGACGCAAGGATTCAGGAAGAAGAATTCAGGGAAAGCATCAGCGACCGTCTTGACAAGCTGCTCGGCGACATCCCTGTGTCGGCACAGAGAGCACCGCTGTCCGACGAACAGGTACGGAACATAGCTGTGGATGCGGGCGGGCACCTGAAAGATGACAGGAATACCGATGCATCCCGGCTGTATGCCGATGCCGAAAGGCTTGAAAGTGAGCTCAGGTCAGGACGCGACCATGCAATATATGAAGATGCCTGGGACGATGCGGTAGAAATCGGGGCAGAAGTCAAGTCAGATGAAAAGGCTCCTGAAAGGAAGGAATACGCCGGTCCTTCCGTCCTTTCTTATACACTCGACGGGAGAAAAGCCAGTCATCTCAGGATCCCTGCATACCAGTGCTACGGAGGAGGGGAAGTCACGGTCATCATCACAGTCGACCCTTCAGGAAGGGTTCTCAATGCCAAAGTCATGGACGATGTCTCGTCCGCAGACGAATGCCTCAGGAACTTTGCAATAAGGGCAGCACGGCTGTCAAGATTTTCATCTTCCCGTACTGCCCCTGCACGTCAGACCGGTGAAATAGTCTACCGGTTCATAGCTCAGTGAGAAATATAGTCCGTATATTCGTTTCCATAAGGATCCTTTGCCGTAACGGTAATCTTCTTCCAATTTTCCGATTTCGGAGCATATCTGAAGATATGGTCGGTTGCAAAACTGAAATTCAGCTTATATGCATTGAGATCCTGGGCTTTGATATTATCCTCTGAAAGTTCTGTTACCTCACCGTCTTCATCTACTTTGACAGTCCAGTCCGTATGCCAGTTGAAGATATTGACCACCATGTCATTTTTCCTGATACTGCTGAAATTGCCTTTACCGGCCTGACTGTCGTACTCGCCTGGAGCATAAATCTCCATCTGGTAATCCCGATCAGTGAGAGCCCCTTTATAATAGTTGTCCGTCAACCTGTTCCCGCTGATACTGTATATTGTAAAGCCACGAGGGGAACCGTCATTGCACAGTCCGGGGGCATTGTTGTCCCAGTCGTTGCCCATAAGCGAAGCATGGTTATGCTCTATTATGTCATCGGAAACGGTATAAGTATAATTGTGATGCAGATGCCCGGACATAAGGACAGTCTTATAGCCGGCCAGCACATCATACAGCTTTTCACAGTTGGTAAGATAAGAAGTGCTGTAAGGCTGGTCCCTTCTCTGGGACGGGGCATGCATGGAAAGTATTATGAGCCTGTCCTCCGGCACATGGGAAAGATCCTCCTTAAGCCACTGTAGCGTGGATTCCGAAACTTCTCTCCTGTAGTTTGCCTTGTCCTGGGGTTCGTACCCTATATTGCTGATCCCGATAAAGTGGCACTTCCCGTAATTGAATGACCAGTTTACCGGGCCGAACGTATTCTCGAAAACATTATCGGCAGCCTCTACCGTCGTGGCCCTGACATCATAGTCATGGTTGCCGATTACATGAAAGACAGGGAAGCCGAGCTGTGTAATCTGCCCTGCATACTGGTCTGACATGTAATCCATCTGGTCCCATACCATATCCCCCAGGGAAAGCCCGATAACCGGACCCTGTAAGGTCCGGGTGTATTCCAATATACCCGGCATGACAGAATTACTGAACGTCTCACAGGCGCTTTCATGTTCAAGCTGCACGTCAGCCAGGACAAACAACGTAAAGTCATCTCCGGCAGAACTTCTCTTAAGAGTGAAATCAGACTGTACGGGCTTGTCCTTCATAAGGACAAAGTTGTTATAGATTTTAGGAAGCCCGGATGAGCTCATTGGTATCTCGTAGCCAGAAGGGACTGAGACAAATACACGTCTTGTACCGCTCGGAACTTTCATCTGATAGATACCTTCCGCATCAGTAACCACGCATGTACGGCCGTCGGACACTACGGCTCCCTGGATAGGGCTGCCGCCATCATCCTTGACATACCCTACAACATTCATCCCGTCTTTGACATCGATGCCTGGAGCGTCCTTCCTGCACGAAATAACGGCCAATGCAGTCAGGACAATACAAAAAACAAGACTTTTTCTCATATCTGATAACATTAATAACCCGGAGTCTGCTCTACCAGCCCGCCTGATGCCGTAATCGCCGATGTCGGAATCGGGAATCTGTTGAGTTTCTTGTCTTTGGTAGGCTTATGATCCCACCATTCCCCTTCGGTAAACTGGTCCCAACGGATAAGGTCGGTACGTCTGCGGCTCTCGCCGAGGAACTCTATCATCCATTCGTCGAGCATACGGTACATGTCAAGGTTCTCTTCCGTTACGGGATCAGGGTCCATCCTGCCGGTGAAATTACGGGCCCTCACATAATTGATCAGGGACGCGGCCTCACCTTTCTCACCTTTACGCATCTTGCACTCTGCCAGCATGTAATAAACCTCTGCAAAACGGATATACACATAGTCAGGATCCCATCTGATAGAAACGTCATTCTGGTCAGGGACAGGCCATTTCACAAGACGGAAACCGGAGTTCTCCTCGCCTGTCTTCATATTGGACTCCAGCGAGGACGGGTCACCTCCTTCAGAAAGAAGGGCGACCTGGTCGACAAGGTTTATGGTCTTGCCGGCATGCGACTTGTTTCCTACGCAAGCCTCGCCTGTATCAGGATTGACCAGTTCACCCATGAGGAACATTCCTTCATACTGCCTGTTCCCGAGATAATGGTAAGGCCTCTTGCGCAGGTCCGCATCATTGAACTTGCTGGCGGTTCTTCCGAGCTTGTATTCGCTGTACAGCGACCCGTCTGGTTTCAGGGACGGAGTAAGCATATAGCCATTATAGGCAGTGTGCTTCTCGATGTTGAAATAGACATGTGCATTGTACGGCATCATATACCTGTACCAGTAGTCGCACTCTATATAGGTAGTCTGGCACGGTACTGCCCATACGGACTCTTCGGAGACGTCATTGTCAAAGCCGAACACAGTATTCCACTCCTTCTCGACATCATATGGCCCGTATACCCCATCAATAAGGTCCTGACATATCTTTTCGCACATGGAGAAATAATCCACGCCCTGCAGGTCGGCAGGCTCCTCCGGGGTGTTCCTGTCCACAAGGTACTTCTCGGCATTGAAATAAAGACGTGCCAGCAGGACGGCGGCCGTGGCCTTCCTCATATACCCGTCAGACTTTTCATTCAGGGTGGCCTTTGCCGGCAGTTCCGCTATGGCGTTTGTAAGCAGTGTCTCCACATGGGTGAAAAGTTCCCTTTCGGTGCTGCGCGGCTTGACATCATCCGATGATGACGTGTATATCGGCAGCCCTCCGAACAGGTCGAGACCCATGAGGTAGAAATACCCTATTATCCCGTCCAGCTGCCCGAGCTGGTTTCTCTTTTCCTCCTCGGACATGCCCAGCCTGGAATAATCCAGGGCAGACAGGTCCTCCCTCGCCGCAAGGGCATATGCTACACCCTGGAGGGTGTTGTTATACAACGCTTCAAGGTAAGTATGTTCAGGTGTCCACTGGTGGTACCAAAGCTGCTGCTCAGCTCCTCCGTTATAGAAGTCAGAACCTCTCTGGGGGCAGCACATCTCGTCAGTGGTAAGCTCCCACCATCTGTAGCGCTCCCTCCCCTGGTCGATATAATGCTTCCAATGCGTAAACGGGCGCGCCAGGACGGCATAAGTATTCTCCCTGGACGTGAAGAAAGTGTCCGGAGTGACCTGTGAATACGAAACCTCATCCAGGTCGCATCCGGAAACGGCCGGGAGGACAATCCCCCCGAGCATGAGCAAATATTTATATCCGCTTTTCATAAATCGCTACTGTTTAAAATGTCAGATTAACACCCAATGTAAAACGGCAGGTCCTCGGATACATGCTGGAGGTGTCCTTGATATACTCGAAGCCCGGTGTCAGGCCGTTGATGTTCACCTCCGGGTCTATTCCGGAGTATTTTGTGATTGTGGCCAGATCCCTGACCGTCAGATAGAACCTTGCCTTGCTCAGATAAATGTTGTATTTCGACAGATCAAGGTTATACCCGAGGGTAACGGCATCGATTTTCAGGAAAGTGCCGTCCTCAATGAAGTAATCGGTAAGGATTTTCTCGTCCTTGATGTCCTTGTTCTTGGTATAGGCAGTCCTCAGGACATTGTACTGGTCGGAGCGCTGAAGCCCGTAGTACATGTTGACCTGGCTGTATACATCGTAGTCTATCCAGCTGCGCAGGTATATCGAAAGGTCCAGGTTCTTCCAGCTGAATGTATGGTCCATGGAGATTATGGCCTTCGGTATGGCATTCCCGACAAAATGCTTGTTCTCGTTGACAAGGTTGTTCACGCTCCCGTCCTGTGCAGGGACGACCTCTCCGTCCTTGTCATATATGAGCCATTTGCCGTCTTCACTCAGGCCGGCATATTTATAGACATAGAACTGGCCTATATCGGAGTTGTTCTGGAGTCTCACTGCATATCCAGGGTTGCCTGGGGAAGGGAACTTGACCTCGTCAAGATAGAAGTCGGCACCCATGTTGAGTATCCTGGACTTGTTGTGTGAATAGCGCAGGGCCGAGGTCCACCGGAAATTCTTGGCCCGGATGATGTCACCTCCTATCTCGAACTCGAAACCCCGGTTCATCAGGCTTCCGATATTCTTCATCATGGTAGGGTAAATGTAAGGGGGCTGAGGGACATTCACCTCATAGAGCAGGTCGTTGACCATCCTGTAGTAGTAATCGAACTTACCCCACAGCCTGTTCCCGAAGAAAGCGAAGTCAAACCCTACGTTCACTTCATTCTTCTCCTCCCATTTCAGGTCAGGGTTTATGTTCTGCGCGGTCCCGTATGTCGAAGCGAAACCGCCTCCGTCCGGAAGTGGCCAGGTAAGGTATGACTTGTACTGCCTGGTACTATAGCCGTTCCCGAAGCCGTTGTTTCCGGTCACTCCGTAACCTGCCCTGATCTTCAGGTCGTTGATCCATCGGATGTTCCTCATGAACGGCTCAGCCGAAATGCGCCAGCCGGCGGAAACCGCCCAGAAGGTACCCCATCTGTTGTTCGGCCCGAACTTGGAGGAACCTTCCCTCCTTACACTCGCCTGTACAAGATACCTGTCCTTGAAAGAATAGTTGACGCGCCCGAAAACGGACAGCAGCCTCTCCCTCGGATCCTTGTTCGAAGCCATGGATGCTCGCCCGTCATTGAGCCATGTCCCTTCACCCATGTCCCACGGGCCTATGCCGTCCACGGTAAAGTCAGCATTGGTCATGTTGAAGTTCTCGCCGTTCGACTGCCAGAAGCTGTATCCGGCCACAGCGTTGACCTTGTGGTCCTCGGCAAAGACCTTGTCATAGGAAAGATATGCCTCGACATTCAGGCGGGTGCTGTTGTCATAGCCCTGGTAGGCCTGGCCCTTCCTTGCATTGTCCAGGGACTCCTTGTGTTTAGCGTTCACATACCGATACTGGTAATACATCCTCTTGTCAAGACCGACGGTGGCCTGCGCAGCAAGCCCGTCCCATATGTTCACCTTGAGCATCGCATCGGCAAGCAACCACTGGTCCCTGCCTATATTCTCCCTCAGTTCGATATCTGCCACAGGGTTGAAGTCGGAGCCTCCGAAGCCGGGACCGTCAACATTGTATTCAAATGTGTTGTCCGGATTCATGAGCGGAATGGTCGGATTCAGCATAAGAGCCTCGTTGATCGTACCGGAAGAGTTGCGCCTGTCCCTTTTGGCCTGCCGGAATTCACCGTTGGCACGTATCTCCACGATACCGTCAAAAAGGTTGAAATTCGCATTCAGGCGTCCCGAATAATCGGTCCTGTTGTCCCCTATAACTATACCTTTCTGGTCAGATGCCGAAAAAGAGGCATAGACCTGAGCGGTCTCGGAACCGCCAGAAACGCTTACATGATGCTTGTGGGAAAACGGAAGGTCATTCAGCAGTGCATCATACCAGTCAGTATCATAGCCGTAGTCACGGCCAAGACCGTACTCCACAAATTCTGATGAAGAAAGGAGATCAGGCCTGGAGCGCACAGTCTCTATGGAGAACTCTCCGGTATATGTCGCTGTAATCCTGCCTTGCCTTGCTGATTTGGTTGTTATCAGGATCACTCCTCCTGCAGCCCTGGTCCCGTATATTGCTCCTGCAGAAGCATCCTTCAGCACATCAATGGACTCTATGTCCTCAGGGTTCAGAGCCCGGAAATCTCCACCGGGAATCCCGTCTATAACCACAAGTGGACCCTGGCTTGCATTGACCGAAGCCACACCCCTGAGCTGGAAGCCGTTCGAGCTGTTGGGGCTGTCGTCTCCGGAGATGGTCAGCCCCGGTATCTTGCCCTCCAGGACCGTGGCTATGGTAGAGCCTCCGAGTCCGGCCACCAGGTCATCCGCCTTCAGTGAAGTGATGGACGAGGTGATCTCCTTCTTGTCCAATGTACCGTAAGCAATGACGACAGTCTCCTCAAGAGTCTGGCTGTCAGGCTGCAGCACTATGCGCAGGACAGTCTTTTTCCCGTCTACCTTCTGTTCATGGTCGAGAAAGCCTATGAAAGAGAAGCGCAGGAGGGAACCCTCGTCCGCCGTTATTGAGAAATGTCCGTCAATATCCGTAGTGGTACCAGCGGACGTACCGTCCACCATGACATATGCCCCGGCCAGAGGAGTCCCGGTATTGTCCAGCACCTGGCCTGATATGGAGAGGGACTGCGCCGATATAGGCAGCGGACTCGCCACCATAAAGACAATGGTCATCAATACAAAGCCGCAAAAAGCTTTAATCTTATCTATAGAATACATAATTTCAATATTAAAGGTCAGTTAGCCCGTTCAATCCTGATGTTGTCTATATACCACCTCTGCTGGTTAGGAGATTCACCTTTCTCAAGCCACATCTGTGTAGGACGTATGGATATCACTGATGAGGCGCCGAGGTTTTCCAGACGTACCGTAACCGTCTGCCATTTCAGTTCGCCTTTTACCTGATCAGGTCCTATCGGCATCTGAGTGACTACGGTTCCTCCGTTCTCCGTCTCGACGGTAAGGGTAAGCTTGTCGATATTGCCGGATCCTGTCATCTGTGCACACCAGTCAAAGATCAGAAGCGCATTCCCGCCTTCCGGCATCTCTTCCACAACAGGCAGTTTCAATCCGGTATGATAATCTCCCCTACCCATTTTCAGATAGGCATCCTGCACATAAAGGCACTCATACTCTTTAGCCACATATCTTATATCCACGTATCCTCTTTCAGCAAACTCTTCCATAAGCGGACCGAATATTTCCCATGTTTCGACCTTATATACGTTAGGAGCGTTGGCTCCTTCGTCTCCTGAACCTACGGCATCACCTACAGGCTTGCTGTTCTTGGCATTATACTGCTCTATATAAGGAGAAAGCCATGAAAAGTCATCCTTGAAAAACAGATTGTCATCTTCATATGCGGTAGTAGACTGCCTGACTTCCACAGATGCGGTAATGCCGTTTGAATTGGTAAACGTGACATATCCGCTGCGTACCTGGGCATCAGTGTTTTCCGATAATACGGTTATCGTAACGTTCTCTACCGTTCCTCCGTTTCCGGAAGAAGGAGAAACCTCTATCCAGGAAACTGACGGAGCCGCTGTCCACGGCTGTTCGGAATCGACTGAGAGCGTAGCCTCGGAGGAATCATCCCTATATCCGTACCTGTCAACGCTTACAATGGACTCACCCAGGTCAATGCCATCGACTGCCTGGCGCACTTTCACTGTTTCAGATCTGCTTCCCGCCGTAAAAACGACATCTCCTGTCCTGGCTGATCTGGAGTCATTGACTGCCACATCGAGAGAAACAGAAATGTATTTTCCTGCCTCTCCTTCTTCAAGGCTCGGTGTAATCCATTCCGGAGCATCGACCGTCCATTTGCTGTTGACCTCAAGAATATAGAATGACGGGGTCTGGCCAGACGGCAGTTTTCCGTCTCCGCCAACGGAAAATTCCGTTTCGCTGAGTTCCAGAGTCTCGATTTTCAATGTCTGGACAATCCTGAAACTTTTCTCGATCCCGGCCCCGGAAACAGTCACTCCGCCTTCCCTGTCTGCACCGGAAAGATTCTCCTCGCATGTAAAATATATATGCATCCGGCCCCTGTCTGAAGACAGACGGCTTGGCGTCACCCATTCCGGACACTGTGTAATGGACCATGAGATATTGCTTCCTATCTCCACGCCAGGTATCTTCCCGGCAGAGTTCAGTCCGCTATAGTCTACAGTAATATCCGCTTCAGGAACATCGATAAACGGATCCGGCTCGCCGTAATCCTCCTGGCATGACACCAGAGGCATCATGGCGAACACTGCGGCCAGAATACCGGCCGCCAATTTATTTCTGCTGTTCATAAGGTTTGTTGATTGATTTATTGCTTGGCTGGAATTTTGACCATTCTGATATTGTCCAGATGGAATCTGTGGACACCGGTAGCATCCAGATTTTCATGGCGGATGACCAGTTCGGTATTTGACGAGATACCGTAGATATTCACTGAAGCAGAGGTCCACTTGGCTTCACCGTCTTTCTGTGAAGGGGTAAATGCATCGCTGATGTCAGACATGGTTCCTGATGAAGTCTCAATCTGACCGTCTCCTGACATGACCTCTACTACCATACGTATATCATCTACATAAAGTTTCTCGGACATATGGCCGGCAAAATCAAATGTCAGCTGTACATTTGACGAAGTCTCCCCCGTCTCGCTGAAATCTATTGCCGGCAGGATAAGTCCGTTGTTATGGTCTTTCCGGCAAAACTTCAGATAGTGCGTCATGAGATACATGGTGTTGTCTTCGGGTTTGAGAACAGCATAACCCCTCTCGTCAAACTCCGCCATGAAAGCCACGGCATCAGCATCGCCGTCTTCGGCTTTTGAACCGACATTGGGAGCAGAGGCACCAGGATCGGCAGTAGCAATATAGTCTCCCGCCCCTAAAGCCTCGGCATAAGGGGTAATCCATGAAAAATCGTCCTGAAAATAAATGTAACCGAACGCAGGAAAAGGATCATTTGTCTGCCTTACGGTAATTACCTGGGAGAAATCGGCAGACGATACGGTCAGGTGTCCGGTCCTGCTCTGTCCCTGAGTATACTCCGCAGCAAGGACAGTCACAGTCGCGCTTGAATTCCCCTCAGGCTTGTCTACTGTAAGCCAGTCCGAATCGGAAACGATAGCGTAGCCCTTATTCGCTACAATAGATACGACAGGAGTTTCTCCCGTAGAGAGCTGCCCCGTAGAAATGACCTCGATATTTACAGTATCGACATCGAACCGGGCGGGAGCCTCCTCGTCTTTATTACATGATACTAAAGATAAGAATCCCCCCCCCAGAATAATTAAAGAGGAAAGTTGTTTAAACATAACAAGTTATAGTATTAATAAACTAAATGTCCCTTTTATTTCGCCCAACCGGCATTTCGTTAAGAAACAATAATACATTGATGCGGTTACACAACGAAAGGCAAATATAGATTTAATTTTTATTGAAGACAAATAATAAGACAACTTTCATGGTCAATTGCAATGGACCGCAATCGACACCGTCTCATCGATATCAAGATAGAACCGGTAAAAGGCTTCATCGTCAAGCTTTGAATATCTGCCTGCAAGGGCCTTGAGCTGAGGCATCATGTACTCTTCGGTTTTTTCCCACTCTCCAGGCTTCGGGACAATGCCGTCCGTATTTTCCGCAAATTCAAGGAACTTGCTGTCAAGGTGGAGACTGTCGAGATAATCCGAAAGCCTGTCGAAATCATCTATCCGGGAAAGTTCTGACTTGTAACGGTCAAAGATTTCAGAGGCGAAACGCATCTGGGTCGCTTTCCTGTTGCATTTTATATAGAAATCCGTAGCCCTGGTAGTGTCCATCGGGACGAAAATATCGGGAATGATGCCTCCGCCTCCATAGACAGGCCTTCCCTTGAGAGTATAATATACTTCACTGGAATCCACCTGAATACTGTCAGCATCCGTCATTTCCCCGTGTCTGTATCTCTCATAAATATCATATGCATATTTAGTCCCGTCTGAATAGGGCTTCTGGATGCACCGTCCGGAAGGAGTATAAAACCTTGCCACCGTAAGCCGGATTCCCGATCCGTCGGTGAAATTCACAGGCTCCTGCACCAGACCTTTGCCGAATGACCGGCGGCCTATGATGACTCCCCTGTCATTGTCCTGTATGGCACCGGCGAATATTTCGCTGGACGACGCGGAGGACTCGTCGATAAGGACAGCCAGCCCGACATCCTGCATCTCCCCTCTGCCGTCGGCATTGAAATCCTGGCGCGGACGGTGAAGGCCCTGCATATAGACTATCTGGGCATTCTTCGGGAGAAACTCGTTGCAGAGCAGGAATGCCTGGTCGAAATAACCTCCGGTATTGCCACGTATATCGAATATCAGCCTTGTCATCCCCTGCCCCAAGAGCTTTTCACTGGCCTGCGTAAACTCCTGATAGGTCGTTCGGGTAAATTTGGAAAGCCTGATATAGCCGGTTGTGTCATTTATCATGAAAGCGGCATCGACGCATTTCACAGGAATCCTGCCCCTGGTGATTTCAAACGGAATTTCTGTCCCGTCCCTGTTTACGGTTATCCTGACTTTCGAACCTGACGGACCTTTCATCAGCCGTACCATACTGTCCTGCGGAGTCCTGGTCCCGGCAATGATATCATCGTCCACCCTGATTATCCTGTCTCCCTGCATGAGTCCCGCTTTTTCAGAAGGTCCTCCCTGGATTACGCTCAGGACTATCGCAGTGTCATTCGGGACATTGAACTGGATTCCTATGCCGTCGAAATTTCCTGCGAGTTCAGTCTCTGACTCTTCCAGATCCACAGGGGGCAGATAAACAGAATGGGGATCGAGTTCTGACAGGGCGGCAACTACGGCAGCATCCGTCATCTTCTTCATGTCAATGGTATCCACATAATTCGACTGCACCTGCTCAAGGATGAGATTCAGTTTCCTCCAACGGTTGTAATCCCCGTCGAATTTCCTGTGTGAAGAATAGAATCTGCCTGCCGTTACGGAAAGGAGTACGCCTATGACGACCCCCAGAAGCGCAATCAATAATATGTTACCGTTCCTGTTCATGATTTCAGTCTACTTTTTCCACCTCTACTCCGGCCCTGTGGAGAAGATCTATGCCATCTGTAAGCCGGTATTCATCCCTGTACACTACCCTCTTTATCCCTGCCTGGATAATCAGTTTCGCACACTCCAGACACGGGGCCGCAGTTACATACAGGGTGGCGCCAAGACTATTGTTGCCCGACTTGGCCACTTTGGTAATGGCATTTGCCTCGGCATGCAGGACATAAGGCTTGGTCACCCCGTTTTCATCTTCGCAATTGTTTTCAAAGCCCGACGGGGTACCGTTATATCCGTCAGAGATGATCATCCTGTCTTTCACCAGCAGGGCACCGACCTGACGCCGTTTGCAATACGAGTTCCTGGCCCAGATCGAGGCCATTTCTATATAGCTCTGGTCAAATTTTTCCATACGTTTCCCCGGAAAATGATTTATGACCTCTGATAAAGATAGCGCTTGATACTACGCTTCGGAGTACGTTCAAAATCCTCCGGCATTATCTCGATCTTCTTCACACGGGCGTAATTCGGCAGTTCCTGGTTTGCGACGGACAGAGACTCGTTCAGATGCTTTTCAAGGGCATCATGCGAAAGCCCGTCAAGTTCTCCTTGATGGAAATCAGGATAGATAAGGGCGGTAAGGCCGCCGTTGTCCTCTACCACGAGGGAATCCACCACATACGGCATATTGTTCAGGACGCACTCTATCTCCTCAGGATAGATATTCTGGCCTGACGGCCCCAGAATCATGCATTTGGACCGGCCGCGCAGATACAGATAACCGTCCTTGTCCATAACGCCCATGTCTCCGGTACGGAACCAGCCGTCCTTTGTAAAGGATGCTTCGGTCGCTTCCGGATTCTTGTAATACCCGAGGAAAACGTTCATTCCTTTTACAAGCACCTCTCCCGGCACGTTCTCCGGATCTTCTGAATCGATACGGATCTCCATGTTAGGGGCGGCCTTGCCGCAGGAATAAAGACGTGCCGTCTTCCAGTCGTCATATGATATTATCGGAGCGCACTCGGTCATGCCGTATCCTACAGTATAAGGGAAACCTATCTTCTTGAAGAAGGTGTCCACTTCCTTGTTGAAAGCCGCACCGCCTATGATGACTTCTTCGAAACAGCCGCCGAAGGCATTTATGAGTTCCGTGCGTATCTTCTTCATTATCACCTGATCCAGCACAGGAAGTTTCATAAGGAACTTTATCCCGTTCTTTTCAAGGAGAGGCTTCAGCTTGCTCTTGTACACCTTCTCGATGATCAGAGGCACTGCGACCACTATTATCGGCTTTACCTCTGCAAGCGCCTGCATTATGATCTTAGGGCTCGGCACCCTTGTAAGGAAGTGTACATGCGCACCGGCCGTAAGCTCGAACAATACCTCGAACATCATCCCGTACATGTGTGCGGACGGAAGCATGGCCACGACATTGGTGGTATTGTCCACCATCGGGAGGACCTTGTACGCAAAAAGTATATTGGAACACAGCGCCCTGTACGGAATCATGACACCCTTCGAAAAGCCGGATGTACCTGAAGTATAGTTTATAAGAGCCAGCTCATCCGCCGAATCTTCATAGTAGTCAAGACTCTCCGGAGTGAAATTCATCGGATACTTCTTTCCGAACAGTTCGTTAAGATGCTCCCTGACTTCCATTATCTTCGGAGTCCTGGCATAAAGCATGGCGAAATTGTTTATCTGCACGACAGCCTGCAGAGTCGGCATCTCGTTTTCGCTCAGGCCTTCCCAGACGACATCATCCACGAACAGTATCTTCGCTTCGGAGTGGTTGACCAGGTGATGGATGTTCCCCGGCTTGAATTCATGCAGGATAGGCACCGGCACTGCACCATAAGTAAGGGCGGAAATGAATGAAACGCCCCAGTTGGCCTGGTTCCTTGAACATATTGCCACCTTGTCTCCCCTGACGAGACCGCACTCCTCATACATGATATGCATTTTGGCGATACGTCTTGCGACATCCCTGTAATGAAGGGTAACACCCTGATAATTGGACAAGGCAGGCCTGTCCCAATTCTCTCTGAAACTTTTTTCGTAAAGTTTATTTACCGATTGAAATTTATCCATAAAACAAGTTTTATTCTGATTAAGAATCCTTCCGTAGAAATATTCTTCTGAATCACTGCAATTTTATCGTATGCGTCCTGCCGTCATAACATACGGCTTTTACGCTAACTCCTTCTCCCGGGGTTATCCTGCTGTCGCTGCGTATCATCCTGTCGCCCTCGAACCTTGTCAGAGGTTCGCCTCCGTAAAATCCGAAAATCAATGTCTGGATCGATGTCCTTACCACCCAGTATGTTTTACCTCCGACCTTGACAGCCTCCGGAAGGCCTTTTATCGTTTCATCCGAAGCAATGGTCTTCCACTGGGCCGGACGGCGTCCCTGAAGGTTGTACATCTCGATGGTATTGTCCTTATGGAGAATCATCACATTGTATTTCCTGTTGCCGTTGAAGTCATATATTCCCGGTCCGAGCAGTATTTCCTTGCCGAGATCAACAGGGAACGGACTGACATAGCGCCCAAGCCTGTCGATCAGATAAAGCTTGCTGCCGGAGGCAAAGAGGATCTGGAGCTTTCCGTTGGCGAAATAGTCTACAGTACCTGCATTACCGCATATCGGGGACGAAAAAGGCACTCCCCACAATCCCTTGCCGCCGACCTCCTTAAGACACAGGTACATGTTGTCCTGCTGATAGAAAAGGTTCATCTTTCCCGTACCGGAATTCTTCACTTTGAAAGGTCCCTTTGGAACCACAACGACTGTATCCCGCTCAAATACAGGAGCTTTCGTTTTCATATCAGATATACGGAAAGTTTCAGCAGTAACGGATATACTGCCGCTCTTGTCCTTTGAGACGCACAGTGTCAAAGGAACATATGAAAACCCTTCGGCGCTTTTTGCCAGAGTCTCCGCATATGGTCCGCTGAATACATCGGACAGTACATCCGCCCCTTCAGAAACGGACAGATAGGAAACGAAACATTTGGCTTCAGACATAAAATCAAGCCGGGCCGAAGCATCCTCTGCATACTCCTGGAGGGTATTTTCCAAAGCCCGCCCTTCAACATACTCTGAAACGGCAGGACGGCTTCCTACAATAATCCATCCATCCATGTATGTAAAGCATGACTCATCCGAAGCGGAAAAAAACGGCCCGAATACGGACGAAGCAAACCCTGCATACGGATAACTGCAGACTTTAGGGGAAGAGTCTTTGCCTGAAGAAGGGTCCGTATCACGGAATACCGTACTCATATCTTTATTCCCCAGCTTCATCAGAAGCATCTTCTCTACGCTGCCGCCCACCTTGAAAAAGGCGGCCGCGACTTCCTTTATATCCAAGGTACCGGCCCACTGCACAGGAGAAAGGCCGGAGTCCTTCCGGAGCTGCTTTCTGGACAGCTCTATCCTGCCCAGTTTCCCCGCACTGTCAGCGAATGCATCGGCAGAAGAAATATAGGCCGACACGTCGTCAAACGGAAGAGATGCAAAGAATATGGTATACGAGGGCAGTATGGATGCAACGGCAGAACGCGACGGGGAATAGCCCTTGAATACATTCATGAAATCCTCGACACCTTTGTCCGAGACCGAAGTTCCGGCAAGTCTGAGATGTACGCTGTCCGCATCATCCACAGAAAGGCTTGCCCAACCGGAAAACCGTTTCAGGAAATCCGCATAACCGGAGACTCCCCGTCTCGCTATTCCGGCGAAAAATTTACCCGCTTCCCTACAGGACAGGAACACGGTATTATCTTCTCGCGGCGTTTCCCGTACGCAATCGGCGAAACCGTCCGAGTCCAGCACGGAAATCCCCCTGGCGATATGCCTCTGCGCGGACTTCGGCTGCACATCCGAGGTAGAAAGAAGTATTATATCCCTTCTGTGCAGGTATGCACTTACGTCCGCTATTTCAGAGCAGTCCAGCAGGGAGCAAGACAGTCCGGCAGAATCGGCTTCAGCAATGAACCTGCCTGCATCGCCGTCCGGTCCGGAACCGGCCCTTGCGGCATCTATTGCCAGCAGAGGCACAAGCGATCCGTTGTAATGCAGAGAAAGAACGGCTCTGGAAGACTTCAGAGTTCCAAGATCCGCCGATGAGATTTTTTCCAGAAATTTCTGGAAAAGGCTGCCGTCACTGCCTCCTGTAAAATAATGAAAGCAGCCTGAAGTATCCGTCAGAAGCCTGCAGGCAGACTTCAAGTCAGAAAAACCAATCACCATAACAGCATCCGACGGTACTGCGGCAAGAAGTCCGGTCCTCCCTTCAGAAGCGATTTCGGATGTCTTCGTATCCTCTGTACCTGAATACAGAAAGAATACCGCCGCAGCGACAATCGCGGCCAACGCCGCCAGTGCCGCAATACAGGCGATTACGGTTTTCCTGTTCATGGCTCTATCGTACAGCTATGGCTTCGATTTCTATCTTGACACCCATAGGCAGCGCAGCGACCTGGAAGCATGCCCTGGCAGGCTTGTCACCCGTAAAGAATTCCGCATAGACAGCGTTGGCTGCTGCAAAATTCTTTATATCATCAAGAAGGACAGTTGTCTTAACCACATTATCATATGTCATTCCGGCAGCCTCTAGAATGGCCCCGATATTCTTGAGGGACTGTCTTGTCTGATCCTCGATTTTTTCCGGAACGGAACCGTCAGCCGGCACCACAGGAATCTGTCCTGAGACATAAAGTGTACCGTTCACTTCAATAGCCTGGGAGTATGGGCCTACAGCTTTAGGCGCATTAGGGGTAGCGATTACTTTTTTCATATCAACATTATTTTTACCTAACCTGCAAAGATACTTATAATCCGTTTAAATTCAAACAGGTAAACCAGCACCGGCAGCTCCGGAGAACGCCACAGACGGCAAATAAAAAATAACCCCGTGAAAATCACGAGGTTACAACCAATAAAGTAGTCCCGAGCAGAATCGAACTGCTATCTAAAGTTTAGGAAACTTCCATTCTATCCGTTGAACTACGGGACCGGGTTTATCAGGTAAAAGAAGCCGGAATTACTCGGCGTTCTTTACAATGATCTGACGGCCTCTGTAGTACCCGCACTCAGGGCAGACCCTGTGGTACATAACAGTAGCTCCGCAATTAGAGCAGGTAGCCAATGTAGGGACTACGGCCTTGTCATGTGTTCTTCTCTTGTCTCTTCTTGCTTTTGAGACTTTGTGTTTCGGATGTGCCATTGTTTTATATTTTTATTATTTTATTCCAACATTTTATCTCCCGTCAATTCCTGAGCGCGTCTTTCAAGACTGCAAAAGGACTGACCGTATTCTCTGACTCTTCCGGAGCCTGACGGCATCCAAGACGGCTGATGACTTCAGGGTCGCACTCCCCTTCGGCATGAACCCGGGACATCGGCAGCGCAAGACATGCATAGTCATATATTATCTGCCTGAGATCCAGATCCGACTCAGCTTCCGGGACAACCACTACCTCGTGTCCGTCCTCTTCCGCCTGAAAAGTCCCGCCCGCCTCATCTCCGAACTTGACGCTCAGTCTCCCGACCGAATCGACAGGGATGACGAGATCACCGAGACATCTGTCGCATTCCACAGTAAGGTCGCCGCTTATATGAAAGTCGACTCCAATATAGTGTCCGGACTTCTCCGCTTCAGCCTCAACTGCAAGTGCAGCATCCAGAATGTCAGAATTTTCGAATTCTTCAAAGAACTCCTTGCCTGCAGTCCAGCGATATAATGTCTTTCCTGCGGCCAATCCATTTAGAGGTATCAAAAAATCCGTTTTTTCCATAACCTTAAATAGATTTGAGCGTGCAAAGGTAAGAAAAAGTTTTGGAATATCAATCCAAATCGTTACTTTTTCTTTTCCTTTCTATTTCATCAAGAATTATTTTCCTGATTCTCATAGATTTAGGAGTAACCTCAACAAGCTCGTCTTCCTGAATATATTCCAGTGCCTCTTCCAGAGAGAATACTATAGGAGGAGGAAGCATCACCTTGTCGTCGCTTCCGGAAGCCCGCATATTGGTCAGCTTCTTGGTCTTGCAGATGTTGATATTGAGATCCCTCTCCCTGGTATGTTCTCCGACTACCTGCCCTGCATAAATCTCGTCACCCGGGTTTACGAAGAAACGTCCTCGGTCCTGGAGCTTGTCCATCGAATAGGCAACTGCAACCCCTGTCTCGAGGGAAACAAGCGAACCGTTGGTCCTTCGCTCGATATCGCCTTTGTATGGCTCGTAGTCCTTGAATCTGTGGGCCACTACAGCCTCACCCTGCGTTGCGGTCAG
>CALVAJ010000006.1 GCA_944325505.1 uncultured Bacteroidales bacterium
AAAAATATAGCACTTGTGGCGCATGACGCCAGAAAAGCCGAGCTGGTAGACTGGGTAAAATTCAACGCCGGCTCACTCGAAAGCTGTACTTTATACTGTACCGGAACGACCGGACGCCTTATCGGAGAAGCATTGTCCGATGCTTTGGGAGAAAGAAAGCCGGAAGTCCACTGTCTGCTGAGCGGTCCGCTCGGCGGAGATGCACAGATAGGAGCCATGATCGCTGAAGGGAAAGTGGACATGCTCGTATTCTTCTGCGACAACCTTATCATGCAGGGACATCAGAACGATGTAATGAGTCTGGTGCGCCTGGCATCGCTTTACAACATACCTTTCGCCACCAACAGAAGTACGGCAGACTTCATAATATCTTCACCGCTCTACAAGAGCGAAACTTATGAAAGGATCATACCTAAAGCAATCGAAAACTACAAGAACAGGAAACTCTAATGGCGGAAACACTCTGGAACAAAGGAAAGGAAGCCACTCAGGCAGTGGAAGACTTCACGGTCGGCAACGACAGGATTCTCGACATGAGGCTTGCGGCCTATGACGTACAAGGCTCGATGGCACATATAAAAATGCTGGAAAGCATCGGGCTGCTCTCGGCGGATGAGCTTGAAAGGCTGACTGCCGGACTGGAGCAGATTCTCGGTGAAATAAAAGAAGGGAACTTTGCCCTGGAAGATTCTGTAGAGGACATACACTCCCAGGTCGAGCTGCTGCTTACGCGCAGGCTCGGTGAAATCGGAAAGAAGATACATTCAGGACGCTCGCGAAATGACCAGGTGCTGGTCGATGTGAAACTTTTCCTTAAAGACGAAGTGCTGAAATTCAGGGATGAAGTCATTCGCCTGTTCGGCAAGTTACAGGAACTGAGCGAAAAATACAGGGATGTGCTGCTGCCCGGATACACACACGGTCAGGTAGCCATGCCATCTTCATTCGGACTGTGGTTCGGAGCTTACGCGGAAAGTCTTGCTGATGACATGTACATGCTCCGCGGAGCATACAATGTGGCCGACCAGAATCCGCTCGGATCAGCCGCCGGATATGGAAGTTCTTTCCCTTTAGACAGGGAAATGACAACGGAACTTCTCGGATTCGGATCAATGGAGTATAATTCTGTCGCAGCCCAGTTGAGCAGGGGTAAAAGCGAACGTGCAGTCGCTTCTGCGATAGGAGCCATAGCCCTGACCCTCAATAAATTCGCAGCAGACTGCTGCATGTATATGTGTCCTAATTACGGTTTCATCTCATTCCCGGATGAACTTACGACCGGCTCCAGCATCATGCCTCACAAGAAGAACCCGGACGTCTGGGAAATAATGAGGGGCAACTGCAACCGGATCATGAATGCAGAGACGGAAATCACGATGCTTTGCAGCAATATGCCGCACGGCTACCACCGGGACTTCCAGCTTCTTAAAGACATTCTTTTCCCGAAACTGGAGCTGATGCACAAGTGTCTCGCCATGGCCCATTACATGCTCTGCAACATACGGATAAATGAAAATATCCTGAAAAATCACATATACGACTATCTGTTTACTGTCGAGGAAGTGAACAGAAGGGTGCTTTCAGGAACACCGTTCAGGGATGCATACAAGGCTGTCGGGATCGAAGTAAACGACGGCACCTTCAGATACGGCAACGGAAAGAATCCGGAAAAAGCAAGTGACCTGCACCATACCCATATCGGCAGCACAGGCAACCTCGCTACGGAAAGAATCCGCGAAAAAATGGAAGAGGCTTCAAGGTTCTGACCCTGAAGCCTCTTTTCTATTTCTTCATCGCCCTTGCTTCGAGGGCTTTATCCGCAAAAGCCATTACAGCTATATCATGGTCCTCGACCTCGGAACCGAGCCAGACAGTATTACCGTCCTTGTCCACGCTTTTGAGACAGAAGCCCACACTTAATTCCACACAGCCGGGACCGTCCACCATAATATGCTGATAAGCAGACTTAGACCATTCAGGCGATGAGGCTATTACACGTCTGACCTCCTGAGAGAAGATGTCATCCGGAGATTCCTTTATGACAATATCTCCGACAGTGCCGTCGCTTTTTATCTTGAATGAAGCCCTGACTGTACCATATTTCCCGGCAGATTTGGCCTCTTGAGAATATACAAGTACGGTATTGGCCCATTTGATGAAATCCTTCCTGTCAGAGAGCCGGGTTGACATCAGGTGTATTTCCCCGTTCTCGTCCACGTAGCCGTCGACCAGTTTGTTTTTCTGCAAATCTTCTGAAGTGGCTTTCTTTCCGTCAATATAGATATCCGGGACCTTTTCGGCATCATCATCTCCATTGCCGCTAAGCTTAAATATTATCGGACAGACAAACGACACCCTGACAGGCTTCCCGTCGATCTTTCCAGGCGTCCAGGCTGGAGACGTTGAAACGACCCTGACCACTTCAGCATCAAGGAGTTTGTTTACACCTCGAAGAATCTTGACATCACTGACCGAGCCGTCCGTATTGACTGTAAATTCCAGGATGACACGGCCTTGGATATTTGCTGATTTAGCCTCCTCCGGATATACGAGATGCTCGCACACCCACTTCGAAAAATCAGCGGCATTTCCTCCCATGAACAAAGGCTTGACTTCCACGGACTGGAAAGGGACAGTGTCATCATCCTCCTGCGCGGCAGGAGAGGAGCTCCGGACTACAGGAATGGCATCACCGGAAGCTTGCACCGGAGTTTGCAGCTGTGAAGAAATTTCGGTTTCCGCCGGAATTTCATTAACTTTGTCTGACGGTGCTGGACGGCTTGCGGAAAAGACGAAAAGCAGGCATGCAAGCACCGGGAGCAGCGCAAGCGACTTCGCATACGCGCTCTTTGAGGTTTGATTTTGTAACATCATGGTAATACGGTTTTTAAGGTTACTGTGATTAAAGCTGTTGGCAATGCTGTGGTAGGCCGCGCCAGCAGCTTTTCTTATTAATAATGTCTGATATTCACGCGCATCGGCTCCGCTCCTGAGCACAGTCCTGTCTGCGCTGTACTCATGTATCTGACGAAGGGAATACTGTATGAGCCAGGATGCGGGATTGAACCAGATGAGGCATGTAAAAAGCTCGGTAAGAATGACATCCCACGAGTGCCCGTGGCTGATATGTCCCATTTCATGGAGGATGATATCCTTTCCGTCGTTTTCCATATCCTGACGGTTTATGACGATACTGCGCATCCAGCTGTAAGGCCCCGTGCTGCTGTCATCTGTCACATAAAGACGAACCTCCCTGCTGCATCCGCTTTCTTCAGCACAGCGGCGGAGAACACTGTCATATTCATGTGTCCGGGGAGTCCGTCTAATCCTGACGTACAGCCTGATAAAAGATACCGCGTACACTATGAAGACAACAGCCGCACCTGCGATATAAACGTATCCCGATACGGCGAGCCAGTCCACGGCTGCAGCCGTCTCTTCCGGCCGGAACATTTCCGGCTCGCCCCCGGACATGACTATATTCATACTTTCCGCAGCCTCCACCTTTTCAGGAAACAGGTCAGGCACAGGCACATATATGAACGGAAGAACCAGAGAGAAGACAATCGCCCCGACCCACAACCCTCTGATATACTCATGCTGGGTCTCCCTCTCCATGAGTATCCTGATGAACAGATAGAAAAGTATCGCAGACACGGATACTTTCAGAAGATATGCAAGCATCGCTTCCATGACCCTACTCCCCTTTTTCTACCATATCCAGAAGTTTGCGCAGCTCGTCAGCCGACAGTTCCTCGCTTTTGACCAGGGCAGACACCGCATTGAAAGGAGACGAATCAAAATATTTCATGATTACGCTCCTGAGCGACTCTTTCCTGTACTCTTCCCTCTTGATGACAGCGAAATAACGGTAAGTCTTCCCGTAACTCCTGTGTGAAAGGAAACCTTTTTCCTCCAGGGAGCGCACAATAGTTGAAAGAGTATTGAAATGAGGCTTCGGCTCACCATAATGGTCCAGAAGTTCCCTGACGAACATCGGTCCGTTGTCCCAGAAAAGGTCCATGATTTCCTCTTCCTTGACTGTCAGTCCTATAGCTTTGTTACGTCCCATATCATCTATACAATTCAGATTTACGGTGACAAATATAACTATTTTTTATAGTTATACAACTATTTTAATAAATTTTATGACGTCATTATGTAGTTTAAGAGTCAGGCACAACGGACTACGATAAAAATATCAACTTTCAGAGAAAGACAGAATAATATGCGTATCTTTACGCGATTATGGAAAATTCAGTAAAGGAACAGCTCATACAGTGGGCTGAAGAATACAACGACCCGAAATATTTTCAGGAAGACCCGATCGCCTTCCCGACAAAGATGGCAGCGAAATACCATAAAGGAGAATGTTCGCTGGCCGATGTGGAAATCACGGCCCTCATCGCGGCACATCTCGCATGGGGAAGAAGGGCCATGATAGTAAGGGACTGCACCAGGGCCATGGATGAAATGGACTGGAGACCTTACGACTATGTGATGTCCGGCGACTACCGCGATGAACACGCCAGCCTGCACAGGACAGTGAAATGGAGCGAATTCGCTTCCATCTGCAGAAACCTCAAGTCGATATATTCAGAAACCGGCAGTATCGAAAGGATGTCGAACGGGGAAATCCGCTGCAGGATTTTCGGACGCAAGGAAGATCCCAAAGCCCCGGACAAGAAAATCAACATGATGCGCAGATGGATGGTGCGCGATGACGGCAGGGTCGACCTCGGGCTGTGGAAACACTCTGACAAGAAAGACCTCCTCATACCTCTGGATGTGCATGTCTATGATGAAGCTACGGCGCTCGGGCTGACATCCAGAAAGCAGAAGGACATCATTACCGTCAGAGAGATAACCGATGCATTCAGGGAAATATTCCCGGACGACCCGTGCAAAGGGGACTTCTCCCTGTTCGGATACGGAGTGACACATGGCAAATAAGGCAGGCAGCCCGGTACAGTCCGGAAACCTGCTTTCTTAATGGCAATTAATTAACTAAAAGAGGCGCTATGCCTAAACTATACATTATATCAGGATGCAACGGTGCGGGAAAGACCACCGCATCATATACGCTGCTTCCGGAAATGCTGGAATGCAGCCAGTTCGTGAATTCAGACGAATTCGCCAAGGGTCTGTCACCGTTCAACCCGGAACAGGCGTCAATACAGGCGAGCCGTTACATGCTGCTGAAAATCAAGTACCTGTTTGCAAGGAAAGAAGACTTCGGCATAGAAACCACCCTCGCCACCAGAACTCTTCTGAAAATGGTATCGATGGCGCAGAAAGAAGGCTACACGGTCACTCTCATGTACTTCTGGCTCAACTCCCCAGACCTGGCCGTAGCAAGGGTGAAGGCCAGGGTCGCAGCCGGAGGTCACAACATACCGGAAGAGACAGTAAGGAGAAGGTACCGGGTAGGCGTAAGCTATTTCTTCAAGGATTATATGCCGCTGTGCGACCGGTGGATACTCGCAGACAACTCCAAGGTACCTTTCAGGGTCATTGCCGAAGGCAGCAAGAACGACATCATCAATATCAAGGATAAGGAAACATACGAAAAGATAAAGAAAAGCGCATACGACACAGACGAATGGACAAGCAATATTTTCTAGACACATTCAACGTCACGGAACCAGGGCTTGAGGAGCTCACGGCATCAGCCCTCGCACATGGAGGAGCCTGGGCTGACCTGTATTTCGAGAACACATTGTACGGAGACCTGCTTCTCAAAGACGGGCAGGTCACATCAGGAGGACTGCATACGGACTTCGGAGTCGGGATCAGGGTGCTCAGCGGAGAAAAGACAGGCTACGCGTATTCGGAAAACACTGCCCCGCAGGACATGAAAGAGGCTGCCGCAGCGGCATCGCTCATCGCATCCGGAAGCTCCGGAGGACGGGAACCAGGAGGACGGACAGCAGTTTCCGCCAAAGCAGCGGACTGCAGCCTTCTGTATCCGGAATCAAGGGCATGGAGCCTCGCACAGGCATCCGGCCTTGTGCCTTTCCTCGAAAAGCTCCAGGAACGGATCCTTTTTCTGGACAGCAGAGCCATAAAAATAATAGCAAGGATATCGTATTCGCACAGCGACATAATGATGTTCAACTCATACGGTGAGCTGACCTGCGACTCGCGCCCGATGGGAAGCGTGACCGCTTCCGTAATCTTCAGCAACGGCACCCGCAGTGAGAACAAGACCGTATCAAGAAGTTTCCGATGCGGAGAAGAGCTTCTCACGGAAGACCTTCTGGAAGAGATGGCTTCTGAAGCGGTCAGAGACATTGACGCCAGGTTTGAAGCACGCCGGCCCAAGGGAGGGAAAATGCCTGTGGTCATGGGTGCGGGAGCATCGGGCATTCTCCTGCATGAAGCCATGGGACATGCCTTCGAAGCAGATTTCAACAGAAAAGGACAGTCAATATTCGCAGACAAGATGGGCAGGAGAGTCTGCGATGCGAGCATCAATATCGTAGATGACGGAACAATAGCAGGAAACCGCGGCGCCTGTTCATACGATGATGAAGGCGTCCCGGGCCAGAAGACCTACATGGTCAAGGACGGCATCCTGAATTCATACCTCCATGACCGCATCAGTGCCGGATGGTACGGGGTCTCCCCTACCGGAAACGGACGCAGGGAATCATTCAGATACAACCCCATCCCGAGGATGAGGGCCACCTATATGGAAAACGGGCCGGCCCTGCCGTCCGACATCATCGCTTCAGTCAAAAAAGGAATCTACGTAGACGAATTCTCCAACGGTCAGGTAAAAATCGGGGAAGGAGACTTCACATTCTACGTCAAAAGCGGATATCTGATTGAAAACGGGAAACTCACTGCACCTGTAAAAGACATCAACATCATCGGGAACGGGCCTCAGGCGCTTTCGGATATCGTATGCGTTGGGAATGACCTTAAAATCGACAACGGAACATGGACCTGCGGAAAAGAGCAGAGTGTCCCTGTATCGTGCGGGATTCCGACAGTCCTGGTAAAAAACCTTACGGTAGGAGGAGAATGACAATGGACAATACACAGAAAAAGGAGTGCAAGGCGCTTTCAGGTCTGATATCACCGGAAGAGATAGAGGCCGCCAGGTTCTGCATAAGCTACGGCATATCCTCCGGGGCTTCAATGATGAGGGTATCACTGAGCAAAAGCGTGCTGGACAGCTTCAGCATGCTGAACGGGGAGATGGACAAGGTGGCACACTCTGCCGACAGGTCACTTTTCCTGTACATTTTCGCTGACGGAAGGTACGGGACATTCTCTACGAACGACTTTTCCCGTAGCAAGCTCAGCCTCTTCATTTCCAAGGCACTGGATACAGTACGCATGCTCGCTCCGGACCCATGCAGGAAACTTCCCGATGCCGGAAGGAAGGCAAAAGACGCCGCCACAGGCACTGAACTGCATCTATATGATCCCGAATACCAGGAACTCACACCTGAACGGAGACTGAAAAAAGCGATGGACTCATCCATATTCAAGACTCTGGCACCGGTGCAGGAATATACCGTGATATCGGAAGAATGCGAATATTCAGACTCAGTAGACGACAACATTGTCATCGACTCCGAAGGCTTTTTCGGAAGACATACGGAGACTTCGTTCGCCATCTGCTCCGAAGTCACCATACAGGATGCCGGAGGGCGGAAGCTCAGCGGATACTGGTGGGATTCAGCGCCTTATTTTTCCAGGCTGGACATCAGCGGTTGCTCAAAGGCCGCTCTTGGAAAGGCTATAGAAAAAATCGGCCCCAAACGTCACAGTGGCGGCAGCTTCCGCATGGTCGTAGACAGGAGTGTCAGCTCCAGGCTCATCTCCCCGGTCATATCCGCGCTCAACGGAGCCGCCATACAGCAGAAGAACTCGTTTCTGGAAGGCACCCTCGGTGAAAAAGTCTTTTCCGGCAACCTGACCTTGCTGGACCTGGCCAGGACTGACGGCAAACCCGGGGCAAGGATCTTCGACACAGAAGGCGTCGCCACAAAAGACTGCCCTGTAATAGAAAACGGCAGGGTAAACATGTACTTCATAAATACATACATAGCAGGGAAGACAGGGATGCAGCCTACGGTAGAAGGGGTATCGAGACCTGTCATCAGGCCGTTTATCCTGGACGGAGGCACGACAGGCAGCGACAGGGGTTGCTTATCAGAAGAATTTGAAATAAATTTGCCGGATATTTTGCGCCTCTGCGGCAGCGGGATATACGTGACAGGCTTCAACGGAGGGAACTGCAACCCGGTCACAGGTGACTTTTCTTACGGAATCGAGGGATTCGCTTTCAAGAACGGGAAGATTACCCATCCGATCCGTGAGATGGTGGTAACAGGGAATATGGTACGGCTATGGAACGATGTCATAGCTGCCGGGACGGATGCAAGGGAATGCACCAGATGGCAGATACCTACCCTGGCATTTGACAAGGCTGACTTCTCCGCCTGACACGTCGTTGGAACAGAGTCATCACAGGCGAAGTCGAGACCCATGCAGACCAATAACGGACAATTAATTATATAAGACATATATCATGAAAATCGGACAGAATTCAGTAGTGGAACTATGCTACGAACTTGAAGTGGACGGAGAAATCGTTGACAGGACCACCAGGGAAAGGCCTCTGGACTACATACACGGGACAGGCTCTCTCCTGCCTAAATTCGAGACCAATATCGAAGGGATGGAGCCCGGGGCGAAATTCTCATTCACTCTCACGCCTGAAGAAGGCTACGGAGAAGTGGATCCGAACAGAATCATAGATCTCCCAAAACAGGCATTCGAGGTGAACGGTGTGATCCAGGAAAGCCTTCTGGTACCGGGTACCACAGTCCCTATGCTTAACGGAAGAGGCGGAGTAGTGCCTGGCAAAGTGCTGGAAGTCAGCGAAAATTCAGTCAGGATGGACCTCAACTCCCCTATGGCCGGAAAGACGCTCAACTTTTCAGGTGAAATCCTGACTGTCCGTGAAGCCACAGAAAAAGAACTGCATGACGGCCTCCACGGAGAAAACGTACACTCATGCTGCTGCGGGGGCCATGGCGAAAGCCACGAAGGCGGATGCTGCGGAGGGCACCATGAAGGAGGGTGCGGACATCATGGAGAAGGTGAAGGATGCGGACACCACGGAGATGGCGAAGGCTGCTGCGGAGGCCACGGAGAAGGACATGAGGGAGGCTGCTGCGGCGGTCACCACAAAGAAGGGGAAGGCTGCCACGGAGAGCACGGCAGCGGATGCTGCCATAAAGACGAATAGGCCCTGGCATGTGGCTTTTACTGGCATTCGTTTCAGCAGCCCTTCTGGGTCTGTATGACACATCGAAAAAGACAGCACTGAAAGACAACGCAGTACTTCCGGTGCTGTTTTTCAATACCCTTTTCTCCACACTGCTCTTTTCCCCTTTTATTCTGGACGGCGTTTTAGGAACGTGCTGGTTCACGGGGACATTCCTGGACAATGCACCGTTTGCAGGGCACCCGGAAACCTCAGGGGCACAGGAGCATTCCCTGTTCCATGCCCACATGCTGATAGTCATAAAATCTGTCATTGTACTGTCATCGTGGGTATTCGGATACTTCGGGATGAAGCATCTGCCCCTGACCATAGTAGGGCCTATAAATGCCACCAGACCTGTGCTTGTCCTTATTGGAGCATTGCTCATTTTCGGGGAAAGGCTCAACGGATACCAGTGGACAGGTGTGCTGCTGTCCATATTCTCACTGTTCCTTCTCAGCCTTTCCAGCAAAAAAGAGCAGTTGGACTTCAAACATAACAGATGGATATGGTGCATAGCCGCGGCAGCAATCCTCGGAGCCGCCAGCGGCCTGTATGACAAATATATCCTGGGACAGCTGGGACCTATGTTCGTCCAGAGCTGGTACAACCTTTACCAGTTTCTCATGATGGGAACGGTATGCATAGCCCTCTGGTATCCGAACAGGAAGAACACCACCCCTTTCAGGTGGAGCTGGGCGATACCGTTTATTTCAGTCTTCCTTGCTTTGGCTGATTTCGCATATTTCTCTGCCCTGAACCAGCCGGATTCGATGATCTCAGTAGTGTCGCTGGTCCGCAGAGGGTCTGTGCTTGTGTCATTTGCCTGCGGGGCAATACTTTTCCATGAAAAGAACCTTAAAGCCAAGGCTCTTGACCTCCTGCTCATAATCGCAGGTATGATTTTTATCTGGGCCGGCTCCGAATAATGCAATCTGTTACGATTTTTCTATACCTTTGCAACGGATGAAAACAGCGGTAGTCATATTGAACTGGAACGGGGAAAAGTTTCTAAGGAAATTTCTCCCGGGACTGATCGGATCCGTAAAAGGACAGGACGCGGAAGTCATTGTAGCGGACAATGCCTCCACCGACGGCTCGATGAAACTCATGCTCTATGAATTCCCCCGGATAAAGACCATCAGATTCGACAGGAACTACGGTTTCACCGGAGGCTACAACAGGGCTCTGTTCCAGACAGAGGCCGAATACTATGTCCTGATAAACTCGGACATAGAAGTCCCTGAAGGCTGGCTTGGACCGATGGTGGAATGGATGGACTCGCATCCCGAATGCGGGATTTGCGCCCCCAAGATGCACTCGTATCTGAAAAGGGACAAGTTTGAGTATGCCGGTGCGGCCGGAGGGTATATTGACCGGTTCGGATATCCGTTCTGCCGCGGCCGCATCTTGAAAAGAGTAGAGACCGACCATGGGCAGTATGATACGCATACACCTGTATTCTGGGCAAGCGGGGCATGCCTGATGATACGGTCGGCCCTTTACCGGCAGCTGGGCGGCCTCGATGAAAGGTTTTTCGCCCATCAGGAAGAAATAGACCTGTGCTGGAGAGCCCAGCTTGCAGGCTATCAGGTAGTCACCGTTCCGGAGTCGACGGTATGGCATGTCGGAGGAGGGACATTGCCCAACAATTCCCCGTGGAAGCTCTACCTCAACTTCAGGAACAACCTCCTTATGCTCCAGAACAACCTCCCGCTCACCTGCGCCCTGGACATGTACAGAAAGAGTCCTGATCCGATGAAAGCGGCAGAATACGGAATCCTCAAGGCCAGGAAGACCATACGGCAGAGGATGGTGCTGGACGGATGCGCGGCGGCTGTCTATCTCATGACGTTCAGGTTCAGGTATTTCTCCGCCGTAGTCAAGGCCCACAGGGACTTCAGGAAACTGGGGCGGCGCCCCGACCTGGAATATACGGCAGTGTCCGTATCCGAAAAGGCCGGAAAAGCCACAGTACACGGATTTTACCGCAAATGGATGATACCGAGGGCCTTTCTGGGTTTACGCATAAAAGTGGAACAGCCTGCCGAAGAGGCAATAAAACATACAGAAAAATGAAAATAATAATCGCAGGAGCCGGAGAAGTCGGCTCGCATCTGGCAAAAATGCTCAGCAGCGAAGCCAATGACCTGACTGTCATCGACAGCGACCAGAGCAGACTGGATGCACTCTCCGAAAATACGGACGTCATCACAGTTACCGGCAACCCTTCTTCAATACGGGTCCTCAAGGAAGCCGGGGTAGAGGATGCGGACCTGTTCATAGCCGTGAACCCTTCCTCTTCCCAGGATGTGAACATAGTAAGTGCCATGCTGGCAAAAAAACTTGGAAGCAAGAAAGCCACTGCCCGTGTGAACTACGAGGAATACCTTTCGTATGAAAACAAGTACCTGTTCACAGAAATGGGAATAGACCTGCTTTTCTATCCGGAGAAAATTGCGGCCGGAGAGATTGTGGACCTTCTGAAAAGGACTGCATCCACCGAATCAATGGACTTCGCAAGAGGCAAGCTCCAGATGGCAGTGTTCAAGCTCGAGGAAGACTCCCCCATGATCGACATGAGGCTGATAGATTTCGTCGGGGTAGCGACACCTGCCGACCTGCCGTTCAGAGTAGTCGCAATAGCCCGTAACAGCGATACGATAATTCCGAGCGTCGATACCAAATTCAAATACCACGATCTGGTGTTCATCATCTCCAAGCGCGAAGGCATCGACCAGATCATGAAGTACATAGGCAAGAGCAATATCGAAGTGGACAAACTGATGATCCTCGGAGGCGGCCCTATCGGGGAAATGGTGGCCCAGCAGCTGAACAGGCAGGTAGACTCGATAAAGATCATCGAACTGAAGAAAGACAGGTGCGTCGAACTCTCGGAAAAGCTCGGCAGCAATGTTACCGTAGTGAACGGTGACGGAAGGAACTCCGACATGCTCCTGGAGGAAGGCATAAAGAATTATGACGCCTTTGTCGCCGTCACCAGCAACACCGAGACCAACATCCTTGCCTGCGTAGCTGCAAAGAAACTCGGTGTCAGCCGTACTATAGCAGAAGTGGAGAACATCGAGTACATCAGGCTCGCGGAGGAGATGGGAGTCGATGCGGTCATCAACAAGAAGCTTATCACCGCCGGACGTATATTCAAGTTCACCCTGAGCAGCAAGGTCCGTTTCATCAAATACATGAGCGGGACAAATGCTGAAGTGCTGGAATATATCGTAGCTCCGGGCAGCTGGATTACCAAGGGTCCCCTGAAAGACATCGGGTTCCCGAAGAATGCGATAATCGGCGGTGTCATCCGCGGCAACGAGGCATTCATCGCCATCGGTGATACGGAAATACAGGCTTACGATCGTGTCGCTGTATTCGCACTGCCGCAAGCCGTAAAGGAGGTTGACAAATTCTTCAGATAAACCGTCTATTCCGCCACAGTCAGTTTGACTATATAGTCGATTTCATCAGGAACTTTGGAGAGGTTCACAACGATGCCATCGGCATTCCTTGTGAATTTCAAAGGTTCTCCTGTGTTGAAACATACAGCCGACTTCACTTTTGACTGAACGGGAAGGAAGATTACATTATCCTGATAATCAAGGATATGAACATACTGAACGTTGCCTTTTGATGTAGACACGCCCCACGGATGCGGTGCGATTTCCCCGATCCTGGTACCATACACGGTCTCTCCGTATTTCTGCATCCATTCCCCTATTTCCTTAAGGCGCTGGACAGCGGTCCGGGGAAGTTCACCGTTCGGCTGCGGGCCGATATTGAGAAGCAGGTTTGCGTTCTTGCCGGCAGCCCTCACCAGAAGATGGATAAGGTCCTTTGTACTCTTGTAGTGCTGGTCCGTAATCTTGTATCCCCACATTCCGTTCATGGTCTCACATGTCTCAAGAGGAAGATGGTCGCTGACTGCCTGACCGGAAAGGCCTGCATTGTTTTCTCCAGGAAGATCCCTTTCGAAAATCTGGATGTTCTCTCCCGGGAACGGAGTTTCATGGTGGTTGTTTGCAATGAGGCAGGACGGCTGGAGCCTGTGTATCATGGCGTACTGCTCATCGAGCTGCCAGTCGAAATCGGGATCCATGTCATGGTCCCATTTGCCGTCGAACCAGATGGCGCCTATCGGACCGTAATTTGTCAGAAGCTCTGTCAGCTGGTTGTTCATGAAAGTGAAATACTGCGCCCAGTTCTCCTGGCTTCTGTCACAGCCGGTATTGAGGCCTGTCCTGCCTTTCGGATAGTCAGACCTGCGCCAGTCGATATGAGAATAATAAAGGTGTAGCTTGATACCCTGCTTCCGGCATTCGTCGGCAAGCTCTTTCAGTATGTCCCTGCCGAAAGGTGTCGCATCCACGATATTGAAATCGGAATACTCCGTACCGAACATTGAAAAGCCGTCATGGTGCCGGGAAGTAATGCAAATATACCTGGCGCCCGAAGCCTTGATGGCTGAAACCCATCCGGCGGCATCGAACTTCGAAGGATAGAATCCGGATGCGAGCTTCTCATACTCGCGCCAGTCAATGCCGGCACTGTTCATATACCATTCCCCCTGGGCGGTCATACTGTAGATACCCCAATGGAGAAAAATTCCGAACTTGTTGTCGCTGAATTCTTTCTGGGCCTTGATGATTTCTTCTGAAGGCCTGTAATCCGGAATGCCGTTGCCTGCACGGGAAGAGACACAGGCCAGTGCAGCAAGCCCCAAGGCCAAAAACGGATAATAAATCTTTCGCATAAAATGTATTGTGGGTTTGGTTATCGGAGGACAAATATACAAAAAACAGTAAATTTGCAGACTGTTAATACGACTTGAATATGGCGAGTTACCTGCAGATAGAAAACATATCGAAATCATACGGACCGAAGGTCCTCTTCGAACATATCGGCTTCAACATCAACGAAGGAGACAAGATAGCCCTGATAGCCCCGAACGGTACGGGAAAGACTTCGCTGATGAGGATCCTTGCGGGAAAGGACAAATCCGACTCGGGCGGAAAAATCATGTTCCTCAAGGACATAAGGATAGCTTTCCTGGAGCAGGAGTATGAGCATGACCCGCAGAAAAGCATAATGCAGCAGATCATGGAGCACAGCACCGGATTCACGAAGAATCTGGATCAGGAGCATTACTGGGAATATGAACGGAGAGTGAAAAAGCTTCTGACGAACTTCAGGCTGCCTGATCCGGAACAGAAACTCGCAGAACTTTCCGGCGGGGAGCTCAAAAGGGTGGCTATCACCGAGATGCTGGCGTCAGAGGCTGATTTCTTCATCATGGACGAGCCTACCAACCATTTAGACATCGATGCGATAGAATTCCTTGAAAACTATCTGTCACGCTCTCGCTGTACCCTGCTGATGGTAACACACGACCGGTATTTTCTGGACCATGTCTGCAACACAATCATGGAAATGGACCACGGTGCCATATACACCTACAAGGGAAACTACGAAAACTATCTGGAGAAACGCGATGAAAGGATAGCCAACCACAATGCAGAGACAGACAAGGTCCGAAACATCCTGCGTCGTGAACTCGAGTGGATGCGCAGTACCCCTCAGGCACGCACAGGAAAGGCAAAATACCGCATCAACGCATTCTACGACCTGAAAGACAGGGCTTCACAGACTTATACCCGGAAACAGATATCGCTGGCGGAAGTACAGGGAGCCTCGCGCCTCGGGACCAAAATCATCAACTGCAAGGACGTATCTTTCTACTACGGTGACAAATGTTATCTGGACCGTTTCACATACAATTTCCAGAGATACGAGAAAGTCGGCATCGTAGGGCGCAACGGAGCAGGGAAAAGCACTTTCATAAATCTTCTTACAGGGGACTTTACTCCTGAAATGGTCTGCACCGACCCGGTGGAATACCGGGAGATGACACCGGAGTAGCGGGCAGGAAAAGGGCTGCTTACAGGTATCATAGAAAGAGGAGAGTCCCTGAAAACAGGCTACTACCACCAGAGCGGGATTTCCTTCAATCCGGAAGACACTGTCCTGGATACCGTGAACGACACCCGGCTGCTCAGCCGGTTCCTGTTCCCCCATGACATGCTGAACAACAAGGTAAGCACCCTGAGCGGAGGCGAAAAACGCCGCCTGTACCTGCTGACGATATTGATGAAACAGCCCAACCTGCTGGTACTGGACGAGCCGACAAATGACCTAGACATAGTGACACTCAATATTCTGGAAGAATACCTGAAAGAATTCGGAGGCTCGCTCATAATCGTCTCGCATGACAGGCATTTCCTTGACAGGCTTGTCGACCATCTTTTCGTGTTCTGCGGGGACGGTGTCATCAAAGACTTCATAGGAAGCTACAGTGAATACAGGGCTTTCATAAAGGAATACGAGGCACGACAGAGGGCTGAAGCCAGAGCGGAAGAAAAGACAGCCAGAGAAGCCGGAAGCGCTGCGGCTCCGGCCGAGCGGAAACAGGCTCCCGCAAAAAAGAAACTCTCGTACAAAGAGCAGAAAGAACTCGAGCAAATCGAGAAGGACCTCGAGAGCCTTAATGAGGAAAAAGCGAAGCTCGAGGCTGAACTTAACAGCGGCACACTCCCTTATGAAGAGCTGCAGAAAGCCTCCCGGCGCATCGGAGAAATCATAGCCGAAACCGAAACCAGGGAAAACCGCTGGCTCGAGCTTTCATGCATGGTGTAATGGCCGAGACAAAACCTATTTTGACCGCATCCTGGCCCATGGAATGACACCGGACGGCGCCTGTCTTTCCATAAGGAGCTCTTTCATCTTTTCCATATACGGAGCAGTATGGGAATAGAACATGTAGTATCCGTCGCACAGAGCGTTCAGACCTGTCTCCCCCGACTCCGTCCTGTTGAACCTGTGTTTCGGGCACTCGCCGTGACAGGCAAAGTAATATTTGCATTTCATGCATTTGTATGGCAGGGAATTCCTTTTCTCTATACCGAAGCGGACCTGCCTGTCCGAAGTCATCATCTCCCTCAGATTCTTCTCATAGATATTGCCGAGAAGATACTCCGGATAGACAAAATGATCACACGGATACAGGTCACCGTTGTGTTCTATGACAGTATTGCCTCCGCATGTCTCGGCATACGCACATGTACCGGGCTGTTCTCCGCACCAGCCGGCGAGCGTGGCATCGAACAGATTGACGAACCATTTGCCGACATCATTCCTGACCCAATAATCGAATATGTCGCACATGAACCTGCCGAACGCCATTGACCCGACAGACCACGGGGAAATCATCGCCCCTTCTTCAGATGGGTTGACAATATGCGGCCTTGCCCCCCTGTCCGGCTTGCCGTTGGCCGCCAGGGGGTACTTGATATGCTCGACCACAGGCATAAACTGCATATATCTCGTACCCAAAGACTTGAGAAACTGATAGACCTCGAGGCCGCGTCCCTCCGAGGCCTTGTTGATTGTCGACATGGTGTTATACTCTACACCGGTCCGGTAAAGGATTGAAAGACCGCGCATAACCTTGTCGAATGTAGGAGCCCCGCCCTTGTCCTTACGGTATTTGTCGTGTATGTCCTGAGGGCCGTCTATCGAAATGCCTATAAGAAAATCATGCTGTCTGAAAAACGATGCCCATTCCTGCGTTATAAGGGTGCCGTTGGTCTGCAGCGTATTATGTATGATCTTTCCGGCAGCGTATTTCTGCTCGAATTCCATGGCTTTCCTGTAGAAATCGAGCCCAAGAACCAGCGGTTCGCCACCATGCCAGTTGAATGTGACCTCCGGAACATCATTGGCCGCTATATATTCCCTGACAAGGGTCTCGAGCATATCAATACTCATGCGAGGTTCCCGTCCGCCGTATATGTCGGATTTGTCAAGATAGTAGCAGTAGTGGCAGTCGAGGTTACACAGCGATCCGGCCGGCTTTATCATTACATTGAAAGCGGATGGACCGGAAATCCTGGCTGCATCATTGAGGGTAATGGTATCTTTATAATTATGCGGCATTTGCTTTCTTCGGATTTCGTGGGTCAAATATAAGAATTAATTCCTTAAGGATCATAAACGGGAAAGGAGACGGCTAATCATCCAGCCTGTCTCCTTTCTCGGTAAAAAATTCATTCTGCAGGACCGTAAAGTCCGTGACTTCCGACACCTTGACCTTACACTTGTATTTTTTCTTCCATTTCCGGACGATGGAATTGAACCCCCGTGTCAGATATGCTCCCAGAATAGGGTTTACCTTGAGGACGAAAGAACTGATTCCTTTTTCCGTCACATAATATGAAAGCTTGCGCTCTATTGCCTCGTCTATAACCACGCTGGAGGATATCTTCCCGGTACCGTGACAGGCCGGACATACTTCAGTGGTGTTTATCTCTATTGCAGGCCGTACTCTCTGGCGGGTTATCTGCATCAGCCCGAACTTTGTGAGCGGAAGCACATTATGCTTTGCCCTGTCGTTCTGCATCAGCTCCTGCATGTGATGGAAAAGCAGATTCTTGTGTTCATTGGACTCCATATCTATGAAATCCACGATAACGATGCCTCCCATATCCCTGAGCCTGAGCTGACGGGCAATCTCTTCAGCGGCATAGCAGTTGACATCATATGTGTTCTGCTCCTGCTCCTTGTTCTTGGCCCTGATACCGCTGTTGACATCTATGACATGCAGAGCCTCGGTATGCTCTATCACCAGATAAGCACCCTGTTTTATCGGGACTACCTTTCCAAAAGAACTCTTTATCTGCCGTGTGACTTCGAAATGGTCGAAGATAGGCGTATTTTCCTTATATAGCTTCACTATCTTCTCCTGCTCCGGAGAAATAAGCGAGATATACTTGCGGGTCTCCTCATAAACGGACTCGTCGTTTACATAAATATTGGAGAACGAATCGTTCAGGAGATCCCTCAGAATAGTGGTAGTCTTGCTGTATTCAGTGAAGAGCAACTGGACGGACTTGGACTTCGCCACCTTGTCCCATGAGCTCTCCCACTTGTCGATCAGTGATCTGATCTCCGCATCGAGGACAGCTGCATTCTTGCCCTCTGCCGCCGTGCGGATGATAGCCCCGTAATTCTTAGGCAATATGTTTTTCACAAGTGCTTCAAGTCTCCGCTTCTCTTCCTTGGAAGTGATCTTCTGCGAGACACTTACCTTCTCGGCGAAAGGAAGAAGCACCACATTACGTCCTGCCAATGAAATCTCTGCAGTCAGTCTTGACCCTTTAGTAGAAATAGGCTCCTTGACAATCTGCACTATCATCATCTGCCCGGGAGAGAGGACATTCTCGATCTTTCCTTCCTTCTCGAGCACCGGACCTATCTTGATGTGGGAGTATATGCCTTTCCTGTCGGAATTCGGATTCAGTCTTTTGACGAATTCATCAAAGGCATTGAAATACAGCCCCAGATCCAGATAGTGCACGAAAGCCTCTTTTTCATCACCTATATCCACAAAGGCAGCATTCAGGGCCGGAAGAAGTTTCTTCACTTTACCGAGATATACATCCCCCACAGTAAAACTGTGCCCCTTGCTGGACTCTTTGTTAAGCTCGATGAGCCGATGGTTTTCCATCAATGCTATCGAGACTTCCGTCGGGTTTACATCTACAATAAGATCTTTAACAGATTCATCCATTGACATCTTGTCATTTAAAGCAAAAAAGAGGTTGCCCTTAAAAGTTCGGACAGCCTCTTCAATTCAGCAACTGCTAAAATGGCAGACCGAGAGACTACTTTCTCTTCTTGTGTCTGTTCTTGCGCAAACGTTTTTTACGTTTGTGCGTTGCCATCTTATGTCTCTTTCTTTTCTTACCGCTTGGCATAGTATTAAATGTTTAAATAATTATTTTTTAATCTCGTTCACAAAAACCTTTGCCGGTTTGAAAGCCGGAATATCGTGAGCCGGGATAGTCATTGTAGTGCTTCTGGTGATGTTCCTGGCAGTCTTCTCTGCCCTGTGCTTGATGATAAAGCTACCGAACCCTCTGAGGAATACAGGATTACCTTTCGCAAGAGAACCTTTCACAGAGTCCATGAAAGCTTCAATTACTGACTGGACTGCTATCTTCTCGATCCCCGTAGCCTTTGCAACTTCGTTTACTATTTCTGCCTTAGTCATAATTATTTATATTTAAATCCGTTACTATCTCGTAAATAGGAGTGCAAAAGTAGATTTATTTTTTTAATATTCAAAATCATAAATGAATTTATTTTCATTTTTCATTCTATATTTGCCACATGTCGCATTATGGCATAAACATTGACCATAGTCGCGCTCCGGAATTGCCGGCTTCAGATGCTGACATTTTGACAGTAAGCATAATTCAGACAGGCCGTCCGGCTGACGGCCGTTATATAATATATAGGTATGAAAGACATTAAAGACATATTGGCGCCATCAGGATCAGAGGTAAGCATTATACCTGTAATCCCTGGGGACAGTTTCATGAAAATAGACGAGAACGAACTCCCGGAGTCCCTCCCGATCCTCGCCTTAAGGAATGCAGTACTGTTTCCCGGGGCCGTATATCCGATAACCATCGGACGTGAAAAATCCATACGGCTTATCGAGGACGCTGAAAAGAACAATAATTTCATAGGCGCCGTCCCTCAGAACGACATCACTGTCGAGGATCCGAGAAAGGATGACCTGTACGGATTCGGCACCGTGGCCAAAATAGTGAAGACCCTTGAAATGCCTGACGGGACCATAACCGCCATCCTGCAGGGATTCAAAAGGTTTGAAATCGAGAACATAGTCGAGTACGACCCGTACATGCTCGGTCAGGTACATTATCTGGCAGACATCACTCCGGACGCAAACGACAAGAATACCAGAATGATAGCGGAGGCCCTGAAGGAAAAGGCCGTAACCATCCTAAAATATTCCTCTTTCGTACCGAAGGAGGCAATGTCCGCACTGAGATCCATAGACAGTTTCGAATTCCTGGTAAACTTCATCGCCACTACCATTGAAGTGGAGAATTTCATGGACAAGGTACTGCTTCTCCAGTACGGAGACCTGAAAGTCAGGGCGATGAAACTCCTTGCAGTACTTGACACACAGATCGAGCTGCTGAAAATCAAGCAGGAAATCAACCAGAAGGTAAAGACCGAAATCGACCAGCAGCAGAGAGAGTACTACCTCAACAACCAGCTGCGTACCATCCAGGAAGAGCTCGGCATGGACGAAATGGAGGATTTCGAGAAGTTCAGGGCCAAGGCAGAGACCAAGATCTGGCCTGACTCCGTAAAGGAAATCTTCGAGAAGGAGATGGCAAAGCTGGAAAGGTGCAACCCTAATTCACCTGACTACAGTACCCAGTACAACTACATCCAGTTCATGCTCGACCTCCCGTGGGGAGAGATGTCCAGGGACAACCTGGATCTGAAGCATGCGCAGAAAGTGCTGGACAAGGATCATTTCGGACTGGAAACAGTGAAAGACAGGATCATAGAGTACCTGGCGGTACTGAAACTCAAAGGGAACATGAAATCGCCTATCCTGTGCCTTTGGGGCCCTCCGGGAGTCGGCAAGACAAGCCTCGGCAAGTCCATAGCGAAAGCGCTCGGTCGCAAATACGTAAGGATCGCACTCGGCGGCCTGCATGACGAGTCCGAGATAAGGGGACACAGGAAGACATATATCGGGGCTCTGCCCGGAAGGATCCTCAACGGCATCAACAGGGCAGGCACATCCAACCCTGTAATCGTTCTGGACGAGATAGACAAGATCAGCAGCGACTTCAAGGGAGATCCGTCTTCAGCTCTGCTGGAAGCGCTCGACCCCGAGCAGAACACCACTTTCCATGACAACTATCTGGATATCGACTACGACTTGTCGAACGTGCTGTTCATAACCACGGCCAACACCACTTCCACCATCCAGCCTGCACTGAAAGACAGGATGGAGATGATACAGGTGAGCGGATATCTGGCTGAAGAGAAAGCGGTCATCGCAAAGGATTATCTGATTCCGCGCCAGCTTGAAGAACACGGTCTGGGAAAGAAAGACCTGAGGTTCAGTCCTGCGGCAATCACCCAGATCATCGACAAGTACACGCGTGAGTCCGGTGTCAGGGGACTGGAAAAGCAGATCGCAAAAGTGGCAAGGGTCACGGCCAAGAAGATAGCCCTCGGCGAGGACTACCCTGCCGTAATAAAGCCGGAACACCTTAAAGAATATCTCGGTCTCCCGACAAACTTCCACGACATGCAGAAAGGGAACGAGGCCCCGGGCGTTGTCACAGGCCTTGCATGGACCGAAATGGGAGGAGAGATCCTGTTTATCGAGAGTTCGGTAAGTTCAGGAAAAGGCGTGCTGACAATGACGGGAAATCTCGGAGACGTAATGAAAGAGTCCGCGACCATCGCCTACCAGTATATCAAGGCCCACCCCCAGCTGGCGGAAATGACCTCCGGGGAGTTTGCCCAGAAAGACATACATGTCCATGTGCCTGAAGGTGCAGTACCGAAGGACGGACCTTCCGCCGGTATTACGATGGTAAGTTCCATGGTTTCGGCCCTGAGAGGCAGGCAGATAAAGAGCGGCATCGCCATGACCGGGGAAATGACCCTCAGAGGCAGGGTACTTCCGGTAGGAGGCATCAAGGAAAAGATCCTTGCGGCCAAAAGGTCAGGCATCCATACCATCATCATTTCCGAAGACAACCGCAAGGATGTCGAGGATATCAAGGAAATCTACATAAAAGGACTTACCTTTGTCTACGTCAAAAACATTGAAGACGTAATCAACGCGATATTCTGACAATGGAAGTAAAGATAGAACAGAGCTGGAAAAACGCACTGGCGGGTGAATTCGAAAAACCGTATTTCGCCTCGCTGGTGCGTTTCCTTCATGAAGAGAAGGCGGCCGGACAAAGGATCTACCCTCCGGGAAGCCGGATTTTCAAGGCGTTCGAGCTGACCCCTGTGGATCAGGTGAAAGTAGTCATCCTGGGACAGGACCCGTATCACGGGGCCGGGCAGGCGATGGGACTGTCGTTTTCCGTCCCGGCGAACATGCCTGCTCCCCCGTCTCTGAAAAACATATTCAAGGAAATACACGATGACCTCGGAATCACGATGAGCGGATATCCCGACCTGGAGAAATGGGCAAGACAGGGAGTACTGCTCCTGAATGCAGTGCTGACAGTGAGGGCAGGACAGCCTGCTTCGCACAGCAACATCGGATGGACCGAATTCACGGATGCCGTAATCAAGTACATTTCCGACCATTGCACCGGTGTGGTATTCCTTCTGTGGGGAAACTTCGCAAGGAGCAAGAAAGCACTCATCGACACTTCAAGGCACTATGTCCTGGAAGCCGCCCATCCGTCTCCTCTCGCACGTGGGGCATTCTTCGGATGCAGGCACTTTTCCAGGACAAATGAAATATTGGCCCGTGAGGGCAAAACCCCGATCGACTGGCAGTTATGAAAAGAAAAGCATTATTCCCGGGATCATTCGACCCGTTCACCGCAGGACATCTCAACATACTGAGAAGGGCGCTTACGATGTTCGATGAAGTCGTGGTAGCCGTCGGCATAAACATGGACAAAAGAGGGTTCTTCCCTACCGAAAAACGGCTGGACATCATTCGTCAGGCTACAGCCGGAATGGATGGGGTAACAGTCATGCAATATGACAACCTTACCATAGAGACGTGCCGTGAACTGGATATCCGCCATATAGTCCGGGGAGTCCGGAACATGATAGACTTCGAGACAGAACGGTCTATCGCCGATGCCAACAGACGGCTCGCTCCGGACATCGAAACCATCATAATACCTACAGCCCAGGAGTTTGCCCATATCTCATCTTCGGCAGTAAGAGACATAATCAAACACCACGGAGACACCTCGCTTTTCATACCAGAAGGAGTGGAACTCTAACTGTCAGGAGCATATCACATGGCGAATACCCTGCAAATACTGCGGATAGCGGCCGCTTTTGTCTGCCTGTATGCATACGCCGTCGGGACAGGCGGAGCATCTGTCCGTTATGGCCAGGAAAACGTACATTATCCTGACGGGCTCGATTCCTTAAGGTCAGCGGCCGTTTCAGCGAAAGTAAAAGAATACCTCGATGCCATAGCAGCGGAGCCGGTTGAAATCCAGAAGCAGGAAACCGATTTCCTCATCGGGACCTGTACGGATTCGCTTGTCAGACAGGCCGTAGCTCTGGAGATATATTCTTATTACACGGAATCGAAAGTCATGGGAGCAGAAGCCGTGGCTGTGTACATATGCGACAAATGGTTCATTCCGGGAAAAATCAGGATGCGAAGCGACATGGACCTTATGGGAGCGAGGATGTTCGCGGAATTCAACAGAAGGTCACTGTTGGGGATGCAGGCTCCGGAACTCGTGCTGAAAGACACACTCGGGAAAGACTGCCGGCTGTTCAGAGCTCCAGATACTCCGGCCGGGAATGACAGCATAAGGGATATCACCTCACCGGACAGATACAGTATCCTGTATTTCTATGCGACTGACTGCGCACAGTGCCGGATAGAGACCGTTCTGCTCCGCAACATTCTTGAAAACGACGATTTCCCCGTGAATTTCTATGCAGTCAACACCGGCCGGGACAAGGAAGGATGGATGCGGTATATCAGACTCCAAATGGACATAAAGACAGCGAATACGGATGTTTTCCACCTTTGGGATCCGAATATGGAGTCCGATTTCCAGATAAAATACGGAATTCTTCAGACCCCGGGAATGTTCCTGATCGCTCCGGACGGCACTATTACAGGCAGGAGACTCGATGCTCCGGCTCTGGAAAAGATGCTCAAAGAGGCCCTCACTCCTGTGGAACTGGAATACGGCAGCAAGGAATCTTCCGAATTCTATGACACTGTCTTCAAGCCGTTCGGCGACAGCATCGGATGCGGAGACATAAAGTCTGTCGCAGAGCATATCAGGTCTTCCACTGCCGCCAAAGGAGATACTCTCCTGTTCAAACAGATGACAGGAGACCTGATGTATTATCTCACGAACAAGAGGGGTAAAGCCTATAAATGCGCACTGGAGAATCTGCTCAGGGAGCATATCCTCGGGAATCCGGCGTGGAATACACAGGACGACTCGCTGAAGGTGATAAGTTTTGCCCGTATTCTGGACGACCTGCTGTCCAAAACGCCTGAAGGCAGCCTTATTCCGGACATCAAGGTCAACGCTACGCTCAAGACTGCCTGCAATAAAGGCGGCATCAGGACAAAAGAAGGTAAATTCAGGCTCAGGAAGACCGGAGGGAAAACCAACTATATCATTTTCCATACGGAGGGCTGCCCGGTATGCAAAGCCGAAACCGAAGCTGCGGATTCACTGCTGGCAAACGGCGGGAAAGATATCCGCGTACTGCTTATAGACATGGATATGCTTTTCTCCGTCTGGCCCGACCAGGCTCAGGCCCTGTTCGATGCATTCGATCTGACGGCCATGCCTCTAATCATATCTACAGACCGCAGGGGCACCGTTACGGGGCGCTACCTCAGCCTTGCCGAACGGGAATAATCCGCTTTGCGGTTAAGGACAATACGGACAAAAAGGGCCAGGGCCAGAAGCCCGAAAACGAACGTACAGGCCCGGCCGGTAATGTCACCGTATTTTACAAACAGTGTAACCCCGTCATTCATATTCACATGACTCCGGATTACGGCAGGCTCCCACCATGGGGTCTGTTCCAGGACGGTTCCGCGCTGGTCGATTATGGCGGATATTCCTGTATTGGCACAGCGTGCAATACTTCTGCGGGTTTCTATCGCACGTAAGGAAGAATAGCTCAGGTGCTGTCTGTATCCAGGGGTGTTTCCCCACCAGGCATCATTGGTAATCACTGTCATGAACCGGGCCCCTTCCTTCACGTAACCTGTAAAATATTCTCCGTAAACGGACTCATAGCACACGGCACAGCCGAACGGGATATCACCGCAATGAAGTAGAGATACGGCATCCTGGCCGACACACCTGCCCATGACACCTCCGAGCATGTCGTCCACTTTACAGAAGAACGCCGGATACGGAGTCATTTCAACGCCGACCACGAGCTTGCTTTTATGGAAAATCTCTGAAGCTCCGGTCCCGTCCACGACAAGAGCCGAGTTGTGAGATTCTACCCATCTGCCATCCCTGACCTTGCGTGCGGTATATGAAGGAGCGTCAGGCCGGTCGTAATATGTATATGAAGAAGCTCCGAACAGAAGGTCCACACCCGGATAATCCTTGAGGAAACTTATGAACCTGCGGAAAGTCCGGCCCAGAGAAAGGTCGTTGGTTATAACGTCATTCGTAAAGGTTTCAGGAGCAAGGACAAGCAGCGGGGAAACTTTATCACGAGGGCTTCCCGCCTGCACCGATGAAGTGTCGGCTGCGGTCTTCCGGTCAGGAATGGAAAGCTCTATCTGGTCCAGAAGTATGGCCGTCTGCCTTGACTGCGGCATTGCCTCGAATTTCTGATACGGATCGATATCAGGCTGGACTACAAGTACTTCCACAGGATCATACTTTTCTTCATATGAGTCGAACATGCATTTCGAAAGTATGAAGGGAGCAGCTATGGCGACAATGCATGCTGATACGAGTGCTGCCTTTGCCTTGATATTGTACCGGAAAGCCCAGTCCCCGTTCGACAGACTTACCATCAATGCGAATACAAGCAGGTTGACGGCCCACACCCAAAGGGAACCGCCCAGCGAGCCGGTAAATTCGTACCACTGGACAGACTGCACGCTGCGGGCGAAGGCATTGCCGAGAACCAGCCATGGCCATGATATGTCCATGTCGAAATAAACCCTTTCCCATGCTATCCACATGACTGCAAGGAATATATAGGGAAGTGCCCCTCTGAAATACCTTTTACTGAAACGGAAAATGCCGAAAATGAGCGACATCTGGAGTGAGTTGGCAAGTATTGCGAACAGGCCGCCTCCGACAGTGGCATTGCATACCCAGAATGTGGTAAAGGCATTCCAGAGCACGAATGCGCTGTAATGGTACATCCATATCCTCCTTGCACCGAGCATAGAGGCAATCCGCTCCATACACAGCAGAGGGATAAAGCCGAACAGCGCAAGAAAGCCGCAGTGCGGTACCAGCCACGGCACGGACATCATGACTGCAAACAGAAGTACCAGACCCCACAACAGTAAAGCCGCCCCTGCGGTCAGAGAAGATTTTCGGGTTCTTTTCATATTTCAGTACAAATATTTAAAGGCTGACCGAAGTCACAGCCCGCAAATATATGAAAATTTATACTATTTTTGCGAGGCCAAAACAACGTATATGTTTGTCGATATCCTGAAAGCATTCCTGATAGGCATCTGCGCATCGGCACCTGTAGGGCCGATTGCAATTCTGGTGATACAGAAATCCCTGAGCAAAGGACACAAGGCCGGATTCGTAACCGGACTGGGAGCATGTCTTGTGGACACCGTATTCTCCATAATCGCCATATTCGCACTGGCCCTGGCGCAGAAAATAATCGAGGACAACAAAGTTCCCATACTTCTGGCAGGCGGGCTGGTCGTTGCCATAGTCGGATGGAGGATGGCGGTATCCAACCCTTTCAGGAAAGTCAGGGGAAAAGAAGAGCCTGCATCCAGATCGATATCCATCAAGGATTTTCTGCAGGCGCTGGCTATGGGATTTTCAAATCCGGGAGCCATCTTCGTGATTTTCGCCCTTTTCGCCTTTTTCGGCATGGGGAATTCGTCTCCCCATGACTGGAAAGTCGCTCCGATAATAATTGCCGTCAGTGCAGGGGCCGCAACATACTGGTTCTGCGTCACCGCACTGCTGGACCATTTCCGGAAAAAGTTCAAGCTGCAGACCATCATGTGGGTGAACAGGATAACAGGAGCCATAATCGTCATCATCGGACTGGCCCTGATAGGCGAAGGCCTGTTCAGGATATTTTTCCATGGAGTACCTTTGTTTTGATGCCCGGATACTTACTTTTTGACTAAATTTGCACGAAGAAAATCTCAATACAATGGAAAAGCCGACAGTATATTTCACCGACCTGAGGACTTCCCCCGGAAACAGCCTTCCGAAGAAGCTGCTGAAGCTCGTCAGGAGGGCAGGCATAGAGAAGATAGATTTCAAAGACAAATTCACGGCTGTCAAGATACATTTCGGAGAGCCCGGGAATGTCGCCTATATAAGGCACAACTACGCGGCCGCAATCGTTGACCTTCTGAAGGAGCTGGGAGCCAAAGTCTTCCTTACAGACAGCAATACCCTTTACTCAGGCGGACGGTCAAACGCCGTAGACCATCTCAGGGCCGCCATGGACAACGGTTTCAACCCGATATCCGCCCATGCCGATGTAATCATCGCAGACGGGCTGAAAGGGACGGACTATAAGGAAATAGAGCTGAACGGAGAATACTGCAAGGCACCGAAGATAGGGGCTGCCATCGCCGATGCGGACATCATCATATCGATGAACCATTTCAAAGGTCATGAGCAGACAGGATTCGGAGGAGCACTCAAAAACCTGGGAATGGGCTCGGCCAGCGTAGGAGGCAAGCTCGAGCTCCACTCGTCTTCGCAGCCGGTAATCAATCTGGAAAACTGCATCGGGTGCCGCATATGCGAGAAATACTGCCGTCATGATGCAGTGAAAGTGACTGACAGGAAAGCACATATCGACTACTCAAAATGCGTGGGCTGCGGACAGTGCGTAGCTGTCTGCCAGCATGACGGAGCTGTGGTAAAAGACTGGGACTCATCCGAAATGCTCAACTGCAAGATAGCTGAATACGCCCTTGCGGTAGTAAAGGGCAAGCCTTCATTCCACATCAGCTTCATAATGAACGTGTCACCCAACTGCGACTGCTGGAACCACAACGATGCAGCCATCATCCCTGATCTGGGAATCGCGGCATCTTTCGATCCTGTAGCCCTGGACTGCGCCTGCGCCGACCTTGTGAAAGCTGCACCCGTGCTTCAGAACAACGTTATCACGGACATTGACAGCCGGTTGGGGCATGACCATTCCCATGGTCACCACGAAGGAGAGGACAAGTTCCATATCGTGCATCCGGACACCAAATGGGAAGCCGGTGTAGAACACGGTGAAAAGATAGGCCTCGGAAAAAGGGAATATACATTGGTAAGAGTGTAAAAACAGACAGGAAATGAGTGTAAAAGGCTTTTTTGGAAACTGGATTGTAAAAAACCTGCTGCTGGCGGTTCTGACGGTGGTTGTCCTGGTTGTCGGGGCAGGGATTCTGCTGAAGGTACTGACACGCCATAACGAAGAAATCAAAGTGCCCGACTTCTCCAATATGACAGTCAGCGAAGCCCGGACTGCAGCCCTGGCGCATAATGTCAGGATAGACGTAACGGATTCAGTATATATCAAGAGAATGGGCAGAGGAACAGTCTACAGGCAAGTCCCTGCAGCGGGCAGCATGGTCAAGAAAGGGAGACGTATTTCTCTGACAATCAACTCCGTACTTCCCAAAAGAATCACCATGCCCAACCTTGTGGGCTACTCTATGAGACAGGCAAAGGCCGAGCTCTCGTCCAGAGGTCTGAATCTCGGGAAACTGATTTATGTCGAGGATATCGCGACCAACAACGTCCTCAAGCAGATATTCCGGAACAGGGAAATCAAGCCCGGCACACCGGTAGAAAGCGAGTCGAGAATCGACCTGGTAGTAGGGCTCAGCAATATGGACAATACCACTTATGCCCCTACGCTCTACGGTATCAGATACCTCAGTGCGATAGATGCTGTCCATAACAGTTCTCTGAACATAAATGGCTTGTCGTTCGACAATACGGTAAAGACATACAATGACACACTGAATTCTTTCGTGTACAGACAGGAACCGGACACATCATCAGTCTCGCCTCTGCTCATGGGGTCGGAAATGACACTCTACTTTACCCTCGATGAATCAAAGATCCCTGAGCCGCAGATCGACTCGCTATCTTTAGACGCAGAATATGGAGAATAATTATTTCGATGACTTCGACCCGGAAGACATAGGGGATGAAGCAGGTTCCGAAGACGGACAGCAGGAGATGTTCGAGCATTTCCGCTTCGAGCTGGACAAGGGCCAGGCTCCGATGCGTGTGGACAAATATCTGTCCACACACATGGAGAATACTTCCAGGCACCGTATCCAGCTGGCAATAAAGGAAGACTATATCAAAGTCAACGGCAAGACCGCCAAGGCCAACTGCATAGTACGCCCCGGAGATGTCATCACATTCGTGATGCCGTACCAGAGGCGCGGACTGGAAATACTTCCGGAAAACATCCCTCTCGACATAGTGTACGAAGATGATGACCTTCTGGTACTGAACAAGCCGGCAGGAATGGTCGTACATCCGGGACACGGACATTTCTCGGGCACGCTGGTGAATGCTCTGGCCTATCATCTGGGGATAAGCCAGGGTCCTGACGCACAGGACGAAAGAATGGGAGTGCTCGTTCACAGGATAGACAAGGATACATCGGGACTGCTGGTCGTGGCCAAGAATGATGAGGCGCAGCTGGATCTCGCAAAGCAGTTTTTCGTCCATTCGATAGACCGGAGATACATCGCCATTGTATGGGGGAACCTCAAGGATGACGAAGGGACCATCACCGGGAACATAGGAAGGGACCCGTCAGACAGGATGCGTTTCAAGGTGTTCCCTGACGGCGACTACGGGAAACATGCAGTGACTCACTACAAGGTCCTGGAGCGTTTCGGATATGTCACTGTAGTAGAGTGCAGGCTGGAAACAGGAAGGACGCACCAGATAAGGGTGCATTTCAGATGGATCGGACATCCGCTTTTCAATGACGAGAGGTATGACGGAGCTGAAATCCGTCAGGGAACCATATATGCCAAATACCGCCAGTTCATCGGGAACTGCTTCAAGCTGCTCCCCCGCCAGGCCCTGCACGCAAAGACATTGGGGTTTATCCACCCGAGAACAAAACAGCACCTGCAGTTCGACTCCCCTATTCCGGACGACATGCAGGCACTGATAGAAAAATGGCGGCAATATGCCGCCAATATGGTTCCGGAAATGGAGTGAAAAGATGATGCCGGCTTTCAGGCGGCATCATCTTTACTTATTCATGCAGATACGTTTTTATATCAAAGGTTTTAGGCCTTTCCATAATTTCCGTATATGGTTTGCCGAAACGGTCCGTCACCGTAATTTCAAGATCGGTATCCGGAGCAGAAGCCTTAACCTTGAAGAAATGGTTATTCAAATCGGTCGGGAAAGTCGCTTTGGTCGTACCGCCCCGGTTAAGACGCTTTGCGGTATAGGCTATTATATGCAGCGGGTCATAAGCCACTACACGTTCCACATCAAGTTCCTTACCATTTTCTATCACATTAATCTCCCAGTCAGGATCCCAGTTCCACACGTTGATGAGAACTTCGTTGTTCTTGTTCTCAGGGTAAGCATCTACATAGTTCTTAAAAGCCTTTTTCTGAGTTTCCGTTGCATTCGGAATATATTTGTCGTTCGTGATATGGACATTGTTCAGATCGTATGTCCTGAACTGATAATCATCGCTGAAATCCGTAGCCTTGTATCTCCACTTCATATCGGTTCCGGATATTTCGAATACCGAATAACCTCCAGGGCATCCGTCCGTTGATATCAGGATATCCGACTCCTTATAAGACCACCACCAGTCGGCACAGACAGCACCTGCATTGTGCTCGAAATGCCCGTCGCTTTCAAGTTTGTCTACATTCAGCATCCTGTGGGTATGACCGGTAAGGTAATGCACTTCATATCCGTCAAATGCATTGAACAATGTGCGTACATCCGACAGGCGCGTAGTCGGCTCCAGGTAATTATCTCTATAAAGAGGAGCATGCGTAGATACAATCACAGGTGTATTCTTGTCCACGTATGCAAGATCCTTCTTCAACCAGTCTATCTGTTCGGAAGTAATCCTCTCCACATAGTGTCTGTCACCAGATGCTCCTCCGGAAGTATTGGTGCACAGAATATCATCCAGAACAACATAGTGATATTTTCCGAGATTGAAAGAATAATATGTAGGGGCAATCTCCTTCTTGTACTTTACCACCGTATCCCAGTCACCGGCAGCCTTCATGTCATGGTCATGGTTTCCTATCGTATGGAAGACCTGCAGGTCGCCTATATGGGTATTCATGGTACTCAGATAGTTACTGAAAGTATAATTGTTGTCGTACCAATAGAGATCCCATGTCATATCACCAAGGGTAAGAGCATAAATATTCTTCCCCCGGTTCGATGCCAGAAAATCATTCAGATCATTGGTGAATCTGTAGAACTGCGATATGTCATTCGTTTCCGACCTGTTTGCAAGATGCATATCTCCGAATACAAGAAGGACATAATCATTGTTATCAACAGCCTCAAGATAAAAATCCGCCCTTTCCGCCTTATCGGCACTTTCAGTAAGCGTCTTATAGAACATCGGTCTGATGCCGTCGCTTCCGACATTGTAGCCAGACGGAATACTCATGAACACATAGCCGTGCTTCTTTTCCGATTCGAGCTGGTAAACACCGTCCTTGTCAGTAACGTCCACCTCATATCCGTCAGACACGACCACCCCTTGCACAGGCCTGTTGGAAGCCGTAACGACGCCATACACGGTAACTCCTTCATCAGGAGTAAAATCCATGTCATAGACAATGTTGATCATAACAGAGCCTATTTTTTTCCCTGAGGTTCCTCTTGTCAGGTAGAATATGTAGCTTCCTGAGATCATGTCTTCATTATCAAAGACAAAAGAGAAACTTCCGTCCCCTACTGCACTGACGGGGAAAGCGTATTTCTCGCCGGAAGAAGACACCAGCAGCACCTCGTCCCCTACTGCTGGAGGAGTACCGAGTACTGTGATCTTCACCGTTTTTCCCGGATAGACATCCAGCGAAGACGGCAGTTGTATACCTGAAACAATATAAGTATCATCCTCCTTAGTTTCTTTCTGACATGATGTCATTGTCAAAGAAAAGAACACCGGCAGGACCAATATGATAAATGTCAAAAATCTTTTCATGTTACTATATAAATTTTCCATCAGAATCCCCTTGTAATCTTGAGAACCCTGTCAGGATAGTTGGAAATAATGGCATCGACTTTCAGGTCGACAAGCCTCTGTATGTCCTCTGGCTTGTCAGCTGTCCACGGAACTATCTTCATGCCTTTATCCCATACCTTCCTGCAGAGTTCCGCATCTGTATTTGTATAATGAGGGCTGAGCCACTGCGGAGTGAAATCCAGCCGGGACATATACTTTTCGAAATCCTTGTCTTTTTCTCCCACGAGATATGACAGTATGAGCTGCGGGTACTTCTGGTGCATGTAATTCAGGGCCCGTACATCAAAGCACTGGACCACAAGCCTGTCTCCAAGGTTCTTGGACAGAAGAAGTCCGACACATTTATCGACGAACTCATGATATTCGGGCCAGTTCTTGCCTTCGGTCTTGCCTGTCTTGGATTTTATCTCTATGTTATACCTCGGCATGGTCATTCCGTGCTCCCTGGCATAGTTCTCAGTAAAATCGATAAGGTCGCCAGCAAGCGGCTTGTGCTCAGGAATACATGCCTTTTCAGGCCATACCGTACTCTCCCTCAACCCAGTATCATACCTTACGACAGAATCGTACGGCATGGTGTAAATGTATTCCTTAGGATCATCCGGCTGCACCGCAGAACCGTCGGGGCGAGTGGCATAACGTGAATGGAAATAAGCGTCATGCGACACTACCACCTGCCCGTCAGCGCTTATCTGAAGGTCAAGTTCAAGGGTATTCACTCCGAGATCGAGGGCGTTCTTCATGGAAGAAAAGGTATTTTCAGGCATCAGACCGGCCCCTCCCCTGTGCGCCTGCACATCCACATAACCTTTCATGTCCACATCATACTTCCACTGCCTTCCGTCACCTGCCTTGACAACAACTGTAACGGTTTTGGCATACTGGTCCGGTTCTGCCAGGAAATAATGGATATTAGGGCGCGGTTTCTTGTACTCCGGAGTCTTCTTCCCCCTGTCTGCATATACGGCATTCAGTTCACGGGTGAATATCGGAGAGTAGTCGAGCACCTGTTCCATCTTTCCCATAGGCTTACCGTCCTGGAACCATTCCACTGTCCATGAAGAATCGTAATCCCATACATTCGCTATGATTCCGTTCGGATGGAGCCGGGACTGCCCAGGCTCGAAAATCTCCACCTGGAAATTCCGGTCATGTCCTACGGACTTGTAGTACCATGAAAGGTTGCCGTCACGCATCTCGAACACCTTGTATCCGCCGGGAGTACCGTCGTTGCAATGGTCTGCGATCCACCATGTGCCGCAAATGGCAGCGACATTACATTCCCGGATTCCGGTAGCGATATCAAGGTTGTTGTTGATATGGGTATGCCCGGAGAGGAAAGTCACCTGTCTGCCCTCCAGCATATCGAGCAGTTTTTCTCCGTTCTCAGCATATTCGTAGTCCTTGAACCAATAAATGAACGGAGCATGCTGGGCTATGAAAAGGTGCGAAGTCTCAGGAATGTACTCCAGAAGGCCTTTTACCCATGAAAGCACATTGTCGGCATAGCCTTCCACATATTTTTTCTGAGTATCGTAAATGATGTTGTCCAGGACAATCACATAATCGTCACCTATACCGAAGGCATAGTTTTCAGGACCGAAAGTCTCCCTGTAGGCAGAAGATGTATTATGGTCTCCCTGCAGGTCTTTCTGATGGTCATGGTTTCCGATTACCGGATAGAAAGGTATTCCTGTCTTGGCGATAGCTTCCCTGTAAGCAGGAAACATCTCCATCGAGTCCCAGCAGATGTCCCCCAGAGTAAGTCCTACTGTCTGGTTCTTTTCCGTGCACCCGGCTATAGTCGCATACAGGTCAGGCAGCCCCGTCTTCTCGAACTTGGCGAAATGTTTCTTATGCAGAGTCTGCGGATCCGCTATGGCCACTATGTCATAATCCCTGGAATCCGATGTGCGGACAAGCTGGAAGTCGAATTTCTTCCGCCCCTCTGCAGGAAGATAGAACACAGGGTTCCCTCCTTCGAACGGAGCAGTGTACCCGCCAGGAGTAACCACATAGACGAAATCGGCTTCATCGGCGATGTCCATTCTGAACCTGCCGTTCTTTTCTGTTACGGTAAAAGACTTGCCGTCAGTGACAACCACACCGGAGAGTTTTTCCTTCCCACACTTGACGGAACCGGTAACTTCCCGGGCCTGAATCAGGGCCCCGCTTGCGAACACAGCCAACGCTGCAACCAGAATTTTTTTCATATAACTTATATTTAAAGAACAATCGGTTTATTCAAAACTTTGCAATTTACAAATTATTTTCGAAACGAAAGCATACCCGCCGATTTTCTTTCAAAACATAAAAATATAGAAAGATTCAATAGAGCCGGCATATTGCCGGCTCTATCAACAAACAAACACATACCAGACTACTCTGCGGAAACAATCTTGATGTTATCAAGGAACCACCTGTTGGCGGTTTTTACTCCCCATTCTTGCTGCTTGATAGTGATTTTGGTATCTGCAGTTACCGTTGCTCCTGTAAGTGCCACGGATGCATGTATCCATTCCAATACATGACCGTTTTCCCAGCCATGAGTCGGAACTTCAAATGTCTTTACATCATCGCCATTAGTAACTTCCACTATAAGGTTGACAGGATCTATTTTAAAATCGTTAGAAGATCCTTGTTTCATCGGACACCAGTCAAAATTAATATTCAACGCCTCTCCGGTCGGGATACCATCTATTGATGGCAATACAATACCTGCTTGATAACTTGTTTTTCCGAATTTCAGATAATTCCTCTGAAGATATATGCACTCAGCCTCTTCTTTGCCGTCAGCCCACACTCTCAACATCTGATAACCCTTTTCTTCAAGAGCTTCCAGAGCAGAGACTCCTTCTGCTTTCGGTGTAGGAAGCTGAGGACAGTATGCATCCAGATCGTCAGTTTCTACAGTCTGACCCGCAGGCTTTCCTTTGTTGTCTCCGGCCTGAGACCAAGGGTCAAGCCATTCGAAGTTTTCTTCAAACCATGCAAAATAAGACTGATTGACAGTATAAACCGTTTCAAGATTATACTCTTCATTGTAGAAGCGAATTTTTCCGGACCGATTATCCGCTGACTTATTAGCTAAAACAGTAAAGTCAAATGTCAGGACATCAACCATAGCCTTTGTGTTTGCAGCCGGAGTATATTCAATCCAGTCCGGCAAAGAATTCTCATCAACGGAAACATCGACATTGGCCTGAAGTTTTATTGACAATTTATCTTCTTTAGAAGGAACACTACCTGAATTCCCTCCGACTATGCTTATAAGCGGTTCAAGTACGGCACCGGCCGCCCCCTGGATAACAGTAATTGATTTAGTGGACATTCCTGCAGTAACGGTAAGGACGGCACGACGGGTTGCGCCAGTCTCGTTAGGATCTGCAGAAACAGATACCGTTACATCTTCACCTGCATTTCCGCTGTCCGGAGCGAACCTCAGCCAACCAGAGTTCTCATCGGCTGCAAGCGTCCAATTCTCAGTAGCGTTTACCGTAAAGCTGACCGGATCGCCGGAACCTTCAAGAACTACAAAATCACCCTCAAGGTCCGGTGTATTAATCTCCGCCTCGCCTCCTACTCCTGTAGCGACTACAGAAATCTGTGCGATCGCATCATCTTTCCCGGAAATACGTGCGGTTCCACCGTTAGGAGCGGACAAAGCCCCTTCTCCATTAGCCTGCCAATTGGCAGCACAACGGAACCTCACCTGAAGCGAAGTGGCAGGATTTACAACTTTGAAGTTTGTGTTAACAGTAATATACTCATTGGTTATCAAAGCTGTAGTATATTCGATTTCCGAACCGGGCTCATTGGTGGTCTTCACTTCACCGGCAGGCAGCCACTCATTTCCATCGAGATATTCAAGCATCCAGAACTTATGTCCGGTTCCTGACACCCTCGTTACAAAAGATATATTGAAAACCGTATTCGCAGGGACTACGGCAGGCACCTCGAACAACCAGTAATCACCAGGCCATGCTCCTTCTACATACGGATCACCGGTACCTCCTATAATCCTGTTGAACTTGCCGTTATCAGGTTTTCCTGAATCCACACCTTCGACATAAGAAAGATAGCCAAGACCGTTTTCATCTTTATTGGCAACTTCCACCTTGTTGTTCTCTTCGAACGACTCCTTATATCCCGGCTCGTCCTGTCTCCCATTGAATTTCCACACAGCCGGAAGACCGTAAAGTTCCTGGGTTCCGGTCTGCATAACCGATATTTCCTGAGCGACTTCAGAATCGCCTTTCTTCTGAACTAAGAACACACCGTTTCTTGGAGACGGAAGTGTGGATTCGGCTACTTTCAACACAAGGGTCCCCTCTATCTGCTCGGCGTCCGGAGCCATAGTCAGCCATGCTCCGTCAAGACCGGAATCATCGGATGTACAGACCAGTTCCAATTCCACATTGGTTTCCATGGCGATTTCCAGCGTCGATTCCTCGTAAGTCACCACAAAAGATGTCTCCTTCAATGCTACATATTCTCCCCTGGTTTCCTGGGTAACAGTAAACAAAGCCGGCTGCTCGACTCCGTCAACCAGCATTTTGAAATAGGCCTCTCTCACGGATGCGGAAAAGTTCTCCTCAACCAGAAAAGTAAAATATCCGTCATCTTCTCCGCGGTCCGGAAAAGGTCTCACCCAATCATATTCCTCTACAGGAACAATTTCCCAATTCTGGTTCGATCGGATAGTGAACCGTGTAGCGGTAGAGGCAGTATTTCCGTCATAAGGCACATTATACGAACTTGCCTCGCCTTCTATACTGAACATAGGATCCGCCAGTTCTTCCTGCTGACATGACGGAACCGTCATCATAAGGGCGGTAAAAGACAGTATCGCCCCGACTTGCTTTATTATTGATAAAAATTTACGCATAATAGATCTCATTTATAGACCGCAGTTATTTAAGGTCGTCCGCCGTAATATCCGTTATACCTGCACCTGAGTGATGTGGCTTCGACTTTCCGCCGTTGCGGTATTTATAACTCCAGATCAGGGCCGTATGCATATTGTTGTCCCCACCCATCCTCTTAAGTGCTTCTGCCACATTGGCAGGATTAGATGATGTAGAACTAGGCGGATAACCGAAACGTGTCGGAAGTTCAAAATCGTTCGCGTTCGTTCCCTTTCCGATGGTAAGCAAAGGGAATTCGTTGCGTCTCCACTCATTATACGGTTCAAATGCTACCCAGAACTGTGAAAGCCACTTCTGCGACAGAATCAGCTGCCTTGCATTTCTGTACATGCTTCCACTATTGCTTGCAGCCTTGTCGTACGAAGCAAGGGATGAATTCAGGAAAGTAGTGATAGCAGATTCTTCTATCACGACAGGTTCTTCTGCATACCCCCCGTATGGAGCCCAATATTCGATATTGGCACGCAGCGCTGCTTCATAATACGATTTTGCCGTACCCGAAAGCTGGAGTTTTCCTGCTTCTACACCTTCAGCATATATGAACAGCAGTTCGGAGTAAAGCATCAGAATACCGTCCGCATTATTCCGGCAAAGAGTCTGGTAGTTAGGGCAGGCGGCACCGTCATCGGCAGCTTCCTTCTCGCCTTCAGAACATCCGGCAATGGTACCCTTCCAATAACTTCCCCTCATGGTGCCCCAGATATTGAGCCTCGGGTCGATTTCCTGCACCTGATGGGATTCACTCTGGCTTACCATCATATTTATCACGCTCTCCGAAAGCCTGTGACCGGTAAAGTCAGATTCCGTCGTCTTGTCCGTACCCCAATATGACTGATATGGGTCAGTACCTGTAAACGGAACTACCGCATTGTCATCATTTGAAGTGAAAACAGGATATTCATCAGGAGAATCTATGATTGTCTGGATTTCATTCCAATACTTGTCATCAGTAACGGCAATCCTGCACAGAATGCGAACTTTCAAGGAGTTGGCGAACTTTCTCCATTTTACTGCATCATCATTGTACATCTTGTCAAGTCCGGTCTTCATAGGCTTCGGACCTTCTGCAAGTATGCTGTTTGCCGTTTCAAGATCAGCCAGCAACTGATCGAACACATCTGCCTGTGAATCGAATTTCGGAGTTGTAGTTCCACCTGACGGTCCCTGATACGCCTCTGAATAAGGGATGTCACCGAAAAGACAGGTCAGATTATACAAATGAAAAACTTTAAGCACAAGTCCCAGTGCCTCAAGATATTTATCACCGTCATTACGGGCCAGATCTATCAAGTGGTAGCAGTCATACCCGTACCGGGCAGGATTGTCCCAAATAGTCTGCCAGTTACCGTCGGTAATAAAGTACTGGTTAATCTGGTTTGTCGCTCCTGCAGTATATGCTGTCATACCGCAGACCTCGTTGTTCCACTCCCATGTGAACCTCTGGGCATAAGAACCTGTACTATAAAGGAGAGGTTCAAAGACATTGTAGGCTTTGACCTGCCCTACCGTTATTTTGTTCGGGTTGGTGTTCAAGTCCTCGAAATTGAGGGTACAGGATACGGCACCCAACAAGACAAGACTCGCACTCAACAATTTAATATTTCTCATAATCAGAATTGAAGCTTAATGTTGAAACCATAGGATCTCGTCATAGGGAATGAACCGGACTCGATTCCTCTCATAATATTCGCACCGTTCATAGTACCGACTTCCGGGTCATAGAACGGGAAGTTTGATATGCAGAACACGTTTGTCGCATAAGCTGCCAACGTAATCCCCTGCAGAACCTTGGTCTTTTCTATAAGTTTTTTAGGGAAATTGTAGGCAATCCTCACTTCCTTGAGTTTGAGGAAAGAAGTGTCGTATGTATATTCTTCAAAGTTGTATCTGTTTGCCTTGAAAGAATTATAATATGTAGCGACATCGTTTACAATGGTATTATTTACCTGACAAATGGTATTTCCGGATTCATCTGTACCCACTACATTTACAGCATCAGGGACAAGACCGTCATAACGTCCTTCGAGAGTATTGGTGAGTTTACCCTGATAGCCAAGACATGCAGCTGTTACAGAATTTGTTACACCACCGAGCTGAGCCGAGAAGGTAAGTCCGAGGGTAAGGTCCTTCCACCTTAAGGAAGTAGACAGACCTCCTGTCCAGTCAGGATTCACATTGCCGAGATACTGAAGACCGTCATCGAAGGAAGGCATTCCTGTAGAGGCATCGACAATCATCTTTCCGGAGCAGTCAACCTTGTTGCCATTTGCATCCAAATAATATGATCCTGCCGGAGCCTTTTTAAGGCCTTTTCCGTACAGTGCTCCCATTTCCCTGCCGATATAGTTGTAAACGAACAGACGACCGCCGATAGTCGTAGAATAATCGGAATTATGAGGAGTAGCCGGATCCCATCCGTCATACATCTCTTCAAGCGTACCAATGTTTCTGGCCATATTGAACGAAATGTCCCATGTCCAGTCCTTGCTTCTTATCGGGACGAAATTGGCTGAAATTTCTATACCTTTATTTCTGATAAGACCGATATTCTGGGTATAGTATTTGGCTCCGGACATATAGTCGTTCATCACATCGTATATCTGGTCAGTGACATCCGACTGGTACAGAGCGACATCGAAACCTATTCTGTTCTCCAGGAACTTCGCCTCGATTCCGACCTCCCAGGTAGCCACATTCTCCGGCTGCAGGTTAGGATTAGGAACAGTGGCTTCAGGCCTGTAACCGCCAGGGAATCCGGTATCTTTATAGTACTGGTCAAGATCATAAGGATCGGTATCCTTACCTACATTAGCCCATGAAGCCCTGAGTTTCAGATAAGTCACCCACGGAGCATTCTCAGTGAAACGGAACACCCTGTCAAGCATTACACTTCCGCTGACTGACGGATAAAAATAAGACCAGTTGCCTCTTGCCAACGTTGAAGACCAGTCATTACGGCCGGTAATATCGAGATAGACCATCTCATTCCACCCGAGGGAAACAAGACCGTAAAGGCTGTTCACGACTTTGTTCGAACGGTAGAAACTGAAATCAGGAAGGATTTCAGCAGGGTAGTTTGTATAGTTGTATACACCTTCTACATTCAACTGGTCAAGAGTATATTTCGAACTTCTCCTGTTGTATGTACGGTTGTTGCCTCCAAATCCGACAGTCACTGAAAATCTGTCATCAAAGAAAGAATTACTGTACTTGAGCATGAAATCCGAGTTGAAATTCATGACAAGGTTAGACTGCTCGCGGTAGAAGCCCCTCGGATAATTGTATGAATAGAACGGTTTCTGCTGTGTCCTGAACTCATTGTTTACATCGGCGGCAGTCTTCAGATCAAGGGTAAGATGCTTGAAAAGCTGAATATTCAGACCTACCGTTCCGAGTATCCTGTCCTTATCCATGCCGTTTGTCATTTCGTAGAGGACCCTGTACGGGTTGTAATAGTTGTCTCGTCCTACAAGATAATCATAATTGGCATAGTTCTGTGCATTGTACCTTCCGCTGAAATACTCATCATAGTAGTTGCGCATGCTGTCGGTATTCTTTGACCATACCAGCTGATACATTACACCGTTGTTTGAATAAGAGCTCGACGGCATGTTATCCGAGTCCGTACGGTAATAATTGATCTTTGCGAACAGCTTGATGGACTTGTGCAGCTGTGAATTGAAAGACAGGGAGATTGTCTGCTTCGTATAACCTGTATTAGGCAGGATCCAACTGTTCCGGCTGTCCTTGATGGAAAGTCTTGCATACGTGCCCTTACCGTTGCCTCCTTCAATACTTATCGTATTGTCCCAAGTGGTTCCGGTCTTGAAAATACCTGTATACCAGTCATCCTGATATACCCACGGTGTAGCTTCCGCAACTCCCGTCTCCCAGTTCATACCGGCATACTGATATCTCATGACATTAGGATTGAAGCGCTCTCCGAAAGCATACCGGCTCTGGTTTCTTGCTATGCCTTCAGGATTCAGGTCCCCGCCCCAGAAATTGTACGGTGTGGTACCCATGTCTGAACCGGAACCGTACTCAGTCTGAAAATCAGGCCAGTATCCAGCCTGCTCTACTGTAAACTGGGAGCTGAATGTAACGCCGATACCTTTTACGTTCCTGCCGGATTTCGTTGTAATGATAATGGCACCATTACCGGCAAGCGATCCGTACAAAGCAGTTGCCGCAGCACCTTTCAATACCGTAATGGACTCAATGTCATCAGGGTTCAGGTCCGATGCACCGTCACCGAAATCCACAGGAGCATCCTGATTTACATAAAGGTTACCGCTTGAGTTGGAAATGGCTCCTGAAGTAATTGGAATACCGTCGACGACAAACAGGGCAGCACTGTTACCGGTAAGGGAGGTCTCTCCTCGGACAACAACCTTCTTGGAACCGATAGGGCCAGACGAGGCCGAATTGAAATTAAGTCCTGCCACCTTTCCCTGCAGGCCGCTCAGCCAGTTGCTGTTCTGCACTGCAGCGATCTGATCGCCGGAAACATCGGTGGCGGCATAACCGATGGAACGTTTCTCCCTCCTGATACCGAGAGCCGTCACGATGACCTCATCCAGCTGCTCGCTGTCCGGTTTCATGATTATCTCGTAGAATGAAGATACTCCGACTGTCACTTTTGCGTCATGATAGCTCATGAACTGAGCGATCAGGACATCTCCTTCTGAAGCATTTAATGAAAACTTTCCGTCTGCATCCGTAATGGAATAAACAGAACTGTTTCCTTCAACAGAGACCATTGCACCTGCCATGGGTGCAGACTTGTCCGTGTCATAGACGACTCCGGAAATAGGATTCTGGGCAAAGGCGCAGATACCCGATAATATCGCACCCCCCCCGACTACTAACCGAAGAATCCCTGACGGGAATCTGAATGAATTAAACATAGATTTATAATTAGTTAATAAATAATAAGGTATTTTAAATCCTTTTTATACGAAAACAGTCATCTTGTCGAATAACGGCTGTAAAGTTCTAAAAGGGAATTTATACGGCTATTGCAGTATTATTAAAAATCAGTTGCATTTTCATTTTGAAAGCAAATATATGAATATTTCGTAAATAATTAAATAAAAATTGATTTATTTGCGGAAAATACTGGCAGGCAGCATGAATCTGCAGGAAAATTCCTTTCTTTTCGAAACTCCGGGACTATTCTTTCGAAAACGGAGGCCATGATACTGAATTTTTTCTTACATTTGAAAGATTGTATATTTCAGGTGTTATGGAAGCGCATCAAAAGCAAAAAAGAGGCTGGATTAAAGTCCTGATATGGGTGGTTGCAGTCTGGGCGGTTGTACTGGCCATTATCCAGATAGCCTTGTCGCCGGCAGTGCTGACGAGGCTGGCAAACAGTTTTGCTGCCGATTATATTGACGGGGAAGTCTCGTTCGGGAAAGTATCCCTTTCCGTATTCAAAAGTTTTCCCAATCTGAATGTCAGTTTCGATACCGTATCCGTCACCTATCCGTCGGAGCGGTTCATGGATATGGAAGACAGACTGGGGGTACGGCATGTTGCCGGAAGAGGGAACGGATGCGATACTCTCATGTCATTCAACAGGTTCTCGGCATCGCTGAATCTCGCGGCCCTTACAGTCGGCCAGATAAGGATTCCTGCCCTGACGCTGGAGAAACCGAGGATTTTTGCCAGAAGCTATGACGAAGACAGCGCAAACTGGAACATACTCAAGGTCCCGGGCTCCGAAGAGAGCGACACCACAGAAAGCAGGATGCCAAAAATCGTACTGGGAAGAATCCTTTTCAGTGGAAATCCGCTTATTATATATAATAGTGTACCCGATACCGCCAATATAGTCATGAACATGCGGAAGATGCAGTTCAACGGCAGGGTAAGGTCGGACGGAAAGGAGAGCAGGAGGATCAACCTGCGGGTGGACAGCATGTTCGTCGCCGGGAGATTCCCTTCGGATACTGCTGCCCTTGCCCTGGAAAAATTCAGGATCGGGATGTCGAGAGGCAACGTATATGCCGGAGCCGAAGCCACTACATTCCTTGCCACACGTTCATACGGCAGACTTCGGATCCCCGTCAAGTTCAATACAGGGATTGAATTCACCAGGGATTCCATTCCAGGCGTCTCTCTGCGGAAGTTCAAGGCCGAAATTGCAGGGATACCGCTGCAGGTATCTGCAGACGTAAAATTCGGAGGGGCCGGCAGGCTATATGTTAAAGGAGATGCCTCTATAGACAACTGCAAGGTAAGCGATGTGCTGAAATACCTGAACAAAAGCATATTCAAAGACGCAGATCAGATACAGACCGATGCCGCAGTCACCATTGTGGCATCATGTGACGGGTGGTATTCGTCTGCGGAAGGATGCATGCCCGCAGTCACGGCTTCTGTCCTGATTCCGCAGTCGGAGATCAGCCATAAGAAATTCAACACATCGAATACCCTTAGACTCGATGTCTCTCTCAAGGGTGATGAAACAGGAATGGTCACTCTGTCGCTCAATGACCTGGCGGTATCGGGCAAAGCTCTTGAAATAAATGCGAAAGGCAAAGTGGATGACCTCATCGGCAATGATCCGCTTATCGGCATAGATGCCGGCGTAGCTGTAAAACTGGACACACTCAAAGGCCTGATAAAAAGAGGCAGCGGCATTGAAGCCGGAGGAAGCCTGAGCGCTGAAATAAAAGGATCGATGAAACTGTCCCAGATAGATCCGTACAGGTTTGCCGATGCGGATGTGGCCGGATTCATAAAGAGCGACCGCCTGGACCTGCATGTCGGGGAAGATTCTCTCGATGTCCATATAGACAGCCTGGATATCGTGCTCGGAGCCTTGGGGAACAGGCGCGATTCGAGCATCGCCCAAGGGGAAAGGATGCTCGTCCTTGCGGCCGGAATAGACAGTCTTAAGCTGAAATACAAAGACCGGATGTATGTCAATGGCCGCGGGCTGTCCCTGCAGGCAAAGAATGCAGCCGCAATACTTGACAGCAGCGACTCGTCCAGATTCTATCCTTTCGGAGGACGGCTCAGGATAGGTTTTCTTGCCCTTGCGGGAGCGGACACTTCCGTTGTCCTGGTTGCAGACTCCGACAACACCTTCAGGATAACTCCGAAAAAGGAAAACAGGGAAATCCCGGTACTCGCACTCGAGAGCAGTACAGGAGGCATTTTCCTCAGAGGACCGGTAAACAGAATCGGCATCAGCGGCCTGGAACTCGATGCGACTGCAGCCATGAATTCCATAGAAAGGAGACAGAAGGCCAGAGCTTTTGTAGACTCTCTGGCACGACGGTATCCGGACGTGCCGCGCGATTCCCTTTTCGGACATTTCATGAAAATGCGCGGTCCGAGGAATATCCGGGTTCCGGAATGGCTGACCGAAAAAGACTTCATGAAGCAGGACCTCAGCTTCACCATGGACTCTTCCATAGTGAAGATATTCAGAGAGTGGGATGCGGAAGGCTCACTCGCCCTGCGCAGGGCGAACCTCATAACTCCGTATTTTCCTCTGCGGAACAGCCTGCATAACGTAAAAGGCAAATTCAACAACAATGAAATAGATCTTGAAAGCTTCAATGCAAGAAGCGGACATTCGAATCTCTCGGCCGAGGGGACACTGAAGGGAATAAGGGGGCTCGTCGCCGGACGAGGGTTCCTCAACCTTGATCTGGATATAAAATCCGACAGCCTGAACATCAACGAACTGCTGGGAGCATACTCTGTGGGAAGCAAGTTCGTACCGAAGGACATACCTGCAGTATCCACTCCTGAAAGTCTGGTAGACATAGATGATGACAGCTATCAGGAGACATTCGTCACCGACACGCTTGCCGATGCTGCGGATGTAGAAACTTCACTGATTGTCGTGCCGGCAAACATCATCGCAGGAATCCGTCTGGATGCCTCGAATGTAACGATGTCGGATCTGAAGCTGAGCAGGATGCAGAGCCGGCTCACCATAAAGGAAAGGTGCGTACAGTTCATGAATACGTCTGCGAAATCCGAAATAGGAAACATAGAATTCGAAGGATTCTATTCCACGCGGACGAAAAAGGACCTGAGTACAGGGTTCGACCTGAATGTCAGCGACGTAACTGCAGAAAAGGTAATCGGGCTTATCCCTGCCGTTGACTCGCTCATGCCTATGCTCAAATCCTTCAAGGGACAGCTTGACTGCCAGATAGCCGCCACTGCCGATATCGACACGTCGATGAACATTATTATCCCGTCCATAAACGGTGTCATAAGAATCGGGGGAACGGATCTTACACTCAGCGAGAGCGAAGCTTTCACGCAGATAGCCAAAAAGCTGAAATTCAAGGACAGGGAAAGCGGTTCGATAGACAGGATGTCAGTCGAAGGGATGATCAGGGACAATGTGCTCGAAGTATTTCCGTTCATTCTGAAAGTGGATCGGTATACACTGGCAATGAGCGGGATACAGAATTTAGACATGTCATTCAGGTATCACATCTCGGTCCTCGACTCCCCTATCCCGTTCAGGGTCGGGATAGACCTTTACGGAGACAATTTCGATGATTTCAAATTCAAGATAGGAAAAGCAAAGTACAAAAGTACTGACATCCCCGTATTCTCCAACGTAATAGACCAGACACGGCTCAACCTGAAAGAGTCCATAGAAAAGATATTCACGATGGGAGTAGAGAAGGCGATCAGGCAGAACGAGAAACAGAGCGCTATCGAAGAGTACAAGAAAAAGATAGACTACACCGAAGCGGCAACCGAACAGCTCGACTCGCTTTCAGCTGAAGAGAAGGCGCAGTTAGGGGAATGAGAAATACCGGAGTCGGACACTTAAAATGCTATTCCGCATAGCGGAGTAGCATTTTTCTTACATAGTCGGACACACGCTTTGCCGCATCCGTCGTGTTTTCGAACATTTCCGCGATATTCTTGTATTTCATAAGTTCTATAGGGTTCTTCTCATTATGGAATACATAGCCGATATATTCTTCATAAGCATCATCAGCCGCATGCTCCAGTTCCGTAATACGGTCGCACAGAAGCGTAAGGTTTGAAAAGTTCGCCTTGACATTATCGAGACAGACGACAAGGCTCTTCAGGGCATCGGCCTCCGATTCGATATACTGCGCCAGTTCCGCCAGCTGCTGGTCTATCCTGTCCGGAAGATACAGCAGGACAGACTTGGCGGAATCGTTTATATTGTCAAGGAACTCATCTATATACATGGCTATCGTCTGGAGATCCAGTCTGTCGATGGAAGTGAAGATCCCTTCATACAGCTGTTCATAGAATTCCGTGAGCATCGCATCTCCCTGTGTTTCACAGACCTTCACTTCCTTCTCAAGTTTTTTCCATTCGCCATGGTCACTGGTGAGTGTCATTTTCACAAGGGCGGAGGATGCCTGCTTGATATAGGCGACCTGCTGGGTATAGATAGGCACGATATGAGTCTTGGACGCAAAAAGACTTCTCAATTTCCTGAAAGGTTTCATAAAACAGTTAGCTTGGATTTCAAATATATAATAAAATGTGTGAGTAAAAAAGAGAAATAAGGTACAAAAACATAAAATAACTGTAAATAAAAGAAAAAAACATCCGCATTTCACCACATAAAATATTTTTTCAGGAAACTCCGGGATAGCTTTGCAGAAAAAAGACGAAATGAAAAATATGCATCCAATGGTCGCCAGAGACGGAAATTATGTATTTAAAGACCGGAGATCTTCACTTCTCATTAAACATCATCTTCTTTCACACACTATTTCTCCATTGCTTTTTATCTTTTCTCCGGTCTTTATATTTTCATGTACTTCCACATACGGCAGCGCCGGATACGAAAATACGGGACATGCCCGGCCAGAGACGGAAATAAGGTTCAACGACACGGGCAATGTGTTGGACAGGGAATACACGGCGGACATATTCGTTTTCAATGATGACCGGCTCCAGAGACTGGATTCATACCAGAGGATAATATGCGGCTCCGGAGAAATCCCTTTCGCGGCATCGCAGAACGGGCAGAAAATCATAGTTGCGATAGTCAATCCCCAGTCAGACAGATACGGATGGTCCAGCATCTGCTCCCTGCAGGCTCTTGAAAAGGAAATGGCGGATCTGCACAAAGAATCCTCAGACCAGCCGCTGATGAGCGGCTGGGGCAGGACTGAAGCAGGCAAGGATCCGGACTGCGAAATTGACTTGACTCCGCTTTCTGCGGAGATAAGGCTTGAATCAGTGCGGTGCGATTTTTCAGGAAAGCCATATAAAGGAGCATCACTTGAAAACGTAAAGGTCTATCTCACCAACGTAAATACGTCTGCGAGGATACTGCAGGAAAACGGCTTTATGCCGGAATTCATCTGCAACCAGGGAGGACTGGTAGACAGCGATGTCGAAGAATTCACCGATCCAGGCATTGTCGTAAGGGAAATCGGAAACATAAGCGACATGCAGACAGTATATCCGGACATTGCATTGCGGTGCTATCCCAACGAGTGCAGTGAAGAAACCGCAGGCTCTCCTTTCACAAGACTTGTAATAGAAGGAACGGTAAACGGACAGACCTGTTTCTATCCTGTCAATATCAACAGAGGAGAGGACTCCGGTAACGGCATAAGCAGATGCTGCCGCTACACATACAATATAACGGTCAGAAGTTCGGGAACATCTGACCCTGATACGGCAGTCTCTCCTGCCGACATCGATATAGTATGCAATGCCGTTCCATGGTACGAAACGGATAACGACGAAATAATTTTCTGAAAATGAGACACATATATTGCCTGTTGGCGGCCATTGTATCCTTAACGCCTGCCACTTCGTGCGGAGAAAAGACATTTTCCAAAGAAGAATCGGAAGTACTGATAGAACTTGATACCGGCCAGCCTGCCGAAGTAAGATCCGCAGACCCCCAGGAAGACCTGATCACCGATATGAATCTGTTTATATTCAATGACAGAGGCATGCCGGAAAGCAGGCTATATCTCACCAGGGCACAGATGGAAAACGGTCCGGAGGGATACTCCGTCCGCGTCAATCTGCTGTCGGGAGGGACATATTCAGTATATGCTTTGGCCAATGCCGGATATCCGCTATATCCGGACAGCGAAGAGGATGTCATCAATACCAGGTACTATTTCACATATCCGGACGAATACAGGATCGGAATACCGATGAGCGGGAAAATACTGGGCTATACGGTCAGGCAAGGACATCCGCTGAAAATCCGCCTTGAACGTACAATGGCAAAAATTTCGATAAGCATAGACAGAAGCAGACTCTCGAAGGATGTATCTTTTTCCGTCAACAGCATCAGCATCGGTGGATGCCCGAAATCCGTTTCTCCGTTCAAGGAAAGTTCCGTAGAATCCGGATACGACACTTTTATAAAAGGTTTTTCAAAAAGCGACAGCGAGGTCTCGGCCCTGAACAGCGATTCAGGACATGGCAAGAGCGGAGAAACAGCCGTATACATGTTCGAGAACCTTCATGGAGACCTGCTGGAAAACGCTGTAACGGACAGCGACAAAATACTGCAGGAGTCCGACCCGGAAGCATCGCTTTGCTCATATATCGAAATCCGGGCCGACTACCAGTCCGACCAATTCTATACCCTGCCCGGAGACGAACTTGTCTACCGCTTTTATCTTGGAGACAACCCGCGGAACTTCGATGTAAGAAGGAATACCCACTATCATATCACAGTCACGCCTGAAAATGACGGTCTGGGAGAAAACAGCTGGAGAGTGGACCAGAGCGGGCTGAGCTCGTACTATCCTTATTATATGAAAATAAGTCCGGGAACGTTCATACGCGGCAAGGTCGGTGAGTCATTCCATGTGAAATGTGAATACTATCCGAAATCCGCCACGTTTGACATAGGTATCGAAGAACTTGAATATGACAGGGAACGCGGCATTTATGATTACCGTATCGACAACGACGGCAACGGGGTAACCATTATGCTGAAACAGCGCGGGACAGGGATGCTGTACATGGAGACAGGAGCACCGATAAACCAGTCGGAAATAATCAACGTGATAGTGGAATAGGCCTCACCGGATATCACTGTCCGAGGTATTTTGCAGTCCATGTGTTCCCTTCTGCGATAAGCTGCTCAGGGGTACCTTCAAACACTATCCTGCCGCCTTCGTCCCCGGCTTCCGGGCCGAGGTCAATGATCCAGTCGGCCGACCGGATGACGTCCGGATTATGCTCGACCACCACAATCGTATGCCCTTTTGCGAGCAACGCATCGAACGACTTCAGGAGTTTCTCCACGTCATAGAAATGCAGGCCGGTTGTCGGTTCATCGAAAATGAACATGATACGGTTGGATGACGACTGGCTGTCATTCATTGAAAGGAAATAGGCCAGTTTTATCCGCTGGCTCTCACCTCCTGAAAGCGTACTGCTGCTCTGTCCAAGTTTTATATAGGACAGTCCGACATCTACCAAAGGCTGCAGACGTTCGGCAATGCGTCTTGCCGTCTGGTCATTCTGTGCCCCGAAGAATCCTATCGCCTCCCCCACACTCATGTTAAGGATGTCATCGATATTCTTCCCTTTGTACCTCACCTCAAGAATTTCCGGTTTGAAGCGCTTGCCTCCGCACGCTTCGCACACCATCCTGACATCGGCCATGAACTGCATCCCGATTTTCACAAACCCTTCACCCTGACATTCAGGACAGCGGCCTCCGTCCATGTTGAAAGAAAAGTACGACGGCGTAAAGCCGTTGAGTCTGGCGAACTGCTGCTCGGACAAAAGCTTCCTTATATCGTCATAGATCTTAAGGTATGTCACGGCATTTGATCTAGAACTCTTGCCTATCGGGTTCTGGTCCACATATTCCACCTGGGTTATCCTGTCCAGATTTCCGGAAAGGCCTCTGAATGTACCGGGTGCCGCACCGGTATGATTTATATGCCTGAAGACGGCAGGATACAGTATATCGCCGACAAGCGAAGACTTGCCGCTGCCGCTGACTCCGGTAACTACAGTCAGCACGCCTAACGGGAAACGGGCATTCACATCTTTCAGATTATGCTCCATAGCCCCTTCCACTGTAATGGAATATACCCACTGTCTCTTCTCCCTGACATATCTGGACCGTTTCCCTGAAAGATACTGCAGAGTAAGGGACCGGCCAGATGCCGACGGGTCAGTTTCTCCGTCCTGGATTCTGCCTTTGAATACTATTTCACCTCCGTTCACACCGGCTTCCGGACCTATGTCTATAAGCATGTCGGCCGCTCTCATTATCTCTTCATCATGCTCGACGACCACTACCGTATTACCGATATCACGGAGTCTTTTAAGGACAGAGATAAGCCTGTCCGTATCGCGCGGATGCAACCCGATACTCGGTTCATCGAGAATATACAGCGATCCTACCAGTGAACTTCCCAGCGCGGTTACAAGATTGATCCTCTGGCTCTCGCCGCCTGAAAGCGTATTTGATGTCCGGTTAAGGGTCAGATAGGAAAGTCCTACGTCCTTTATATACTGCAGTCTGGAGACAATCTCGGAAACGGCTTTTGAAACTATGCTGTTCTCATACTCCGTAAGTTCCAAATGCCCGAAGAAATCCAGCAGCTGATCGACGTTCATCATGAGCAGTTCCTGGATATTCCTGCCGCCTACCTTCACATAAAGAGCGTCCTTCCTGAGTCTGCTGCCTCCGCACTCGCGGCATACCGTCTTTCCTGAATAACGGCTGAGCATGTACTTGTACTGTATCTTGTACTTGTTGGCATCCACCCAACGGAAAAATTCATTTATGCCGATTATGGAATCCTCTTCAGATGCCCCTGCCCTGCCCTGCCATATTATATCCTTCTGCTCGTCGGTCAGGTTACAGTAAGGCTCAAAGACCGGAACGCCGTATCTTTCCGCATTCTTTATCAGATGATCCTTGAACCATCCCATTTTTTCCCCTCTCCAGCACGCGATCGCCCCGTCATAAACTGACTTGCTCTTGTCAGGAATGACCAGATCCTCGCTTATACCGATAATCTGGCCCAGTCCTCCGCATACAGGACATGCTCCCAGCGGGCTGTTGAAACTGAACATGTACTCGTCCGGCTCCTGGAATGTCATCCCGTCAGCCTCGAACCTGTTGACAAAATGTCTTGTATCCACCTTTTCCCCCGATGCGGCATACTCTTTCCTGACATACAAAGAGCCGTTGCCTTTATCGAATGCAGTCTGGATGGACGAATGGAGCCTGGTCTGCAGGTCTTCCCAATCCGCTGCTCCGACAGGAGTCCCGTCAGGGCGTAAAGGGCTGCCGTCTGCAAATGCCGGGATCTTCAACCTGTCAACCAGCAGGTAAAGTTCTTCCGGATAATCTCCGGACTCCGCCCTGCGCATTATGTCTTCTATCCGGACAGGCGCATCGGTAAAAAAACGCGAATATCCTTCTTCCTTCAGTTCCAGCATCAGCTCGACCTTGTCCTGGCGGTTTTTCCAGTCCAGATCCGAAAGAAGATAAACGGAGGAAGGCTCAGGGGAAAGAATGAATTCAAGAACATCGTTCACACTGTGACATTTGACCTCAAGTCCTGAAACCGGAGAATATGTCCGGCCTATACGGGCATATATAAGTCTCAAGTAATCAAATATTTCAGTGGTTGTAGCAACGGTAGAGCGCGGATTGCGCGTGTTTACCTTCTGCTCAATGGCGATTGCCGGCGGAATCCCTTCTATAAGCTCGACATCAGGCTTTGACATTCTGCCGAGGAACTGTCTTGCATAAGAAGAAAGGCTCTCGGCAAAGCGCCTCTGCCCCTCGGCAAAAAGGGTATCGAATGCAAGAGAAGATTTCCCTGATCCGGATATACCTGTAATCACCACGAATTTTCCCCTGGGGATCTCAAGACTGACATTCTTGAGGTTGTTGACCCTGGCTCCCCTGATGATAATATTACCTGTCTCTGACATATCCGATAAAATAGATTCCAAAGGTAACAATTTAACGTGAATCAAGAATACCTTGCGGTATCAAAAAAGGACATTTTGACACTTATACAGGACACATTGTCATAAAAAGATGACAAAATTTCCTCCTTTTGACCATTTTTTATCTTTTTCGACAATGGTATGCCAGTTGATATACATACAGGCGACTCCGAGAGCCGGGCTGACGGAAAGAACCTGAGGCCGGACTTGAAGAGCAGGGTAAAAAAATAGAAAATTAAAAATAGGAGATTAAAATTATGGTACCTTCAAGAAGAAATAACCAGGCTTGGCTGCCTGATATTTTCAATGACTTTTTTGACACCAACTGGATGGAGAGGATGAATGCAACAGCCCCGGCCATCAATGTATTAGAAAACGAAAACGGCTATGAGCTCGAACTTGCCGCACCGGGAATGACCAAAGATGATTTCAATGTTCACCTTGACGAAGAAGGAAACCTTGTAATCGAGATGGAGAAGAAATCAGACGAAAAAAATGAGAAGAAACACGGACACTACCTCCGTCGCGAATTCTCTTACTCAAAATTCCAGCAGACCATGGTTCTGCCTGATGACGCCGAAAGGGAACAGATAAGCGCGCATGTCGAACACGGCGTACTGAATGTCAGCATCCCTAAGGTACAGAAAACCAAAGTCGATGACAGCAAGAGAGTTATCGAAGTCAAATAACGGACTGATACTGTAGAAAAAAGGACGCCGGCCCCGAATCTGAGGCCGGCGTCCTTTTTCATTTTACTTTTTCCGGACCGGAGGATCCGTCTTTTCTGACACCCATATCCTCAGTGAGGGCAGATGCCTTTTTGTCGAATTCTTCAGTTGTAATCATCCGGCATGTTCCGTTGAATGCCACTCCCAATTCAACAATTATCTTATTCACATTGAGGTTTCCGTCAACCTTGGAGCCTTTTTTCATCGAAAGGATATCCTTTACGAAAATATCCCCTTTCAGCCTGCCCCAGATATCAGCGTTGGAACATACGATTTCACCTGAAACTTCAGCAGTCTCACCTATTACTATCCTGCCCTTGGAGTATATCCTTCCGCTGAAACTTCCGTCTATCCTTAAATCATTGGTAGAAAAAAGTTCTCCGGTTATCCTTGTTCCGGATGATATCCGGCTGACAGAGTTTACTATTTCTTCTGTTTTTCCCATAATCTTTTCCCGTTTGCGTTTGCGGTAGTGATGATAACACAATATTACGAATGATATAAGAAGAGCCCACAGCATGTCATGACCGCCTCATCATGTACAGTCGCTAAAGCCCTTTTCCGTGACAGTTCTTGTATTTCTTGCCCGAACCGCACGGACACGGATCATTCCTTCCGACAGTCTTTTCCACATGAACAGGCATTTTGGCTTTTGGCTCACCGCTGTTAGTGACAAGATCTGTCCTGCTGGTCTGCATCTGGCTCATATCCGGTTTGCGTGCAGGAGCGGATGCCTGGACAGAGTTGGCATCCCTGAGAGGAATGTGCGCCCTCATAAGGAATGACAGGATGTCCTTGCTGAGAGCCTCAAGCATTGCCTTGAAAAGGTTGAAACTCTCGAACTTATAGATAAGGAGAGGGTCCTTCTGTTCATAAGAGGCATTCTGGACGGACTGTTTGAGGTCATCCATATCGCGCAGATGCTCTTTCCAGTGGTCATCTATCTGATAGAGCGTGATGGCCTTTGTCAGCGACCTTGCTATCTCCTTGCCTTCAGTCTCATATGCCTTCTTGAGATTTACCGACAGCGTGAGCATCTTGCGGCCGTCAGAAATAGGAATCGCTATATTCTGGTATATTGCGCCCTGCTTCTCGTAGACTTCCTTAATGATAGGATAAGCCCTCTGCGACATGGCATCCATCCTCCTCCTGTATGTATCCTGCATGTTCTGGAAGAGCCTGTCTGAAAGCTCGGCCGGCTTGGCTCCGGCATAGAATTCCGCATCAAAACCAAGATCGATAGAAAGAGTGGCCATGACATACTCCGCAAATGAATCATAGTCATAGCCTGCACAAGTCTCCACTATGATCTCGGACATGTCCTGCATCATGTTCATGACATCGATCTCCACCCTTTCTCCTGAAAGTGCGTTCCTTCTTCTCGTGTAAATGACCTCCCTCTGGGAGTTCATGACATCATCATACTCGAGAAGCCGTTTACGTATGCCGAAGTTGTTCTCCTCGACTTTCTTCTGTGCCTTTTCAATAGAGTTGGAGAGCATATTGTTCTCCAGAGCCTCGTTTTCTTCCATGCCCAGCTTGTCCACGACACTGGCGATTCTCTCCGAGCCGAAAAGACGCATCAGTTTGTCCTCGAATGAAACGTAGAAAGTGGAAGAGCCCGGATCGCCCTGACGTCCTGCACGTCCTCGGAGCTGCCTGTCGACACGGCGGCTGTCATGACGCTCAGTTCCGATGATGGCAAGACCTCCGGCCTTACGGACTTCATCGGAAAGCTTGATATCGGTACCACGGCCTGCCATGTTGGTCGCAATGGTAACGGTACTTCTCTGTCCGGCCTGTGCGACCACTTCAGCCTCGCGGGCATGCTGCTTGGCATTGAGGACCTGATGTGAAATACCTCTGAGTTTCAGCATCCTGCTCAGGAGTTCCGAAGTTTCGACATCTGTAGTTCCGACCAGGACCGGACGGCCGGCTTTGGTAAGTTCCTCTATCCTGTTGATGACAGCCTCGTATTTGGCTTTCTTTGTCTTGTATATCTTGTCGTTCTCGTCGATTCTGGCGATTGGCTTGTTGGTAGGAATCACTACCACATCCAGCTTGTAGATGGACCAGAACTCGCCGGCTTCCGTTTCTGCAGTACCTGTCATACCAGCAAGTTTGTGGTACATGCGGAAATAGTTCTGCAGCGTGATGGTGGCGAAGGTCTGTGTTGCGGCCTCGACCTTTACATTCTCCTTGGCTTCCACAGCCTGATGGAGTCCGTCGCTCCAACGGCGGCCTTCCATGATACGTCCGGTCTGCTCGTCGACGATCTTCACCTTGTTGTCCATGATGACATAGTCGACATCCTTTTCGAACATCGCGTATGCCTTGAGAAGCTGGTTGACAGTATGTACCCTCTCTGACTTGAGGGCGAAGTCAGCCATGATCTGGTCTTTCCTGGCATGCTTTTCCTCCGCACTGAGATCGGATTTCTCGACCTCGGCAATCTCGCTGCCGACATCAGGAAGGATAAAGAACTTAGGATCAGAAAGGGTGCCGCTCAGCAGGTCGTGGCCGTTGTCTGTCATTTCGACGGCATGCTGCTTCTCGTTTATGACGAAATAGAGAGGGTCGGTAACGACAGGCATCTCCCTTTCATTGTCCTGGATATAGTAGTTTTCCGTCCTCTGGAGCAACTGCTTCATACCCGGCTCGCTGAGGAACTTGATGAGAGGCTTGTATTTTGGAAGTCCCTTGTATGCCCTCAGAAGAAGCTTCCCGCCTTCCTTCTCGTCACCTGCGGCAATGAGTTTCTTCGCCTCATTCAGTGTATTGGTGACAAGGGTCCTCTGGTTGTTGTAAAGTTTCTCCACATACGGCTTGAACTCCATGAACTGCTGGTCGTCGCCTTTCGGCACAGGACCTGAAATTATCAGAGGGGTACGGGCGTCGTCGATAAGCACGGAATCGACCTCATCGACTATGGCATAATGATGCTTGCGCTGCACAAGGTCTTTCTGGGAAACCGCCATATTGTCCCTCAGATAGTCAAAGCCGAACTCGTTGTTGGTTCCGAATGTAATGTCGCAGGCATATGCCTTTCTGCGGGCCTCGCTGTTCGGCTGATGCTTGTCGATGCAGTCTACTGAAAGTCCGTGGAACATATACAGAGGTCCCATCCACTCGGAGTCTCGTTTCGAAAGGTAATCATTGACTGTAACGACATGTACTCCCTTACCTGCCAATGCATTAAGGAATACAGGAAGCGTCGCGACAAGAGTCTTTCCTTCACCCGTAGCCATTTCGGCGATCTTTCCCTGATGAAGCACTATACCGCCGATAAGCTGGACATCATAATGGACCATATCCCAGGTGATCTCGTTTCCGCCGGCCATCCAATGGTTGTGCCAAATGGCATAGTCTCCGTCAATCTCCACAAAATCCTTGGTTGTACTCAGTATGCGGTCGAATTCAGTGGCTTTCACCCTAATAGTCTCGTTCTCCTTGAATCTGCGTGCCGTAGATTTCATCACTGCAAACGCGATCGGAAGTATCTCGTCAAGCACCTTCTCTATGTCCTCGTCCACTTTCTTGACCAATTTGTCCGACTCGGTGGCAAGCGCCTCCTTCTGGTCGAGCGGGATATCCTTCTCAAGTTCTTCCTTTATCTGCGCGATCCTTTCCTCATCGCCGGCAATCCTCTCACGGATAATACGTCTAAGCTCAGCCGACTTCTCCCTCAACTGGTCATCCGAAAGGCTGTCTATTTCAGGATAGGCAGCCAGCACCTTCTGGAGGACAGGCTGCAGCTGCTTCAGGTCCCTTTCCGCCTTGGTCCCGAAGATCTTCTTGAAAACATCAGTAAATGACATATCTGTAATTGTTTTTATTTCAACTCAAAACTCCCGGTGTTTCCACATTAAAGCAGGAAACCGAAATCTTGCAAATTTAATCATATTATATGATAAAACAATACGAATCTTCAAGACAGCGGACAAACAGAGCCATGCAATAACAGAAATCTCCGGAGCGCCTGCCAATGCAGTCTCTCCGGAGATTATAAATGCCTTACTGACAGGATATAGACCGGGGGCTACTCCATCAGTTTCTTGTATTTGAACCGCTTTGGAGTGACGTCCCCCATACGGCGTTTCTTGTTCTCCTCGTATTCAGAGTAGGAGCCTTCGAAGAAATACACCTCGGAATCGCCTTCAAAGGCGAGGATATGTGTGGCAATCCTGTCCAGGAACCAGCGGTCGTGCGAAATCACCACGGCACATCCGGCGAAATTCTCCAGGCCCTCCTCAAGGGCACGTATAGTATTTACATCCACATCATTGGTAGGCTCGTCAAGAAGCAGCACATTGCCTTCATCCTTCAGGGTCAGGGCAAGATGGAGCCTGTTCCTTTCTCCTCCGGAAAGCACTCCGCAAAGTTTTTCCTGATCAGCGCCGGAAAAGTTGAAGCGCGAGACATAGGCCCTGGCATTGACATCCCTTTTCCCCAACTTTATGAATTCGCTGCCTCCGGATACGGTCTCGTAAACCGTCTTTTCCGGATCGATGCTTTTATGCTGCTGGTCCACATAGGCAAGCTTGACCGTCTCGCCGATAGTGATTGTACCTGCATCCGGCTTTTCCAGTCCCATTATAAGTCGGAAAAGAGTGGTCTTTCCCGCACCGTTCGGACCGATGACACCTACGATGCCTGCAGGCGGAAGGGTGAATGTAAGATGCTCGAACAGAAGCTTGTCTCCGTATGCTTTGGACACATCATTGAATTCAATGACCTTGCTTCCAAGCCTCGGTCCATTGGGTATGAAGATCTCGAGATTCGCCTCCTTCTCCCTTCCGTCTTCACTTGCCAGTTTCTCGTATGCACCGAGTCGTGCCTTGGACTTCGCATGACGGGCTTTAGGAGCCATCCGCACCCACTCCAGCTCCCTCTCGAGTGTCTTGCGTCTTTTGCTCTCCTGTTTCTCCTCCATAGCCAGTCTGGTACTCTTCTGGTCAAGCCATGAAGAATAGTTTCCTTTCCACGGAATTCCTTCTCCCCTGTCCAGTTCAAGTATCCATCCGGCCACATTATCAAGAAAATAGCGGTCATGGGTAACGGCGATAACGGTCCCCTTGTACTGCTGAAGATGAGCCTCAAGCCACTGTATGCTCTCGGTATCGAGATGGTTGGTCGGTTCATCGAGCAAAAGCACATCAGGCTGCCTGAGCAGCAGCCGGCACAAAGCCACCCTTCTGCGTTCACCGCCGCTCAATGTAGCTACCTTTGCATCGGAAGGAGGGCACTGCAGGGCATCCATGGCCCTCTCAAGCTTGGAATCTATTTCCCATCCTCCGCAATGCTCGATCTTCTCGGTAAGCTCGCCCTGACGCTCTATCAGGGCGGCCATCTCGTCGTCCGACATCGGCTCGCAGAATTTCATGTTCACTTCTTCATATTCCTTCAGAAGATCCATTACTTCCTGCACACCTTCCTGAACGACTTCTATAACCGTCTTGTCAGGATCCATCTGCGGTTCCTGTTCAAGATAGCCCACAGAGTAACCTGGCGCCCATACTACCTCCCCCTGATAGCCTTTTTCGACTCCCGCTATAATTTTCATCAGGGTGGATTTTCCGGAGCCGTTCAGTCCTATTATACCTATCTTGGCGCCGTAAAAGAACGACAGATAGATATCCTTGAGAATTACTTTATTGTTGTGAGGCAGAATTTTCCCCACACCGTTCATTGAAAAGATGATTTTTTCGTCTGCCATAAGAATTACTTTGCTGCAAATATAGTCTTATCCGTACTTTATTCAAAATATTACTCTGCACGCCTTGCCTTAGGCTCCATCCCGCACCTTGTACGCTTGCACCATTCTCCCGGTGACTCATTGGTCACAAGTCGGAATGCCATATTGAACGATACTATAGTGTGGAATCCGCTGGCTTCGGCAAGTTCTGACACGCGGTAGCCGGGATTCTCTTTGAAAATTTCCATGGAATACATTATCCGGTGATAATTCACGAACTGACAGAAGTTCTTGCCGGTGTAGTCATTGATGGCTCTGGAAAGATATGCTTTATTCGTGTAGAGCTTCTTGGCGATCTGTCCGACCGTAATGTTTTCATCCAGATACGGCTTTTCTTCCTCAAACAAGGTCTGCAGCCTCGAATAAAGAATGCTCAGGTTACTCCCCTTTTCCGCCGGAGTTCTGACAGCCGCCGGAACCCGGGCTGCCGCAGGCCGTCTCCCGAACTGAATTTTTCCGGCAGGCCACGCGGCCGCAACGTATAAATATACATAAAACAGAAGAGACAATGCTGAAAGCAGAAACAGCAATGCGGTTCCAGGACACAGCATGTAATACACTGCACCTAACAGCAGGAAAAAGGATATGGCCATGTTCAGCTGTTTCATAACGGGAATTCCGGCGCTGGAGACGGTCTCTACTCCAATGAAGACAGTCATTATCAATGCCAGGAACGCCGGGAAACATTTGGCAAGCGGCACTATATGCTCATGCATGTTCTTCAGCATCAGGAAAACCCTCACGGACGGAACGGCAAAGGCAAGGACTGCCATCAACAACGGAAAAACCACGACCTTGCTTTTTACAGATCTGGCCTCTGACGGACAGAATATGAGAATCATGGCCGGAGCCATCATATCCACTACGGGAGAATCGAACATTCCTGCATTGAAAAGTACATCAGACAAGACCATGCAGATGACCCCGGAGACAGACATCAGAGGAAGCATACTGGTGAATTTGTTCTTCCCCTTCTTTTTACTTACACATAACTCAGAACAAGTGACCATAACAATTCAAATAACCTAATAAAATTCGAGCCGGCAAAAATACAATAAAAAGCCCCTCAAATATTACTTTGAGGGGTTGTAAAATTAAATTTTTATGTTTTTTAATATTTTTTCTCTTTTTTATGCCTTGTCCAGGGGTTCTCCATCCTGTACGGCAGGCCTGGCAGCATTCGGGTCTTTCTTTTTCAGATTCAGACCGGTCTTTATCTCATCGAATCCTTCCCCATACACTCCGCTTGCAGAGGATACGGAAACAAAAGCCTTGTTGTCTATATTCTTGATAAGCGACACCAGTTCATGCAGCTGATGCTGGCGGATCACCACCAGAAGGACCCTGCTCTCCGACTGGGAATACCACCCTACCGACTGGAAAGCGGTAACGCCTCTGTGGAGATTCCTGGTGATACTGTCTGCTATTTCCTTGTACCGGGATGAAAAGATCAGGACCTGTGCCGAGGATTTCTGCCCTAGCAGGACAAAATCCACCATAAACGAGAATGTAACCATCACGACATAGCCGTAAATCATGTCTTCCAATGTCTTGCCCGGGATAAGCAGCACGGAGGCGATTATGAATATGTCCGAAAACAGATACACTTTTCCGGGAGAAACGGGCCAGTATTTGTTTACTATCATGGCGGCTATGTCGGTTCCGCCCGTACTTCCTCCCCGCAGAAGGACAAGTCCGATACCCAAAGCTTCTACTATACCTCCGACAACGGCTATGAGAAGTTTGTTGTCAAACGTAATAACCCAGTCAAGTTTAGGGAATATGTCGAAAAGAAGGGTGGACAGTATTATGGCATATATCGTCTTGACCCCGAAAGCTTTTCCCAAAGCCAGGAATCCGAGAATAAGGAGAATGGCATTGAGGATAAAGAACGAGACGGCCACAGGAATCCCTGTCGCGAAGAAAATTATCGTACAGAGTCCTGTCCCGCCTCCACTTGCTATCCCGTTGGGAATAAGGAATGAAGTCCACGAAAGACAATATATGACAATTCCGAATGTCAGGACTATATAGTCCCACACATGGGCAAGTATTTTCTTGGCGTTCATATATCTGACTGTTATTTAACGACTATATTCACTATTTTGCCCGGAACGACGATCATTTTTACGATATTGCCGTCACCGACATATTTCGATGTCTGTTCCAGTCCCCTCACTTCAGCCTCGACTTCCTCCCTGGACATGTCTTTCGGAAGCTCTATGGTAAACCTTGTCTTCCCGTTGAAGGATACGGCATATGTGCAGCTGTCCTCGATGACATATTTCGCGTCGTATTCAGGGAAAGAAGCGAATGAGATGCTTTCCTTATGTCCCAACGCCTCCCAAAGTTCCTCCGAAATATGAGGGGCGAACGGAGAAAGAAGGACGATGAGAGGTTCAAGGATTCCTCTTTTGCTGCATTTCAAGTCATAAAGTTCGTTGACCGCAATCATGAAAGCACTCACAGCCGTATTGAAAGAGAAATTCTCAATGTCCGTACGGGCCTTTCCTATAAGTTTGTGCAGAGTCTTGAGCTCCGCAGGGGTCGGCTGTTCATCCGTAACCGCCAGGCCGTCTTTGCCGTAAAAGAGTCTCCAGACACGTCTGAGGAATCTGTGGACTCCGTCTATGCCTTTCGTATCCCACGGTTTGGACTGCTCGAGTGGGCCGAGGAACATCTCATACAGGCGCAGAGTGTCAGCTCCGTAGGTATCGCATATCATATCCGGATTGACGACATTGAACATCGACTTGCTCATCTTCTCGGTCGCATAGCCGCATATGTACTCGCCATTCTCAAGTATGAACTCCGCATCCGTAAAATCAGGCATCCATTTTCTGAAAGCTTCTATATCAAGCCTGTCATTACGGACGATATTCACGTCGACATGGATTTCAGTCGTGTCGTAACTGTCTTTCAGTCCGCATGATACGAATTTATTGGTATTTATAATCCTGTAGACGAAATTTGACCGTCCCTGTATCATGCCCTGGTTTATAAGGCGTTTGAAAGGCTCCTTCTCGCATACATAGCCGAGATCATACAGGAATTTGTTCCAGAAGCGCGAATATATCAGATGTCCTGTCGCATGCTCCGTACCTCCGATATAAAGGTCCACATTCCTCCAGTACCCGTCAGCTTCTCTGCTCACCAGAGCGTTTTCATTGTGAGGGTCCATATACCTCAGATAGTATGCGCTGCTGCCCGCGAATCCCGGCATCGTGCTTTTCTCCAGCGGCCACCCTTCGTATGTCCAGTCAGAAGCACGGGCAAGAGGAGGCTCACCGCTTTCAGTAGGAAGATACTTGTCTACTTCAGGAAGCTGGAGCGGCAGTTTTTCAAACGGGACAGGCTTCGGTATTCCATTCTCGTAATATATCGGGAACGGTTCTCCCCAATATCTCTGGCGCGAAAATATGGCATCGCGCAGCCTGTAATTGACCTTACGGTGCCCTATGCCATGCTTTTCGACATAATCTATCGCAGCCGGAATGGCTTCCCTGACGGTCATGCCGTCGAGAAAGCCCGAATTGCACATTATTCCTTCTTTGGCGTCGAAACTGGACTCGCTTACGTCGCATCCTTCTATCAAAGGGATAATCGGCAGATTGAAATGCCTTGCGAAAGCATAGTCTCTGCTGTCATGTGCCGGTACGGCCATTATGGCTCCTGTTCCGTATCCGGCCAGGACATATTCCGAAATCCATACCGGAACCTTATTCCCTGTCAGAGGGTTTACGGCATACGAACCGGAAAAGACACCGGTGATTTTCCTCGTCTCGGCAAGCCTTTCCCTTTCAGTCTTTTTCTTTACCTCATTGAGATACGCCTCTACCGCAGGCTTCTGCTCATCAGATGTGAGCTTCTCCACCCATTCGCTTTCCGGGGCCAGGACCATGAATGTCACTCCGAAAACAGTATCGGCCCTCGTCGTGAATATGTGCATATCGAACTCGCGGCTGCCGTTGTACGCCTTGAACACCATCTCCGCACCCTGGGACCGGCCGATCCAGTTACGCTGCATGTCCTTGAGGGAATCAGTCCAGTCCAGGCCTTCAAGGTCCTCCAGCAGGCGCTCCGCATAGGCCGACACCCTGAGCTGCCACTGGGTCATCTTTTTCTGCTCTACAGGATAGCCTCCGCGGACAGAGTATCCTTCCTTGACCTCGTCATTCGCAAGGACGGTTCCAAGTGCCGGACACCAGTTGACGGAAGTTTCTCCCTGATAGGCGATCCGGTAGTTCATCAGGACATCGGATTTTTCCTTATCCGACATCGATTTCCACTGCTCTGCAGTGAAAACAAGTTCTTTCGAACAGGCGGCATCGACACCTGCAGACCCGGATTCTGAAAAAGCCTTTTCAAGCTCTGAAACCGGCATCGCCTTCTGCAGCTTGTTGTCATAATAGCTGCCGAACATTTTCAGAAAGGCCCACTGTGTCCACTTATAGTACCGGGGATCGCAAGTTCTCACTTCTCGCGACCAGTCATATGAAAAGCCTATTCTGTCAAGCTGTTCACGGTATCTTGCAATATTCTTCTCTGTAGTCACTGCCGGATGCTGTCCTGTCTGGATTGCATACTGCTCGGCAGGAAGGCCGAAAGCGTCGTAACCCATAGGATGCAGGACGTTGAATCCGCACAAGCGCTTGTATCTGCTGTATATGTCGCTGGCTATATATCCCAGAGGATGGCCTACATGCAAGCCCGCTCCCGATGGATACGGAAACATGTCAAGCACATAATACTTCGGTCTGGAAGTATCCTCTACCGCCTTGAATGTCTGGTGCTCGGACCAGAATGACTGCCACTTCTTTTCAATTTTCCTGAAATCGTATTCCATATATTATTATAACAATATTTATTCCCCTATCACTATTTGTTCTTTACCATGTCTGTCTGCGCCCGTTTATTCCAAACCCGCCGCCCTTGGCCTTCTTTTCTAGCCTGAATTCTACCGGAAGAGTCATGGAACTGCTGACTTTCTGCCCGTTTACCCTCGCCGGCCTCCATTTCGGAGAAGCGCTTATGACCTTGACAGCTTCGGCATCGAGCAGAGGGTCCGCACTTTTTACCACCTCGACATCCCTGACCTTGCCGTCCTTGTCTATCACGAAACTGACATGAACGGTACCTTGTATGCCGTCCTTTACAGCCTGGTCCGGATATTTGAGATACGGATACACCCATTTTGTCAGGAACTGACGTGGATCGGTGCTGTTAAGGAAGGACGGCTTGTAATCGCATTCATAATAAGGAATGACATCATCTTTCACCTGAGCCGGCAGTACTGCCTTGTCTTCCGGACGGAAAGCCGGAGCGACATCCGCATTGGCCGCCTTGACGGTAAAATTGTAGATATACTCCAGTTCCCGTTCCATCATGCCGAAATCTATGATGTCTTCCGTGTCTTTCGGAGTATTATGCTGCGGATATCTTCCCGAGGTAAAGAAGACTGCAGGTATTTCTTCCGCGTAGAACGCCCTGTGGTCAGACGGATACGGCTCGGCCGCCACTACTTCAGGGTGTACAGGCTGCAGTTCTGAGGACATTGAATCAAGGAGCGAATTCAAATCGCCGTTGGACGCTGTATAGGCATAAAACCCGTCATCGCCGGTGCCAAGCATGTCAAGGTTAATCATCAAGTCTATCGAAGCGGTGTCCGAAAAAGACCTGTTCAGGAAATACCATGAACCCGCAAATGTCTCGGACGAGGCTCCGAAGCCTATGAAAATCACCGACCTTCTGAAAAGGACAGAATTTGTGGCAACCATTCTTGACAACTCCATCATCATAGCCAGGCCGGAAGCATTGCCGTTGGCTCCGTAATATATCTGGGATACAGTCTCGCCGTTGACGGTCATGGTATTCGTACCGAGATTGTCAAGCCTGGCCCCTACGACGATGTATCTGTCCCGAAGGCGGGGATCATATCCCTGTACGAAGCCAAGCACATTCCTCGAAGTCAAGGTATCGCCTGAAGCTCTGGAAATCCCGAACTCGTCGCCCTCCTCCGGACAAAGCATTTCCACTCCATAGTCTTTCATTACGTTATACAGGTAGACCGCCGCATTCTTTTCCCCTTCCGATCCGGCCTTCCTGCCCCGGTTTGCCGCAGAGGCGATATCGGACACATGACGTCGCATTGAAGCGGCAGTTTCACTGTCATACAGGCCGGAATAACCGGAATCGGACCTGTACTGGGCCTGAGAATACTGCACGGACAGCAGTTCCAGGCAAATTGAAAACACAATGGATATGAAAAATCTGTTCATACGTGTCAATCATTTACAAGAATCCATACGTCATCCGGACAGAACTCTTCCTTCTTAATCTGCTTCAGAGACCGGAATATATGGGAAAGATCATTGGCAGGCGCTATTCCTACCGCGTTGAACCCGTTCCTGAAACTTATAAGGACAGGCATGTAGCCGTCTTCCTTAACTGCCGTCAGCAGAGCCTCGGCATTGGTCCTGTCTTTGAACGAGCCGACCACGATATAATACTTGAAATCAAGCCTGGTAGTGAACAGTCCCCCGATTTCAGACGGATTGAGAATGGTGCCGTGCAGCTGCCTGATGGAATCAAGAAGCGCAATGGAGTCAGCAAGAGCCTTCTCAACCTTTCTCAAGGAATCTATACGGGCAATCCGGACCGCTTCCTGACGCTTCAGAGCCTCGATCCTGATCTGTTCCAGTTCCTTTGCCGTAGGCCTGCCGGCAAGCCTGCGGAACATATCGCACCCGCCCAGCGACAGGAGGGACAGGACGGACAGGACATATAAAATCTTTTTCATTTACTTTTGTATAGAGCCTGGACGCAAATTTAACCAAATAATAATCCGCGGCAAAATAAATATTATATTTGCATGATGGACCCCATGAAAACAACAGTATTATCCTTTATTGCCTTTTCCGCCGCAGCCTTTTGTCTGCCATGCCCCGGGCAGACAATCGATGAGGCCGCACTTTCCGGACGCTTTCATCGGGAAATCAGGCCGGTCCTGCCACGTCCCGATACCGTATCAATGGTTTTCCTGGGAGACATAATGATGCACTCCGAGCAGCTCAGAAGCGCCTCGGAAAAGTTCAGGCGCTCCGGCATGGCAGACACGAACGCACACTATTCATTCGACTTCAGCCAGTACTTTTCCGATATCCGCAAATATATCGATGATGCGGACCTTGCAGTGGCAAACATGGAATTCACTCTCGGGGGACAGCCTTTTTCCGGATATCCGGAATTCAGCGCCCCGGACAGCTATGCCGAATATATGGCCGGATGCGGGATAGATGTCTTCCTTACCGCAAACAACCATATTCTCGACAGAGGGGAACAAGGTATCAGACGTACACTGGAGGCATACGAGAGACTGGGAAAAAGATTCGGGACCCTAAACACGGGATCCTCCGCCGATTCCTCGCATTTCCACTACGGGAATCCACTTCTGACCGAGGTAAAAGGGATGAAGATCGCGCTTGTAAATTTTACATACGGCACCAACAAATACATTGCGGGCGAATACCCGAAAGTAAACAGGGCACAGAAAAGACACCTCCAACTTCTTATGGAAAAAGCCGAAGAGTCCGCCCCGGACATTATCGTAGCGCTGCCGCACTGGGGAGAAGAATATTCTCTCCGGCATTCCCGGCAGCAGTACATGCTGGCCGGCTGGCTCGCCTCACAGGGGGCCGATATAATTATAGGTACGCACCCTCATGTAGTACAGGACAGTACCGTCATCAGGCAGGGACATGGACTGCAGGCGGAAAAAAACGTTCCGGTAGTATATTCTCTGGGGAATGCCATTTCCAACATGAGCGCCCCCGACACGCAAATAGGCCTTATGGTCAAAGTCTCTGCCGTCAGGCAGATGAACGGAAAAGTGAAAATACTGCCGCTGCAGTTCACATATCTGTGGTGTTCACTGCCGGGAAGACTGAAAGACACGCACTGTACCGTACCGGTAAAGGAATACATTACAAAGCCCGAGTTGTGGAAAATGCCGTACGAGTACGAAAAAATGACAAGAACATATTATAAAGTAAAGAAAGAAACAGGAATCCAGGATTAGGCAATGGAAACAGACAAGACAAAACGTACATTGACACTCGAGGCCATCGACCCGGTAGAGATTTTCGGTCCGGGGAACAGGATACTCGAAGCACTATGCAGTTACTATCCGGACCTTAAAGTAGTTGCCAGAGGGAATGAAGTCATGCTGGAGGGGAGGCAGCAGGACGCCGATGACTTCGCTTCAAGACTCGACATGCTGACAGAAAGGCGGAAACACAAGACGAGCCTTACCCCCTACGATGTAGAAGACATATTCGGAGGCGAATCCCCGAATGACCGGTTCAGGCTCTCCGGGGATTCCGTAATTGTTTACGGGATCGACGGGAAACCCATAAAAGCCCGAAACCGCACACAGCAGGCAATGGTAACCGCCTATTTTGAAAACGACCTGATTTTTGCAGTCGGGCCCGCCGGGACAGGAAAGACCTACATTGCGATAGCACTGGCTGTCAGAGCGTTGAAAAACAGAGAAATACGAAGGATTATCCTTACCCGCCCGGCTGTCGAAGCAGGAGAACGCCTCGGTTTCCTTCCAGGGGACCTGAAAGACAAGCTGGACCCATATCTGCAGCCTCTTTACGATGCCCTCGGTGACATGATTCCGCCGAGAAGGCTGCAGGAGTTCATGACAGACGGGATAATACAGATTGCCCCTCTCGCATACATGCGCGGAAGAACACTTGACAGGGCATGCGTAATCCTGGATGAAGCACAGAATACAAACCTCGGACAGCTGAAAATGTTCCTGACGAGAATGGGCAGCGATGCCAAATTCATAGTGACCGGAGACGCGAGTCAGGTTGACCTTCCGCACAAAGAAGATTCCGGCCTGCTCAAAGGCATTGAACTGACCAAAGGGATAAAAGGCATATCAAGTATTTTCTTCAGGAAAGAAGATATCGTGAGACATCCGCTCGTCAGTAAAATCGTCCACGCTTTCGACTCCGCAGAACAGGGCAACGGATAACCGCCGAAAAAAAATCAGGGGCTCCGGATATGGAGCTCCTGATTTTTATATGATATCAGAAAAATACGGGACTACAGCGGGTTGCCTGTAGAAACCACTTCATCATATTTTTCATATTTAGCCTGATAATCGGCACTCTGATCACGGAAGCGGTAGTATATGTTCTTGAGATACTCGGCTATGTTCACTTTAATCTCGTTGTTCTTTGATATTTCGTAAGCCTTTTCGAAAGGATCGATCGCGTTCTTCAGGGCGGCCTCGAACTCTTCTACGAGAGCCATATACTTCGCATCATCAAGCTCTTCCTGTGCTTTTGTCTGAAGGTCAAGGGCTTCATTGTAGTACAGGATACCGATACCGATGAAACCGTACTCATAGTTAGGGTCGACTTCATTTGCCTCTTCGTATGCTGCGATTGCACTTTCCTTGTCACCGAGCTGGTTGTGGATATTCCCTTCGACATAATAGAGGGAAGCATTGTTCGGCTCGTTTTTCTTGGCCTCGTCCAGCAGGGAGAAGAGCCTGTCGGTATCGTCACCGCTCTCAATATAGAAGTTGATAAGGCCGATCAGTATGCTCTGGCTCTGAGGGAAAGCCTTGAATCCTTCCTCAAGTATGTTCTTGGCATTCTCCTTGTCTCCAAGCTTTGAATAGCAGTCGGAAAGTTTTGCAAAGACCTCTCCGTCTTCATAATACTCCGCCTCTACGCATTTCTTGAAATAGTTTACGGCTGAAGAATAGTCCTGAAGCGACCAGGAAGTAAATCCGGCATTATATGTTGCAGTGGTGTCAATAACACTGAGCGGTGCAGTTTCAGCTGCAGCCGATGCGGCGCTGAAGCAGGCATTTGCCCCCTTGATATTCCCGAGCATATACTGTGTCATACCCTCATCGAGATACTTCGTGGCTATGTTCTGCAGACCTGCTGCCACATCCTTGTCCTTTGAATGCTTTACATCGACTTCGTATGCCTTGACATATGCGTCAAGGGCCTTCGCAAGGGCATCGTCATAGACAGGCTTTGTCACTTCAATCATCGCAAGCACACCGGCCCTGTTGAAGTAGAGGTTCTTTTCAGCATAGACCTCCTTTGTATAAGGTTCGCCCATAAGTTCTACGGTTTCAGTAGAAGAAGGCTTTTCTCCTCCCATTATAAGAAGAAGCTCCTGCTGTCCGGCACCGACCCATGCATTTCCGAAAGGGGAATTGTATGCATCCATGTAAGCATTGCCCAACTTGAGCCATGTAGCTGGCTTGACAGCTTTCTTAGGGTTCTGAGCCGCAGCTTCTGCGGACTCCACGGCTTTCTTTGAATCAGCAGCCGACTTTACCTGAGCACCGGCAACCTGTACTGAAAGGATAACAGCCAATGCAATTAGAATTTTTTTCATAACAGATAGGATAAATTATTGGATTTATTATTGCTCATCTTCATTCTTGCTTACTGCAGAAACCGCCGCGATGGAATCTCCGTCCTTTATGTTTATAAGACGCACACCCTGCGTGGCCCTTCCGGCTACCCGGATGTCTGAAACCGCCATCCTGATCGTAAGCCCCGACCGGTTGATTATCATAAGGTCATTCTCATCAGTCACGTCCTTCAGGGCTATCAGATCTCCTGTCTTGTCCGTAATATTGAGCGTCTTGACCCCTTTGCCGCCACGGTTCGTGATACGGTATTCGTCAATATCGGAGCGTTTTCCGTATCCGTGCTCGCTTACAGCCAGTACGGTGTGGGCCGCCGCATCTTCCGCCGCAGGGTCAAAGCAGACCATTCCGATCACTTCATCATCGCTGTCGATATTGATACCCTTTACTCCCGATGCGGTACGTCCCAACGGCCTGGCATCATTCTCGTCGAACCTCACGCAACGTCCTTTCCTGCCGGCCAGAAGAATCTGGCAGTGACCGTTGGTCATGGATGCTTCAAGAAGTTCGTCCCCATCCCTTACCGTAATGGCATTGACTCCGTTCGTACGAGGCCTCGAATATGCTTCAAGCGACGTTTTCTTGATAATTCCGCGTCTGGTAGCCAGCACTATGTAATTATTGTTCACATAGTCGTCATCCTTAAGGTTCCTGACATTGATGAATGCCTTCACCTTGTCGTCCGCCTCGATATTTATGATATTCTGCAGGGCGCGTCCCTTGGAAGCTCTCGAGCCTTCAGGGATTTCATAGACCTTAAGCCAGTAACATTTGCCGTTCTGGGTAAAGAGAAGCATCGTACTGTGCATGTTAGCCACATAAATGTGCTCTATGAAGTCCTCGTCTCTGGTCGTACTTCCCTTTATGCCTACTCCGCCACGGTTCTGCGTACGGTACTCGGCAAGAGCCGTGCGCTTGATATATCCCAGATGCGAAATGGTTATCACCACGTCATCATCCGGATAGAAGTCCTCAGGGTTGAATTCTTCCGCCGAAAGGGCGATTTCCGTGCGCCGCGCATCTCCGTATTTGGCCTTGAGCTCCATTGTCTCCTGCTTGATGACTTCCATCTGCTTGTCGTAGCTGGAGAGCACTTCCTCGCAATAATGGATGAATTTCATCAGCTCGTCATACTCGGACTGGAGCTTTTCACGCTCAAGACCGGTCAGCTGACGCAGACGCATCTCGACAATCGCAGTAGCCTGCGCATCCGAAAAGCCGAATCTTGCCATCAGTTCGTTTCTGGCATCCTCGACGGTCTTGGAGCCCCTTATTATCCTGATTATCTCGTCTATGACATCAAGTGCCTTAAGAAGGCCTTCGAGAATATGCGCCCTTTTTTGGGCCTTGTCCAGGTCGAACTTTGTCCTGCGGACAATCACATCGTGCCTGTGCTTGACGAAATACTTTATGAGTTCCTTGAGATTCAGTGTCCTCGGCCTGCCTCCGACCAGGGCTACATTGTTGACGGAAAAACTTGACTGCAGAGGGGTGTACTTGTAGAGCATGTTGAGAACGACATTCGCGTTCGCCCCCATCTTCAGCTTGATTACCACCCTGACTCCTTTCCTTGTGGTCTCGTCATTTACATATGCAATCCCTTCTATCTTCTTGTTCTCCACAAGCTCGGCGATCTTCTCGATCATCTCCCTCTTGTTCACCATATAAGGGATTTCCGTAACGACTATGGTCTCCCTTCCGGATTCGCTGACTTCTATTTCGGTCTTGGAGCGGATGACTATCCTGCCGCGACCTGTCTCGAAAGCATCCCTGATGCCCTGTGTCCCCTGGATTATGCCCCCGGTAGGGAAATCGGGACCTTTTATATAATGCATCAGTTCTTCGATGGAGATTTCCGGATTGTCGATATATGCGCAGATGGCATCGCAGCACTCTGTCATATTGTGCGGAGCCATATTGGTTGCCATTCCGACAGCGATACCGGAAGATCCGTTGAGAAGGAGAAGCGGAGCCTTGGTAGGCAGGACAGTAGGTTCCTGGAGGGTATCGTCAAAGTTGTTGGCCATATCCACCGTATCCTTGTCCAGGTCCGCCAGCACTTCATCGGAAAGTTTCGTAAGCTTGGCCTCGGTGTATCGCATGGCAGCTACCGGGTCGCCGTCCATCGAACCGAAGTTGCCCTGTCCGAACACAAGAGGGTACCTCATGCTCCAGAACTGGGCCATCCTTACCATAGCGTCATATACGCTGGAATCCCCGTGTGGATGATATTTTCCAAGCACTTCCCCGACTATTCTCGCCGACTTCTTCGTCTGCCCGGTGTAACCCAGACCGAGCCCCTCCATGCCGAAAAGCACCCTTCTATGGACAGGCTTGAGTCCGTCGCGCACATCCGGCAATGCCCTGGAAACGATTACTGACATGGAATAGTCTATGTAAGCGCTGCGCATCTGCTTGTCGATGTTGACGGTTTCAATCCTGCCGGTCTTTACCTCGTTGTTCTCTTCCATTTACAATTCACTTATTTTTCTACTCATATCCTGCTCAATGACACTTAAGCAAGAGTGCAAAGTTACATATTTTTCTTTGTAGAACAAACCAAAATATGCTATGTTTTTAGTATTTTTGCGCCGAATAAAAACGAGCGGTACATGGAAATCAGAATATCGGAAGAACTCAACGCAATCATAAACTATTCCCGGGAAGAAGCCATGAGGACGGGAAGCTACGGGATATCACCGGACCACCTCATGCTGGGGATAATACGCCATGGGGAAAACACGGCCCTGGACATCCTGAAAGGGCTTGAAACCGACATCATGGAAATGAAGGGCTTCATCGACGGCAAGATCTTCACGAACGAACATATACCTTATACTGAAGCCGGGCACGTGACTTTCTCCAGAGGGGCGCAGAATGTCCTGAGCATAACCGTTCTTGAAGCCACGCGGATGAACGGAAAAGAAGCCTCGTCACAGCATCTGCTGCTTGCATTGTGCAGGAATACGGGAAGCTATTCCCAGTCGTACCTCAGGGATACGGGTGTAGATTACGGAAGGGTAATGGCCTACATAAACAGGGCAGGGCTCACAGGAAAGGAATCCGAAGAAGACGGAAGCGAGGCCCCTGCAAAAAAGGCCTTTTCCATCGAAGAATTCGGATACGACATAACTAAGGCGGCAGCCGACGGCAAGCTCGATCCGGTAGTCGGACGTGACAGGGAGATAATGCGGGTGATAGAAATCCTCGGAAGAAGAAAAAAGAACAATCCGATGCTGGTCGGAGACCCCGGTGTCGGGAAATCCGCCATCGTGGAAGGCATCGCCCTTAAAATAGCCTCAGGAGACATACCGCCTACCCTTGCCGGCAAAAGGCTGGTTTCTCTGGACATAGCATCGGTAGTTGCCGGGACCCGCTACAGGGGCGATTTTGAAAAAAGGCTCAAGTCAATCATAAATGAACTGAGCGGAGACCCGGATATAATCCTGTTTATCGATGAGTTCCACACAATAGTCGGGGCAGGAGGCGCCGGAGGGAATCTCGATGCGGCCAACATGCTCAAGCCGGCCCTTGCCAGAGGCGACCTCCAGTGCATAGGGGCGACCACGCTGACAGAGTTTACGAAAATCATAGAAAAAGACGGAGCACTCGACAGAAGATTCCAGAAAGTCATCGTAGAGCCTACGGACATCAGGCAGACTATCGGCATTCTCGAAAAAATCAAATGCAATTACGAGCAGTACCATGCAGTATCGTATACAGGAGCGGCACTGGAGGCCTGCGCAAGACTGTCCGACAGGTATGTGACCGACAGATGCCTTCCCGACAAGGCCATTGACGCACTGGACGAAGCCGGCTCAATGGTAAGGCTCAAGTGTTCGCTGGCCGGAAACAGAAGGAGACAGCCCGTAGTGACAGAGGAAGACATAGCCACCGTAATCTCTAAAGCGTCCGGAGTGCCCGTCAATAAAGTGGCGGAATCGGAAGCAGCAAGACTCATGAAAATGAACGGCAGTCTGAAACGGGTGATTACCGGACAGGATGAAGCCATAGAAACGGTCACAAGAGCGATACAGCGCAACAGGGCAGGAATCAAAGACCCGGCCCGGCCTATCGGCTCTTTCCTTTTCCTGGGTCCTACGGGCGTAGGAAAGACCCAGCTGGCAAAATCGATAGCGGAATATCTGTTCGACTCCGAAGAGAATCTCATCCGCATCGACATGAGCGAATATATGGAAAAATTCACTTCTTCGCGCCTGATAGGCGCTCCTCCGGGATACGTAGGCTTCGAAGATGGAGGACAGTTGAGCGAAAAGGTCAGGAGGAAACCGTACTGCGTCGTACTTCTTGACGAAATCGAGAAAGCGCATCCGGACATATTCAACCTTCTTCTCCAGATTCTTGACGAAGGAAGGCTCACTGACAGCAACGGGCGTACCGTAAACTTCCGCAACACCATAGTGATCATGACCTCCAATGTCGGCAGCAGGGAGCTTGAAGCCTATGGAAACGGCCTCGGATTCAGCACATCCTCAAGAAAAGTGGAAGAAAACAGGAAGGGAGTCCTGCAGAAGGCGGTCAGGAAAGCCTTCCCGCCGGAATTCATCAACAGGATAGACGAACTGGTGTTCTTCAACCCTCTCGGGAAAGAGGATATGGAAAAAATCATAGATATCCAGTTGAAGGGACTCAGGACGAGAATAGCCGAAACAGGATACAGGCTGAATGTCACGCCTGCCGCAAAGAAATTCGTCGCAGAGGCCGGATACGACCGGAATTTCGGGGCAAGGCCGATGAAAAGGGCAATCCAGAAATACATAGAAGACCCTGTCGCCGAATTTATTATCGGACTGATGCAGCATCCGTCAGACGAGCGTTGCACACCTGATATACCGATACTTACCGTAGGGCTGTCCCAGGACAGGGAAAGCACGGAAGTCAAGATGCGCCATGCCGAACTCTGCACTATGCAGCCTTGACATCTACAAGTTCAAGTTCCATATCCCGGATAAGGCCTGACAGGACATCAACGGATTCCGATGAAACAAGGGAGGAAAGTAAATCGATGTTAAAATCTGTTGTATACATAGCTTTAATCTTTAGTTCTTGCCGTTATCTGACACAAAGATAGACGGAGCTTGTACCAAAGTACGATACAAAACAGGAAATTTATGATAAAACTTGCAGTTTTTGATCTGGACGGCACGCTGCTGAACACATTGGAAGACCTCGGCAATGCCTGCAATCATGCCCTCAGAATGTGCGGGCACCCCGAGAGGAGCATGGACGAATACAACTCTCTGGTAGGCAGAGGCATATACAACCTGTTCAGAGGCGCTCTCCCCCAGGGTGCAAGGTCGGAGGAAGAAGTGATGAAAATGAAGGAATGCTTCATTCCATACTATGACAGGCACAAATGCGACCTGACAAGACCCTATGAGGGAATATATGACATGCTTGACCGTCTGGAAGATGCCGGGATAAGGTTTGCCGTCGCCTCAAACAAATATCAGGACGGGACGGAAAAACTGGTCAGGCGTTTTTTCGGGAAATACGGTTTCGTGAAAATCCTCGGACAGCGGGACGGATTCCCCATAAAGCCCGACCCTATGATAGTCGCCGAGGCCATGAATGCGGCAGGCGTTTCCGAAAAGGAAGAGGTGATATACTCAGGGGACTCCGATGTAGACATGCAGACCGGCGCCAACGCCGGAGTACGGACAATCGGAGTCACATGGGGCTTCCGCACGCGGCAGGAACTCCTGTCCTGCAGCCCGTGGGCCATAGCCGATACTCCGGAACAGCTCTGCCGCCTCATACTTGGAGCCTGACAGCATTTTCAATATACAATATCTGATTATACTGATTTAAATTCGTATATTTGACCGGATTGATTATAACAACATGGAAAGTGAACGCAGTGTAGACAAACTGGCCAGGTACATCATGTACACGGCCGTTGCCGTTGTCATCCTGGCCATATGCTGGTTTTTCCGGGATGTCATCATCTATATGCTGGCGGCAGGACTTGTATCCCTCATAGGCCGGCCCATAATGACTTTCTTCAACAGACTCAAGATAAAAGGGAAAGGCCTTCCGTCATGGCTATACGCCATACTTACCCTTATCATAATAATCGGACTGTTCCTTGCCGTCGTCGCTACGATCATCCCTATCATCGCAGGAATCGCCAAAGACATCTCGATGGTAAATGTCGAACACGCCGCTTCATCCATCTCTATCCCGCTCAAGGAAATCAACGACTTCCTTGTCGCCAGATTCCCGTCGCTGGGAGATGATTTCAGGATCGAGACAGCCATCCTCAACGAAATAAAGAATCTCAATGTAATCAATGCATCGCTGTTCTCTTCAATAATCAATTCAATAGCCTCATTCCTGTCATCTTTCGGAGTAGGGATTTTCTCGGTAATGTTCATCTCCTTCTTCTTCCTGAAGGACGACAGGCTGTTTGCCAATATCATCGGGGCGCTGGTCCCTGACAAACATGAAGCCAACGCCAGAGAAGCATACAGCGACATCGAACACCTGCTGTCAAGGTATTTCATAGGGCTCATAGTGGAAATCTTCGGTATCGCGATCATTGATTTCCTCGGGCTGATGCTGATAGTCAGGCTGGGATTCAACGCATCGATAGGCATAGCGTTCATATGCGGAGTGCTCAATATCATTCCGTATGTCGGACCGTTTATAGGAGGCGTGATAGGAACCGTACTGGCCGTCGTCATGAAATATTGCTGTGCCCTGCCGGTCGGACTTGACGTGAATTTCTGGGTATTCATCATAATACTGATAGCCATATTCTGGTTCGCACAGATTATCGACGGACTCATATACCAGCCAGTCATATATTCCAACAGCATCAAGGCCAACGCCCTTGAAATATTCATCGTCCTGCTGATGGCGGGATATATGGGAGGAATACTCGGAATGCTCGTAGCCATACCTTGCTACACGGTTCTGAGAGTAATAGCAGCAAGATTTTTCCAGAATGTCAAATTCATAAGAAAACTTACGGGAGACACCGGCCGATGAAAAAGTACATGATTACGATATTGTTCGCCGCCATATTCCCAATGGCCGGCATGCATGCTGCAGAAGAGGGAGGTCCTTCCTGCGGAATCGAACCTGACGAAACATACATGTTTGCAAGAAGGGACACCTGCGACCTGTTTCTGGACATATACAATCCGGCAGAAGGGACGGACACGCTGCCGGACGGCAGCCGCAAGCCTACGGTCATCTTCGCGTTCGGAGGCAGTTTCATGACCGGCAGCAGAGACGCCGTACACTATCTGCCCTGGTTCCGGAAGATGGCGGACAACGGCTACAGAATAGTCTCCATAGACTACAGGCTCGGGATGAAAGGATATGACAGGATAGGGGTATTCCAGGTCAACGCCCTTGACAGGGCGATCCATATGGCGGTAGAGGATATGGTCAGCGCAACAGTATTCCTGATCGACAACGCGGAAACGCTCGGAATCGATCCGTCATCGATTGTCATAAGCGGATCCTCAGCCGGGGCGATTACGGCACTTCAGACAGACTATGAAATCAGCAACAGGACAGAATGGTCAGCGCCGCTGCCTGAAGGGTTCAGATATGCCGGGGTCATGTCATTTGCAGGAGCGATCCTTTCGAGAAACGGAAAACTGAAATACGCCATGGAGCCGTCCCCTACTCTGCTGATGCACGGAACGGATGACAGCGTTGTACCGTTCAGCCAGATAAAGATATTCAGCCTCGGATTTTTCGGTTCATCAAAAATAGCCGAACGATTTGAAAAGTTCGGCTACGTATACAATATATACCGGCATAAGGGCCACAACCATGAAATCGCAGGAGCGATGTATGAAACCGTTCCCGAGCAGCTTTTCTTCCTGGAGAATAACGTCATCGGAAAATCCAGGTACTGCATTGACGCCACGGTAGACAATCCCGACATCGCATTCCCGTCCGGGAAATGATGTCAGGCTCCCGTAATCCTGGCAAGGGAGAGTTCCACTAAAGAACGGACGATCGGCTTATAGTCGGGATTGCTGTCCTTTGAATGTCGGTTCGCGATTATCGCACATACCGTACCGGCGTTATGTCCGAGATGAGCGGCGATTCCGGCTATGGCAGATCCCTCCATTTCAAAATTGGTGATTCTCCACCCGTCGAAGCGGAAAGTCTCGAATTTCTCTACCATATCAGGCATGGCCAGAGGCATGCGGAGCACCCTACCCTGCGGTCCGTAAAAACCGGAAGCAGAAACTGTCATGCCCTTTACAGTGCAGTCTTCGAACCTCCTGCACATGTCTTCACCGGCATGGACAAAATAAGGATCAGGAAGATGCCTGTCCCAACCCACATGGGCTTTAAACGCATCTTCAATACCGGGAACAGTAATGCTGTCCCTGTCTGCATACCAGTTCAGAAGCCCGTCACATCCTATCGATATGTGCGAGAACACAAAAGAGCCTATCGGAATATCCGGCTGCACGGCACCTGAAGTCCCTATCCGGAGGATATTGAGCGACTTCTTTACCGGTCTTACTTCTCTGGTTGAAAAATCGATATTGGCCAGCGCATCGAGTTCATTCATGACAATATCTATATTGTCTGTCCCTATGCCCGTAGACAGGACGGTAACCCTTACGCCCCTGTACTTTCCCGTAACGGAGACGAACTCTCTGGAAGAATGCCTGAACTCCCTGTCTTCAAGATACTCCGCGACCATATCGACCCTGCCCGGATCCCCGACCAGAATGACATTATCCGCCAGTTCATCAGGTCTGAGATGAATATGGAAAACAGACCCGTCATCATTTATAATAAGTTCTGACTCAGCGATTCGCATAACGGTATTATTTAAGTATGATTCCCAAATATAGTTTTTTCTGCCATTTTTTCCTATTTTTGCTGCCCGAATTACAAAACTCAAAGTTATGTGGCAGAGAATACAGACCTTATATCTGGCCGTTGCGACAGTCCTGATTGTCGCAATGCTTGGAAGCAATGTAGGAACCATAATAGGAGACCAGGGAACGGAAAGCGTCAAATATTACGAGAAGACGTCGTATCTGATATTCCTGATCATGACTTTAATGGCCAACGCAATCGCTCTTTTTTCCTTCAAGGCCAGGATGCTGCAGATGAGGGTTGCCATGCTGTCCGCGATACTGCTCGTTTTCTTCCAGATATGGCTGGGAGTAGGATTCGCAAGATTCCAGCTCGGAATAGGAATGGAAGAGACGGGAGCCAAAATGATCTTTTCATTCACTGCAATATTCCCTGTAATAGCGGCAATACTCAATATGCTTGCGGCCAGAAACATAGCGCTCGATGAAGCGATGGTCCAGTCGGCATACCGGCTAAGGAAATCAAAGCACGGAAAATAAGTCAGGCCTTGCTGTCCGAGGAAAAATACCCGAGGACGTTTTCCACATACGTCTTGCTGACAGGAATAGGATCTATCCGTGCATTGTCAAGATCAATGAAATAGCCGTCCTTTTCCTTCCTCAGCACCTGGGCATGGGACAGGTTGACAATATACTTCCTGTGACACCTCAAAAGAGTGCTGCCCCTGAAACTGTCTTCAACGGTCTTCAGCTTGCACCTCAGCATATACATCTTGAGGGATTCCTTCTTGTCAGAATACCAGACGTTGATGTAGTTGTCGTCCGACTCTATATAGTACAGGTCAGACGAACTTACTGAAAACTTCAAAGCGCCGTTGTTGTCGAAAAAAGTAATCTGGCTCGAAATTTCCTGACGGGTCTCCTGGCCGGCAGAACGGCTCTGGCACCTCATAAGCCTGATTGTCCTGTTTTTTTCAACAATGGCGATAAACATCCCCGAAATTATATACGGGATAACAAGGGCGATCATGCCGTTGAGCAGGGCTTTGGAAAAGATACGCAGATAATCGTGATTCTCAGGGAATATGACATCCGTCGTGACAAACGTGTAGAGCAGGCATATAAGGAAGACCTCACCAAGGCACCACAGGACATACCCCAGATATGTCATATCGAACATGTCCTGGGTCTTGTACATAATGACTCTGCTGACTATCAGAATCAGCATTGCGAGAAACATGAAGCCTGCAGTGAAAAGGAAATTGGCAGACCTTCCGAGTCCGAACCATGCAGTATCCGAAAACGGGATATAAAGGTTCAGGAACACCAGAGCGAACAAAACTGAAAAAGTTACAGTCCCGAGCAGCTGGTATTTTCCCAGAAGATATTTCGGAAGTTTCTTGTGCATATACGCCTGAATCGGCGACAAAAATATAAAATTTTACCACAAATATCAAATTTTCGCCACCGGAACAGCACCGATTATACCATAAACACCACATATTTATGAATTGTCGCCACAATTATTTTAAGATGAATCCTCGAAAGGCTAACTTTGGCTGTTCTTTTTAAATCAGGAAACATATAAATCAAAGACGTATTATGAAGATAGTAGGTACGGGAAGCGAAATTCCTAAGAAGATTGTCACGAATGACATGCTTTCAGAATTTCTTGACACAAGCGACGCATGGATCTATCCAAGGACAGGCATCAAGCACAGGCATGTCATTTCTGACGAGAAACTGGAAGACCTGGCGATAAGCGCAGCCAAGAAGGCACTGGACAATGCAGGAATGTCAGCGGCGGATATCGATTTCATAATCTGCTCGAATGTTGTCAACGAATACATAACACCGGGTCTGGGATGTATCATCCAGGGAGGAATCGGAGCCACATGCCCGGCAATCGACATCAACTGTGCCTGCGCAGGATTCATATATGCCCTCGACATTGCGGAAACGCATTTTCAGGCAGGCAAAGTAAAAAATGTCCTGATAGTATGCGCCGAGGAGCCGACAAGGATGACGAGCTGGAAAGACAGGAACGTATGCGTCCTTTTCGGAGACGGGGCCGGAGCAGCCGTACTGACTGCCGGTGACAACATCAAAGGCATCAAACTCTCCACTGCAAGCGCAACGGACAAACTCTACCAGATACGCACACTTGAACCTACACCTTATATTACTAAAGAAGAACAGAGCGTTTCTCTCCAGATGAGGGGACAGGATGTATTCAAATTTGCCGTCAAGGCGTCATCCGGTGACATCAATTACCTGCTCAACGAGCTGGGAATGAGCCCCGACTCCATCGACCATTACCTTCTCCATCAGGCGAACATCCGTATAATCAACACAATCCGGGAATTCCTCGGTCAGCCTGAAAGCAAATTCCCTACAAATGTGGAAACCCACGGCAACTCATCATCCGCCAGCTGCCCCATACTTCTTGACGAGTGCAACAGGAACGGAATCCTGAAAAGAGGCGACATGCTGGCCCTCAGCGCATTCGGTGCCGGGTTCATGTCAGGGGCTGTTATTATTGAGTGGTAAAATTTCATATATTTGCAATTTAGTACAAACTTAAATCCAACAAAAAATGATAAAAAGTAGAATTTGCGAAATACTCGGTATCGAATACCCTGTCTTTCAAGGTGGTATGGCATGGGTAGCTGATGCATCGCTCGCTGCTGCGGTGTCAAACGCCGGCGGACTCGGACTTATTTCATCAATCAATGCAGGCACGGAAGCCGTAAGGAACGAAATCCGCAAATGCAAGGAACTTACCGACAAGCCATTCGGAGTCAACATCATGCTCCAGGCCCCGAATGCAGGGGAAATCGCCAAAATGGTAGTCGAAGAAGGCGTGAAAATCCTGACGACCGGAGCAGGGTCCCCTGCACAGTACATGGAGGAGTGGAAAGCTGCGGGAATCAAAGTCATCCCTGTAGTCGCTTCTGTAGCCCTTGCCCTCAAGATGCAGGCAATAGGGGCCACGGCAGTGGTTGCAGAAGGGGCAGAGTCCGGCGGACATGTAGGGGAACTCCACACAATGCCTCTTGTCCCTCAGGTCGTTGACGCACTCGATATCCCGGTTATCGCTGCAGGCGGTATCTGTGACGGCAGAGGAGTCGCAGCAGCCCTTATGCTTGGGGCTGACGGCGTACAGGTAGGAACCAGATTCCTCTGCGCAGAAGAATGCACGGTCAACCAGGCTTACAAGGAAAAGATACTTAAAGCATCAGACGTATCTACAATCGTAACGGGAAAAACTCTCGGGCATCCTGTCCGCTCCCTCAAGACTCCGTTCTCTAAAACATTCGCGAAAATGGAGTCGGACCCTAATGTAAAACCTGAAGAGATACTGGCTTTCGGTACAGGCGCACTGCGCAAGGCTGTCAAGGAAGGCGACACCAACGGAAGCTACATGGCAGGAGAATGCGCCGGAATGGTCAGGAAGATCGAACCGGCAAAAGATATTATCCAGGACCTCATCGGAGGAGCCGAGAAACTCATCCGTGAGGCACAGAACAGATTCTTAGCTTAACATTAAAACCGACAAACATGAACAAAAGAGTTGTAGTAACCGGAATGGGCGTTATTTCGCCTGTAGGAAACAATGTAGCAGAGTTTTGGAACAGTCTTGTAAATGGAGTCTGCGGCATAGGGCATATAACAGAATTCCCTACTGATGATCTTCCTGCTACTGTTGCCGGCGAAGTGAAGAACTTCAACCCTGCCGATTACGGCATCGAGCCTGCATTCGCAAGAAAACAGGACAAATTTTCCGTATTCGCCGTCGCTGCGGCAAACGAAGCCATCAGACAGTGCGGACTCAGCACCGCTGAAGAAGGCGGAAACATCGATGCTACAAGGTTCGGCGTATATGTAGGTTCAGGTATCGGAGGCTTCAGCACCCAGTACAAGGAAAGCGAAAAGATGATCAAAGACGGTCCGAAATGGATCTCCCCTCTTTTCATTCCTACAATGATAGCCAATATGGCTGCCGGAAACATCGCCATAAGGCACAACCTCTGCGGGCCTTGCGTTCCTATAGTTACAGCCTGCGCCACTTCAACCCACACGATAGGAGAAGCATACAGAGCCATAAAACACGGCTACGCAGATGCCATCATCGCAGGTGGTTCTGAAGCTGCCACCATTCCGCTCGGAATAGCCGGATTTGCAAATGCGAAAGCCCTTTCAAGGTCAGAAGACCCTAATTACGCATCTCTTCCGTTCAACGTCAACAGGGGCGGATTCGTAATGGGAGAAGGAGCCGCCATGCTGGTACTCGAAGAATACGAGCACGCAAAAGCACGCGGGGCAAAGATTATCGCTGAAATCTGCGGATACGGCAACACCTGCGACGCTTATCATATGACTGCTCCGAGGACAGACTGCAAGACCCAGGCTGCCGCCATCAAGATGGCTCTTGACGAAGCAGGATATACCAAAGATGATGTACTCCATATCAATGCGCATGGAACAGGTACCCATCTCAATGACCTGCTGGAGACACAGACTATAAAGAAAGTCCTTGGCGATGACGCATACAAGGCCCACATCTGTTCTACCAAGTCAATGACAGGACACATGCTGGGAGCCACGGGAGCAGTCGAGGCCATTGCCTCCATTCTGGCTCTCGTAAACGGCATCGTGCCTCCTACCATCCACCTCGATGCACCGGATCCGGAATGCGATCTCAACTATACTCCGAACAAGGCAGAGAAAGCAGACCTGACCCTTGCCATCTCCGATTCCCTCGGATTCGGAGGACACAACGCGTGCATCGCTTTCAGAAAATTCACAGAATAAGGATCCACACTGCTAAAACCTAAATATATGAACAGAGAAGAATTAAAGGAATACCTGCCACACCGCGAGCCTATGCTGCTCGTGGACGAGATTGAAATCGATGCAGAAGGCGTGGCCCATGCCAAATATAAAATCAGGGACGACGAATTCTTCTGCAGAGGACATTTCCCGGGCAACCCGATCGTACCGGGAGTAATCCAGTGCGAAATAATGGCCCAGAGCTGCGCACTGCTCGTAAAGGACGAACTGAAAGGCCGCACTACCCTTTATAGCGGAATAGACAATGTAAGATTCAAGAATATTGTCCGCCCTGGAGACGTATGCGAAATCACAGCCAAACTCACCGATCGCCGCGGAATGCTTTTCTTCACGGAAGCAAACCTCAAGGTCAACGGCAAACTGTGCTGTAAAGGAAGCCTTTCTTTCGCACTTGTGGACAACAAACCTGAAGAATAATTCACTCCAACATTTAATCTGAAAGCGGCCGGCTCTGACAGCCAGCCGCTTTTATTGTTACCATCCTGCCGAGAGAGGCTCGGAAACCACTGGTGTCAACATTATCTCAAATTCCGGCTACATCCATTTTTCATAAAAAAGCAAAGAAAAATTTGGAGACTCGAAAAATTTACGTATCTTTGCATCCGCAATCAGGAAATGAGGCTAAATCAACCTCAAAATTCCTAAGAAACTTTGAAAATTCTGGTGCGGTAGTTCAGCTGGTTAGAATACGGGCCTGTCACGCCCGGGGTCGCGGGTTCGAGTCCCGTCCGCACCGCTGTTTTGCAGTAACTCTATGTTTATCATAAAGTTACTGCATTTTTTATTTCTATTCATCCGAAATTGAATCAAACTAGAGAGCTGTCCGTATCTCCTGCATTTTTTGCCGGGGTGGCACTCTGCTAATCTTCGCTGTTCTGCTAACAGGTTTGCTAACATATTCACGCCAGCAGATACTGGGTTAAACATAAAGTAATATAATTGTAAATCAATAATTTGTATTAGTCTTAATTTCTCATTCTCCAGCCTACGCTATATTTTCCCGATTTTTCTGTTTATATACCCCTCACGAAATTATAGCGCCGATAAATGAGATAGTTTTTATTTTATACAAATCCAGTTGGTCTGCTTGCCTTTGTTATAGTACGCCCACCTGCTGAATTTCATTTTACCATACCAGCCATAGCCGTAATTTCCTGTATCAAGATTCACTGCCGTGTAGCATATCTTGGACAGTTCCTTTGCGAAATCCGATAAGGTCATAGGGGTAGCAGATTCGACTATCATCAATAAGCATCCATCCTTGCTTTCATTGCATAGTGCCCTGCGGATTCTCTTTCTGTTATCATCGTGCATCCTCTCTTTGCCGTTCTTCACAAGTACAGTCTGCTGGAATCCATTGTCAGAATGCCAGCTTCCAGATATGATAATCCCCTTTGTCGGATGAAGCGATATTCTCTCCTTGCGTGAGGGTGTTCCGTAAATCTTTCCGTCTATCCTGTATTCCCCTTGTATCGTTCCGTCCTCATTCGTATATGCAGCCGGAATCATCAACAAGGCATCCTCGTCATACTGATTCGTAAATACTAAATCCTTTCCCTCCTTTATTGGAATGATTACAGGTATCTTGTATATGTACAGCAGAATATAGAACGCCATAATCAAGCCAGCCAATATTCCGAATATCCATAGAATCCACTTTGTTAATCGTTTCATTTTTACCTTATTTAACTGTAATAAAGGTATGACAACTTTTTGAAAATCTATTTTTATATACCATTTAAAAATTCTGTCATTTCATATATTACTTCAGTTGATAATAATTTCAAGGTTTGGATAAACATCCTTTACATTCCTTAACCATGCCGCGCGTTTCTGCTTCTTTGATATAACAATTTTTTGCAGTGGATTTGATGTACACACAATACTTTTTAAAGATTTACAGTTGCTCAAATCCAAGACTGTTATTTTATTATATGGCATGTATAATCTTTTAATAGATGGTGGCAGCACAATATTCGTAAGTTGATTAGAAGAACAGTCGAGGTTTGTAAGTAAACTATTGTTAGATAAATCCAATTCAACAAGATTACTGTAAGCGCAATGTAATAATTCAAGAGAGGTATTCTTACTTAAATCAATAGATGTAAATTTATTAAAATTCAGAAATAAATGCTGCAAGTTTCTGCAACCGGATATATTCAACGATGAAATCATTGAGTGGCAGCACAATAACTTTAAATTCTCATTAACCCCTAAATCAAGTATAATATTTTTACCAAATGATAAATACCGTAATAAATAATTATCAATTTCCAATGACTCTAAAAAAGGCACATACATTTCCTTTAAGCCAATCTGTAATGTGGTATCGTTCAATTCTGTAATATACAATTCATTATTAGTCATAATGAACTTCATTATAAGATTGTCATAGTTGATAGATGCCTGTTTATTTTCTCTGCTTTTTGATTTAACGACATCTTCTTCAATAGCAAAATCACATTCAAAATTTTCTCCAAGAGTTCCCTGATATTGATATCTTTTAAAAATCTTATCTTTCCACCTTTGAAAAATACTGCCGATTTTCAACAAATGTCCCATAATATTAATCTGCCTGTATAGTTTTATGTTAGCCCTTGCGGAGTCTGCAATGCCAGTTTGAATTTGGAATATTATTTCAGCTGAAAACAAATGTCACCTTACCTTTTCTTGTACCGTCCATCAGTAACATTCTAGTCTTGTTTTCTTCATAAAGTAAACCGGATGCCAAGTTTTTGAGAAGTTCTTTTATATAGCCTTTGAAATTGTTGTCATTTCACTTCCGTTGAATCTTGTTGTTCCTGCACTTCATTAAGCATCTCTCCATAAAAATTGAATAACCTACCCGTATAATGGTGTACTTTCCCTTGTTCCGTTATAAGTCTAATTCGTACAAGAGGGTCCCCGCCAGTGTCTGCTCTCCATGCCAATAAATACTCAACATCACATTTGCCATAGGTCTTATCCTCTGCATTCCATATAAAGTGATATATAGTATAAGTTTCTCCGTCAATTTCCTTTGTTCCTTTCCCACATGAATCCTCAACCATACCATATATCTCTGGAATATCTCCCGATATAGCAAAATATATTTCCTTATCCACATAATACCCCAAATCAATATAGACATCTTTCATGAAATACTCGTTGGAACAATCCACACTGTCTATAATGGCTGTCTCTACAACCATTGTCATACCCTGATATACAACTTTCTCCTGTGCTGATAATCCAATACTGGCAACAAGTCCGGACAGCAATATCAGATACTTTTTCATATCTATTATATGCAAAACCGAGTCAATATTCTGTCAATCTGTTTTGAAGTGTACATAATCCACATCATCCAATTTTGACATAATAATTGTTGCCCATTAACTCCCGGCACTGTTTCGAACATTAATGACATATCTTTTTCGATTATCGAAGAAATATTGAATATATCGCATGATATAATACCACCCAAGAATATTAAATGGTCTTTTTCAGCAGTTGACAATCGAGACATATTTCCATTTACGTTATTTATCGAATCTTGTATCAATCGAACAGCTTGATTAGCTTCATTAATATTTTTTAAAAGTTGATTCTTGTTATTTTCCATATTTTATATCCTTTTTGTAAGGATTTTTAAAGTTTCATAAGATTCAAAAGCATAAGATTCAAAAGCATAAGATTCAAAAGCATAAGATTCAATTATATATTTCATAAATATAAACTATTCCTACAACTATGCATTTCTCTTTCATATTACCTTTATCTATATTCGATTATATTATCATAATATAATTCAAGACCAAACATAGAAGCAGCAGTCATGGAGTTTGTTTTACTTAAAATAATCTTCTCAAGAGGATTATTAATGTATGTTAATGTGTCTATCTTGGGATTGTTGCTGATATCAATAACTTTTAGATTATTACTTTCGACCCGAAGTATTTCTAAATTTTTATTTCTTCCAACATCTAAAGTAACAAGGTTGTTATTATCACAGTATAAGTGTTTAAGATTGACGCAATTTTCTACATTCAATGAAGTTAATTGATTTGATGTACAATTAACTTCAAATAATAAGGTGTTGTTATTGAGATTTAAAGTTCTCAAATGATTTCCAAAACACGATATTCGTTGAAGATTATGGAAATATTCAATTCCCGTTAAATCGCAGATATTCCTATAGTCGCAATCTATATATTCAACATCATCTGTATTAAATTCATTTCCATAAGTTTCAAATAAATATGATTTGAAATTCTGGTCTTTAATACCGCACCATGAAGCAGATACTGTAATTCGCATAATTCTTTTTTTTTATTAAATCAAAGAGTATTATTATACATATTCAATAATATTTGCATAGTTAGCTGCAGTAGCTTTACCTATATTACATTTTTTATTTACGATTATTTTATGTAAAGGATTATTATAACATTCAATATTAATCAAATCTTTATTTTTTGTTAAATCAAGGACAGACAAATTATTATTCGTACAGCTGAAACCTAATAACTTTGTGTTCTTCGTCAAATCTATTGTATTTAATTGATTATAATCGCAGTAAATGGAACTCAAGTGATTGCAGCACTTTAAATGTACCGCCCATATCACTATCAAATGTACCGGGTATATCAGAATGAAATGTACCG
>CALVAJ010000007.1 GCA_944325505.1 uncultured Bacteroidales bacterium
TGAGTTCGATCGGAAAAATTACCGGGACAGTCTGCCGATTGACTCATAATGACGGAATTAAACGACTGTCCCTAATTTAGATTGGTACTTTCCGATCTCTATAAGTCCACTTCTATTCTTCATGTTTTTTTAAAATTATAAGTTTATGAAGGCCTGTATAATCATCATCTTTTTATTATGTAGCCGGGCATGCGCGTTCGGGGACTATGAACTTGATATTACAATTTATAACAATTCCGATTATACATTACTCACTGACGGAAAGTATGAATATCCTGACACGACTTTAAATGAAAAAATGTACTTTGAAATGACTTTACCACATAGTAAAGGCCGCGCAACATATTCGACGAGAAGATGGGATAGAGTAATAGTCAATGGGAAGATGAGTATTTTCATTTTAGATAAAAATATAGTTGACAATATGTCATGGAAAAAAATCCAAGATGATTATATGATTCTTCAGAAATATGATTTAAGTATAGAAGAATTGGAAGATCTGAACTGGACAATATATTATCCTCCTACACAAGCGATGGAAAATATTTATATGTTTCCCCCTTATGAAGAATCATTAAAAGAATAACAAGTATGACTATCCGTAAAATACCCTAAGATTATCATTGATACAATGCAGCGATGCAGGTCATGCTGAGCCTGACTCAGCATCTGAGGAGTTTCCCGGAAAGGAATTGTTCCGCAGATTCCGGGGCAGGCCCGGAATGACCTTGAAGTATATTTGAGGATAGCCGTTATAAAACCACTGATTATGAAACGCTTTTTAGTCACATTATTTTTTACAGGCATTGTAATACTTCTTACATCCGTAGACTGCAAAAGAATAACCGGCCAGAGATACATTTTCATTAAAAATAATTCTGATAGACGCATAGATTATTATTTTGAAGATAATACGCCAAATACAAGTATAAACTGCGATCCTGACAATGAACATCTGTATTTAGTTTTAATCGATCCACACTCTGTTGATTCTTTACATACATACAGGGCTACCTCAGGATGGGATGCTTTTTTAGAAAATGTATTATTAGTCATATTTGATAGTGATATTCATGACAAATATATGTTCGAACCATGTGATGCCATACTACAGAATGTCCCTATTCTGGCTACATATAATTTAACATTAGAAGACATGCAGAAACTTAACTGGACTATAACATACCCTCCTACGGAAGAAATGATAGGAATGGATATTTACCTGCCTAATGAAGATCCATTAACAGAAAAATAAAATACCCATGAAAAAACTATTCTCTTCTTCCTCGCCGACCTTCCCAATAATTTAACAGAGAAAGCAATGATTATCAACAATTTAGCTTAGAACACATATGGACGGTCCCGTCACACGGATAGGGACCGTCCATATGGTATACTTTTCAAGTATCAAGGAATCAGGCAAATACAGATGAAGCCATTAGGAAAGTTGTCCCGCATCAGTTTATGATATCCGTCCGGTCATTTCATCAGCCGCAGGCCGATGCGGCCGCGGTCAAGATCGAGGCTGATGACCGTGACGGTGACATGCTGGTGGAGTTTCAGGACTTTTGACGGGTCGGAAAGTCCGCGCACGCCCATCTGCGAGACGTGGATCAGGCCGTTCTGCTTGATACCGATGTCTACGAATGCTCCGAAAGCAGTGATATTCGTCACTATGCCCGGCAGTTCCATCCCTTCTGAAAGGTCATCTATGGTATGGATGTCATCTGCAAAGCTGAACTCCTGCGCCTCCGAACGGGGATCACGTCCAGGCTTGACAAGTTCCTTAAGGATATCGTTTATGGTCGGAAGACCGAAATCCCCTTCCACGAAATCCTCGGGACGGATTCTGGAACACAGTTCCTTGTTGGCCACCAGTTCGGTAGCAGCTACCCCCAGCGAAGCGGCCATCTTTTCCACGATATGGTAGCTTTCCGGATGAACGGCAGAATTGTCAAGAGGATTGTCCGCTCCCGGGATGCGAAGGAAACCGGCACACTGTTCGAAAGCCTTGTCTCCGAGACGCTTGACTTTCAGAAGTTCGGAGCGTGAACGGTACGGCCCGTTCTCCGTCCTGTATTCCACGATATTCTCGGCCAGCGCGGGACCTATACCAGAAACATAGCTCAGGAGGGACTTGCTGGCGGTATTGAGGTTCACGCCGACACTGTTCACGCAGCTTTCCACGGTATTGTCCAGCTTTTCTTTCAGAAGGTTCTGGTCCACATCGTGCTGGTACTGCCCTACCCCGAGCGACTTGGGATCTATCTTCACAAGCTCGGCCAGAGGGTCCATCAGGCGGCGGCCTATCGACACGGCACCGCGTACCGTCACATCATAGTCCGGAAACTCTTCACGTGCGATTTCCGAAGCGGAATAGATGGATGCCCCGTCTTCGCTTACCATGAATACTCTCACCCCGTCAGGTTTCGGCACACGTTTCACGAAATCCTCCGTCTCACGTCCTGCCGTACCGCTTCCGATGGCTATCACTTCGATCCGGTACTTGTTTATCATATCGGACAAAGCCCTGATAGACTTGACCTTCTCGCTGACAGGAGGATGAGGGTATATGGTCTCGTTGTGCAAAAGGTTCCCCTGCTCGTCCAGGCACACGACCTTGCATCCTGTCCTGAATCCCGGGTCAATGGCCAGAGTCCTTTTCTGACCCACAGGAGAAGCGAGCAGAAGCTGCCGCAGGTTCTCCCCGAATATCTTGACTGATTCTATATCAGCCTTTTCCTTGGCCTGGGAAATGACCTCGTTGGTAATGGACGGTTCCAGCAGGCGCTTGTATGAATCATCGATAGCCTCATGTATCTGCTCCGCCAGAGGAGCGGCAGGATATCTGCGTTCCTGACAGAAGTCATAATAGAGTTTCTTGCCGCATTTTTCAGGATCGGCATCGATTTTCAGAGTGATATATCCTTCTTCTTCCGCCCTGAGCATGGCAAGAAGCCGGTGAGGGGCTATACGGGAAAGCGATTCGGAATAGTCGAAATAGCCTTTGTATTTGGCTGCTTCAGGCCCGACAGCCTTTTTGGTAGCCTTGGACACCAGACGTCTGGTATTGAATATCCCGCGAAGAGTCTCCCTTACGGAAGCCGTTTCGCTCAGACGTTCGGCTATTATGTCACGGGCACCGGCAAGCGCGTCCTCAGGAGTCGGCACCTTGTCATTCACATATCCGGAAGCCTCACGCAACGGATCGGACAGGGAAACTGAGTACATCCTGTCAGCAAGCGGCTCCAGTCCGGCTTCCTTGGCTGCCGTAGCCCTTGTCCTCCGCTTTGGCCGGTACGGGAGATACAGGTCTTCGAGTTCACGGCTGTCGACACAGTTCTCGACTGCCGTGCGCAGCTCTGGCGTAAGCTTTCCGAGCCCGTCGACTGTTTCAAGTACAGTGGACTTGCGTTTCTCCATTTCCGCGAAAACTTCCGACCAGTGCCGTATCTCTGCTACAGCCACTTCATCCAGGCCTCCGGTCCTTTCCTTGCGGTAACGGCTTATGAAAGGGATTGTCGCCCCTTCATCAAACAGTTTCACGCAGTTCTCCACCTGCCATTCCTTCACATCGAGCCTCTGAGCTATATTCTTGATATAGATTTCCTTCATAACGGTTATCAGTTCTAAAATCCTGTAAATTTACAAAATCCATTTCATATCAGTCGTGCGAAACCTGCCTGAGCTGTTCCCTGTATGCAGAGAAAATCTTGGATTTGGACACGAATCCCAGGTAAGTCCTGAACTCGTCCACGACCGGAAGATTCCACGCACCGGTCTTTTCGAACTTGTTCATCACGCTGTCCATTTTCTCATTGATATAGACATACTCAGGGGCCGACTTCATGAAATTGTACACATGGAGAGTGTCATATTCCTCTTTTTTGAACATATCCCTTCTGATATCCTCCAGAGAGACATATCCCTGAAAATGGTCCTTGGAGTCGAGCACCGGGAAGATATTCCTTGACGAAGAAGATATTACATCCACCAGCTGACCGAGCGTGTCATCTATCTTAACGGACTTGAAGTCGTTCTCTATCAGATCGGAAGTCTTGAGCAGCGTCAGTACCGCCTGGTCGCTGTCGTGGGTCAGAAGCTCCCCTTTCTTGGCGATACGCTTGGTATAAATGGAATACTGCTCGACCATCCGTGTAGCCCCGAAAGATATGGTAGAGGTAAGTATCAGAGGTATAAGGAGTTCGTACCCTCCTGAAATTTCGGCGATTAGGAAGATTGCCGTCATCGGGGCCTGCATCACGCCTGCCATCAGACCCGCCATTCCTACAAGGACGAAATTCTGTTCCGGGACAGAGAACGGGTTGTTTATGAAAATCAGGTTTATGGTCCTTGCCACAACGAATCCTGCTATCGCGCCCACAAACAGTGTCGGACCGAAAGTACCGCCTACCCCGCCTCCGGCATTCGTAAAGGACATGGAGAATACCTTCAGCAGCAGGATAAGCAGGTAGAAAATAGGGATAGACCATGGCTTTTTCAGAAAGAAAGCCAGTATCGTCTCGCCTTCAAAGGAAATTTCGCCTCCGTTCAGCAGTACTGACAAAGAATCGTAGCCTTCGCCGAAAAGCGGAGGGAACAGGAATATCAGAAGACCGAGGCAGGCCGCGGAAAAGAACCATCTTGAATACGGGTTTTCTATGCCTTTGATCTTGTCCTCCAGCCAGAGCGTAGTCCTGGTAAAATACACCGAGAATGCCGCACAGCACAGTCCCAGAACGATATAGAACGGCAGATTATGCATCGTAAACGGAGAGAGCGTGCACTCGAACGGAAGGGAATCTCCCAGGAAAAGATATGAAATCACCGTCGCCGATACTGTGGAAAGCAGCAGCGGCAGTATGGAAGTCATCGAGATATTGAAAAGAAGGATCTCAAGGGTGAACAGCACACCGGCAAGAGGAGCCTTGAAGATGCCGGCGACCGCTCCTGCAGCCCCGCAGCCCAGGAGGATAGTCATGTGCTTGTACGAAAGACCCATTTTCCTGGCCACATTCGACCCGATTGCCGCTCCGGTATAGACTATCGGAGCCTCGGCCCCGACAGAACCTCCGAATCCGATGGTCACTGAACTGGCTACAAGGGAAGACCACATGTTGTGCGGCTTTATCTTGGATTCGTTCTTGGAAACGGCTACAAGCACCTTTGTGACACCGTGCCCTATGTTATCCTTTATTATATACCGGACAAAAAGCATGGCCAGGAACATTCCTATGCCCGGATATATCAGGTACAGGAAATTATAGTCGAAACCGTCGAACCATGAAGTGAGCAGGTGGTGTATGTGCTCTATGGCAAGTTTAAGCGCTACTGACGCCAGGCCGCAGGCTATGCCGACCAGAAGGGAAAGGATAAGCAGGAGGTCATGCTCCGAAAGCCGTTTCCTTATCCTGGTGAGGAAACGGTTCCACAGAGTGATCTCCTTTATCTTGCCGTCTTCGGTCATAAATGGTTCTAAAATGTGCTGGACCCGTCGAAACAGTGTGTGCAGATCTGGCATTTCGGAAGTCCGATAGCCTCTACTAATGTCTCCAATGTATTGAACTTCAAAGAAGTAAGTCCGAACTTAGCCCTTATAGCCTCTACAAGCCGGCAATACTCAGGAGACCCTGTCTTTGAATATTTTTCGAGATTCTTGTCCGGATCGCCTTCGAATTCGTTGATCATACGGCGCGAAATCAGCTCGAGATCGGTCTTGGAAGCTGAAAATCCGATGAAAGGACAGCCGTAGATAAGAGGAGGACATCCTATCCTCATGTGCACTTCCCTGGCACCGTAGTCATAAAGAATCTTCACATTGTCTTTCAGCTGGGTACCCCTGACGATGGAATCGTCGCAGAAAAGGATTCTCTTCCCCTGAAGCATGGCCCTGTTGGGGATGAGCTTCATCTTGGCTACAAGGTTCCTGCGCTCCTGGTTGCTCGGGGTGAAGCTGCGCGGCCAGGTAGGAGTATATTTGGTTATGGCCCTGTGATACGGAACACCCTTGCCTTCAGCATATCCGAGGGCCTGCCCTACGCCGGAGTCCGGAATGCCGCATATGCAGTCGACTTCGCTGGCGTCCTGCCTGCCCATCTTGTAGCCGCTTCTGAAACGGACTTCCTCCACATTCTTCCCTTCGTAGCTTGATGTAGGAAAACCGTAATATACCCATAGGAATGAGCATATCTGCATCTGTTTTTCCGGTTTTCTGAGCTGTTCCATACGGTCCGGCCAGAGTCTGACGATCTCCCCCGGTCCGAGATCCCTCTCGATTTCGAAATCAAGGTTCGGGAAACTGCATGTCTCGCTGGTAACCGCGTATGCGCCGTCTTTTTTGCCGATAACTACAGGTGTCCTTCCGAGCCTGTCCCTTGCGGCAATGATGCCGTCTTCCGTCAGCAGGAGCATGGAGCAAGACCCCTTTATGTGTCTGTATACATTTTCTATACCGTCAGTAAAGTCCTTGCCCTGGATGATCAGCAGCGCTATAAGTTCGGTCTGGTTGGTCGTGCCGGAACTCAGTTCGGCAAGATGCATGTTCTTGGACAGCATCTCGTTTTCAAGCTCATACAGGTTCTGGACCTTGGCCACGGTCACTATCGCGAAACGCCCCAGATGCGAGTTTATCACCAGAGGCTGCGCATCCGTATCGCTTATGACGCCGATTCCCGAATTTCCCTTGAACTTGTCGAGTTCGTCTTCGAACTTGCTTCTGAAATATGCGTTCTGAAGATTGTGTATGGACCTCATGAAGCCCAGATCCGGGTCATAGGTAGCGAGTCCACCTTTCTTGGTTCCCATGTGAGAGTTGTAATCCGTGCCGTAGAACAGATCGTTCACGCACTTCTGCTTGGAGATAGTCCCGAAAAAACCGCCCATTGTATATTCATTGTTTGATTGCAGCGCAAAAGTACAAAAAAAGCCATAAATTCCGACCTGACCTGAAAATTTCCATGAATTTTATTCCTATCTTCGCGACTGTTTAACCCAGAAACTGAAAATCATGTTCAAGGTAGGTATAATCGGAGCAGGTCACATTGCCGAAAAGATGGCCACCACACTCCACGGAATGGAAGGAGTGGAAGCATACGCCGTAGCTGCAAGGCAGCTGGAAAAGGCTCGGGATTTTGCGTCAAGGCGCGGTTTCACCAAAGCATACGGAAGCTACGAAGCCCTGGCAGACGATCAGGATGTCGACCTTATATATGTTGCGACCCCGCACTCGCTGCATTACAGCCACGTGAAGATGTGTCTGGAAAAAGGCAGGCCTGTACTTTGCGAAAAAGCGTTCATGGCCAACGCCCGGGAAGCTGCGGATGTCATCCGCCTTTCTGAAGAAAAAGGCGTCTTCCTCGCCGAGGCCATCTGGACAAGATACCTTCCTTTCAGACAGACGCTCAGGAAACTCATTGACGGCGGAGCCATCGGACGCACCAGTCTTCTGACGGCCCATCTCGGCTATCCTGTAGCGCACAAGGAACGGATTATGAAGCCGGAGCTCGGAGGCGGAGCCCTTCTGGACCTGGGGGTATATGCCATCAATTTCGCCCTGATGAACTTCGGCAATGACATAAGGAAGATTTCCTCATGCTGCACCAAATCGGAAACCGGCGTAGACCTGCAGGACAGCATCACTTTCGAATACACTGACGGACGTATGGCCCAGCTTATGGCCACTGCCTGCTGCGCCAACGACAGACAGGGCATCATCAACGGCGAAAAGGGGTACATAGTCCTCGACAATATCAACAACCCGCTCAAGGCCGACATCTACTCGAGCGACCACATCCTTGTGGACACGCAGTACGCCCCCCAGCAGATTACCGGATTCGAATATCAGGTGCAGGCCTGCATCGACGCCATCCGCGACGGCAGGACAGAAACGGAATTCATGCCTCACAGCGAAAGCCTTGAAGTCATGAAGATAATGGACTCCCTCCGCAAAGAATGGGGAGTGACATTCCCGAACGACAGTGCTTCCATTTGAAAACGATATTCTCCCTATATAAAATGAAATCGATACGTGAAATATACAGGATAGGCAAAGGTCCGTCCAGCAGCCATACGATGGGGCCTCACAAGGCCGCCAAGCTATATCTTGCACACCACCCGCAGAGCCACAGATTTCTGGTGACTCTTTACGGCTCGCTGGCCGCTACAGGAAAAGGACACCTTACCGATGTCGCTGTTAACGACGCACTCTCCCAGATGGGACCGGTGCAGATAGACTGGCAGCCGAAGATTTTCCTTCCGGACCATCCCAACGGAATGAAGATAGCGACCGTAGATGACACTGGAGAAAAGCAGGAAGAATGGACGTTCTACAGTGTCGGCGGCGGAGCCATCAGGTGCGAACAGCTCCCGCAGGACGAATCACCTGACATCTATCCGCTCAACACCATGAATGAACTTCTGGAGTGGTGCAACAAATACGGGAAAGCCTACTGGGAATACGTCAGCGAAATAGAGGATGAAGGCATCTGGGACTATCTTGCCGAAGTGTGGAAAGTCATGTGCGAAGCCATCGAGCGCGGGCTTGACAAGGAAGGCGTGCTTCCGGGGCCGATCCATCTGCGCAGAAAGGCGGCCCAGTATTTTATCAGGGCCGAGGGCTACAAGGATGTGCTCCGCACGCGCGGGATGATATTCGCCTACACGCTTGCCGTCAGCGAAGAAAACGCGGCAGGCGGCACTATAGTTACGGCGCCGACATGCGGTTCATGCGGTGTGCTGCCCGGTGTCCTCTATCATCTGAAAAAGGTTTACGGCTTCAGCGACAAGAGAATCATCCGCTCTCTGGCGACTGCAGCCCTCATAGGCAATGTCGTAAAAAGGAACGCCTCCATTTCCGGCGCCGAAGTCGGCTGCCAGGGTGAAGTCGGAGTCGCTTGTGCCATGACTGCAGGTGCGGCCAACCAGCTTATGGGAGGAAGCCCTTCCCAGATAGAATATGCGGCTGAAATGGGGCTGGAGCATCATCTGGGAATGACCTGCGACCCGGTCTGCGGGCTCGTCCAGATTCCATGTATCGAAAGAAATGCATACGCAGCGGCACGTGCCCTTGATGCAAACATCTATGCTCTCTACACCGACGGGCTGCACCGGGTATCTTTCGACCAGGTGGTGCGTGTCATGAAACAGACAGGAAAAGACCTGCCTTCGCTGTATAAGGAAACCGGAGAAGGAGGCCTGGCCAAAGAACTCGACTAATAAGAAATTTCAACATGCCGCTGGGCTGTTGCTGTCATGTCCGACATTGGCTCCCGAAAAGGGAGGGGACCCGCCAGGCGGGGAGGATCGGCAAAGACGACAACAGCCCTGCGGCTATAATCGGAAAGATCAGTCGAAAAGAAGCTTCATATCCTTTTCCAGCATCCTGCCGGCAAGTTTTTCAGGGACGAACTCCCAGTGGCCTATAACGGAAGGATCACCGATAAGGGCCGGATCTATGCTGCCATGCTCCATCAGATAATCATAAAGGATATTGCGGACTTCAGGATATTTGGCTACTACACGTGCCTCTATGTTGTCCGTATCGATGCCGGCGCCCTCACGCATAATGGCTCCGCCTCCGCTGGCACGGTATGATGTCATGGCGACATTGTATTTTGCAGACATATCGAACGGGGTCCCGTCAGATAGCGAGGCTATCTCTACCCTGCTTCCATCCGGCCTGGTGACATCGACGGTATAGACCAGTCCTCCGGCCGAATCGAAATTATATGCCCTTCCGACAAAAGACCAGCGTTTCTGGCCGGTCCTCGGATCCGGCTCATTGGAAATCCTGAGCAGGTGCTCTCCTGCCTTGCCCGTTACCGTATTGATCCAGGTATCGTATGAATATTCCAGATAGTCCTTTATCTCCTTACCTGTCATTTCTACGACGAACAGCTGGTTCTCGAACGGATATATTGTAAAAAGATCATTATATACCAGTGTGCCGGCCTGGAGGTAGCCGTTGAAGGTAAGAGGGGCGGCAAATGAAATCTCGGCCGGAGAGCATGAAAGGCAGAGGGTATGCAGAAGGTTGCTGTAATCCGACATGCCGGTATAGGAATCACGTGTCCTCATATCGCGCACGAGCGTCCCTACCGGCTTGACGGTAAACGACTTGACCGCTTCATAATCAGCTCTGAACATATCTCTCATCACTGTATCCACGGCCTCTTTGCGTACAGGTATCAGGTCTGCCGACACTTCCTTCGACACTACTTTGCCGTCCTTTATCTCTATAGTAACGACCCCATGTCCGATATTGCGGCAGTGACTGCCTGAGTTGATCAGACACAGACCTTCCTTTGAATACACCACCGGCCTGTGGTCATGGGAACAAACCAGGAAATCCACCCCTTTCAGAGTGTTGTACAGATCGAGGCCCTGGCTCTCAAGCATGGAGCCGTCACCTTCCCCCGTCCCGGAATGTACCGCAACCACTACCACATGAGGATGCTCTTTGGCAATGACCTTGTCCACATCCTGCTGGACCAGCGGCAGCAGGGACTCGAAATGCATCCCTTTCCAGAGGTCTTCCGACAGCCAGTTCTTCATATTCGGGTTGGTGAAACCGAGAACCGCCACTTTCAGCCCGTTTTTCCGGACTATGGTATAGTCGGCAAAATACGGTCTTCCGTTGTCATTCCGTATAGCGTTCGCCGCCATGAAAGGCATGTCGAGCTGCCGTGAAATCCTGTCGTAGACCGGATGCCCGGTCTCGACATCATGGTTGCCGACAGCCACTGCATCGTACTTCATGTAATTTGCCATACGGGCATAAAGATGGACAGAGACAGTATCCACATAGTTGTAATAATATGCGGCATTGTCTCCCTGGAGGCAGTCTCCGGCATCGACGAGAATCACATTTTCAGGACCGTCAGCCTTTCTGACACTGTCCACATAATGCGAAACCGCATACAGCGACTGCCGTGTTCCGTTCCCGACATAGAGGGAATCGAAATAACGGCCGTGAACGTCATTGGTGGTGAAGAGCTGCAGACGGTAGGTTCCGTCTTTCGGGCCGCAGCATGAAACCAGAGCCAGCAGCGGCAGCAAAAACGCAGATAACAGATTCTTTTTCATATTATATTATTTCCATAATTTTCCACCTGACACGAGGGAGCAAGTTTCAGGACAGGAAAGCTTTCCCGGAACCGCAGCATGGGAGATTTCTCAAGCTCTCCGTAGACCACCGGAACGCCGCATACGGCAAAGCGTTTTCCACGGCTTCTCCCCCGATAATCTATGACAGCGGAATTTCCGCTGTAGTCCAGAAGCGGATCGGAGCCTGTCCTGTTGCAGAAAACCGACCAGCAGGCATTTTCTATGGATCTGGCCTTCAACAGGATATCCGCAGCGACACTACGGGCGACAGGCCAGTTGGCCACATTCAGGTACAGGTCATACGGATTCCCGGCCTGGTTCCTCGACCATTCAGGAAACCTGAGGTCGAAGCAAATGCCCGGCAGGATTTTCCATCCCTTGTATTCGAACACTTTCCGTTCTTTTCCGGGAACATAATTTTCCTGTTCGCCGCCGAAAAAAAGATGCGACTTGTCATAATGCTCTTTGCAGATGATATCGCAAGACCCTGCAGGGGCAGTGAAGAACAGCCTGTTGTACCGTCTCGAACCGCAGTCCTCCACAGGAACGGAACCGGTCACGGCGCATCTGTATTTCAAGGCGGTTTTCTCCATCCAGGCACATGTCGCAGAAGCATCTTCCGGCTCGGCGGCTTCGGGATTCATAGTAAAGCCTGCAGAAAAGAACTCCGGCAGGACCACCATATCCGGCCTGTCGGGGACGCTGCCGGAAAAAAGTCCGGCAATGACGCCGTCCAAGGCTTTCATATTCGCCTCCGGCTTTTCCCACTCAGGAGAAAACTCCACCAAAGCCACTTTCAGTTTGTCTGTCGTCATAGGCATAGCTGTCAGATATTCCACCCCGGGAGTCCCCAGTCTTCTATCCTGATCCTTTTCTTCGGCCTGGGGGCCGGCCTGTTCTTTTCCAGAAGTTTGCCCAGATTGAACCTGACGGTCACCACCTGCTGGAGACCGGAATAGGACCAGTCGTTGAAATGCGCGACTACCGAAGCCCTTATGGACATGAAATCCGAGATTGCAGGCTCATAATATACTTCTATCCTGTCATAGAATCCGACACCGGGAGCATCGAGCCTGACCTTATAGAACGCCTCTCCCATATAGAGAAGATCCCCGTACATATTGCCTGCCGCATCGTGCCTGCTGTAGTAAGGCATCATGTCGGTACCGTAGAAAAGATAGTTCTCGAGACCGACATTCCAGTTGCGCACGGCTGCAGTGAACTCCCCGCCATGAGGGAAAGTGAACTTTCCGATGTTCTTCCTGTCGTTCTGCATGGACTGCAGCCATCCGAGAGTGAAATCCAGACGCTGCAGGCCGGAGCGCCGTGAAAGGTCCAGGGTGGCAAAAGGGTTTACAAGCGCATTGTCCACTACACCGGAGACATGGGCAGCACCGGCAAAATGATACAGGTAGGCAGCATATCCGAGAGAAAACATATCGGAAAGCCTTCCTTCACCCGAGGAGAAAATCATGAAGCGTTCCCTCCTGTCCGTACCGTACATCCCCATCCAGTCGCAGCCGGCTTCAAAATACGAGGACGGACGCCTGAAAGTAAGCAGAAGCCCCTCGATGTTGTTGTCATAGAACCTTAGGGAATCAGAGAAAAAGGCACGTGAATAGCTCCCTTCCATAAAACGTCGCGGGAAAATGCCTGCCGTGATACCTATATCCGTCTTTCCTTTCGTAAAAAGATACCTGTAATATAGGGTAATCTCATGGAAAAGATCCAGATTCTCCTTGTTCCGGGACAGTTCATCCGTATTGCCGTCCGAAGCCAGCGACGGAGATATGGGAGAATCCCCGAAATCCTTCATGACATCTATTCCGAACATCAGGCGGTGCCTGCCTCCGGAGCGTTCATCCAGCTTCAGCCCTACGGAAGGGGTAAGCCGGGCTCCGAATATTGTCCGGGATCTGGAAAACCGGGAAGGATCGTACTCCCTGTTGTCAAAATTCATCTCAAAATCCACATCGTATGCAAACCTCACCCTTCCTTCAGTCTCCCGAGGCTCGCCCGCATACAAGGAGGATACGGCACAACACAATAATACACAAAGGCTTATACAGTACTTCATATTAATGTTCCGAATTTCCCGCCAAATTTAAGAAACTGTTTTCAATTATTCACAATATCCGCGAATAACATGTCATAATAAAAAGTTTCACAATTAAACCGAAGATTCTATTTCGTTTCGAAAATATATTTATATATTTGCATTTCGTATTGAAACATATTCTCTTTATCATAATGGTACAGCACGGTATAAAGAATGACAATGAATTCGATGTCATAATCATCGGAGGGGGCATTACCGGCGCAGGAACCGCCAGGGACTGCGCCTTGAGAGGACTGAAAGTACTTCTGGTGGAACGCAACGACATAGCCACAGGGGCAACGGGAAGGAACCACGGACTGCTGCACAGCGGAGCGAGGTATGCCGTTACGGACCAGGAATCGGCAAGGGAATGTATCGAAGAAAACATGATACTCCGGAAAATCGCAAGGCATTGCGTCGAGGAGACAGACGGGTTCTTCATCACCCTTCCGGAAGATGACCTGGACTATCAGGCAAAGTTTGTCCAGTCGTGCAATTCTGCCGGAATAAAAGCCGAAATCATCGATCCGAAAGAAGCCATAAGGCTGGAGCCGTCTGTCAATCCTTCAATTACGGGCGCAGTCCGCGTACCCGACGGTTCCGTAGACCCGTTCCGCCTTACCAGTGCCAACATAACCGATGCGAAACTCCATGGCGCCAAGGTCATGGTATATACCGAGCTGATATCTTTCATAAAGGAAGGCGACACGGTCAGAGGCGTGAAAGTCCATAACCGTATCACGGGAGAAGACATGGAGTTCTATGCTCCGGTAACAGTCAACGCCGGAGGCATATGGGGCCATGCAATCGCGGAAAAGGCCGGTACGACCATAAACATGTTCCCGGCAAAGGGAGCGCTCCTCATATTCGGGCACAGGGTGAACAACATTGTGCTCAACAGATGCCGCAAGCCGGCAAACGCCGATATCCTCGTTCCTGGAGACACCGTCTGCGTGATAGGCACCACGTCGAGCCGTGTGCCGTTCGATGAAGTGGATGACATGAAAGTGACTCCGGATGAGGTGGATCTGCTCCTGACTGAGGGAGCAAAACTTGCTCCGGCTCTGGCAAGCACCCGTATTCTGCGGGCATACGCAGGAGTCCGTCCGCTGGTATCGGCCGACAACGACCCTTCCGGCAGGAACATCAGCCGCGGAATCGTCCTTCTGGACCATGAGACCAGAGACGGGATAAAGGGTTTCATAAGCATAACAGGCGGCAAGCTGATGACATACAGGCTTATGGCCGAATGGGCCGCCGATGCGGTATGCAAAAAGCTGGGTACAGATAAAAAATGCCAGACGATGGATATTCCTCTTCCCGGCTCAAAAAGCGAAGGGGTCGAAGAGATTTCACGCAAAATCTGGGCACATCCTACCGCTTCGCAGAAAGCCACCGCCGGAAGGCACGGGGACCTCACGGTCAGAGTGCCGTCTGAAGACGAACTCGACACTTCTCTCGTGTGCGAGTGCGAGGAAGTCAGCGTAGGAGAAGTAAAATACGCAATAAACGAACTCGATGTACACAACCTGGTTGACCTCAGACGAAGGACAAGGGTCGGGATGGGTACATGCCAGGGGGAGCTTTGCGCTTGCAGGGCGGCAGGTCTGCTGGCCCGGGCAAGGAATTGCGCCGAAGGCGAGAGGAATGACCTGAAACGTTTCCTCAACGAAAGATGGAAAGGGATATACCCTGTCGGCTGGGGCGATGCCCTAAGGGAAAGCGAGTATTCGCAGTGGGTATATTCAGGCGTGTGCGGACTTGAAAAATAATTCAGTTATGAAATTCGATACAATTATAATCGGAGGCGGACTCTCGGGTCTTGTATGCGGACTGAGGCTCCAGAGGGCCGGCAGGAAATGCGCTATCGTCTCTGCAGGACAGAGCGCAATGCATTTTTCATCAGGATATTTCGACTTTCTGGACAGGACTCCTGACGGGAAAGATGTGAGTGCGCCGCTCGATGCTGTGGACTTGCTCGATAAGGAGCACCCTTACAGCAAAATAGGCAAGGCGAGGCTTACGGCTTATGCAGAGGAGGTCAAGGAGTTCTTCAAAGGATGCGGCATCATGCTGGAAGGAGACCCCTGCAGGAACGGGTTCAGGATTACCCCGACCGGCAACTTCAAGCGCACATGGCTTGCACTGGATGATTTCTCCGTATTCGAGACTGATACATGTCCATGGAATAAGGTGCTGATAGTGAACATCGAGGGATTTCTGGATTTCAATACCGCTTTCATCGCACAGTCTCTTGAAAGCAAAGGGACAGTCTGCACAACATCCATTCTTCGTCTGGAAGAAATGGAGAGAATACGCAAGAACCCGAGCGAAATGAGAGCTGTCAACATAGCCAGGGTCCTCGAGCGCAGGGAAGTTGAAGACAAGGCGGTCGGACTGATGAAAGATATGGCCGGCGATGCGGATGCAATACTGCTCCCGGCGGTATTCGGGCTCAAGGAGGCCGGAGCAAGGACAAGGATAGAGAAAGCCTTAGGGAAGAAAGTTTCGTTTGTTGCCACGATGCCGCCTTCAGTGGCCGGGATAAGGACACAAATGAAGCTGAAAGCAGGATTTGAGGCTGCAGGAGGCGTCTTCCTTCAGGGTGACACTGCCTGCGGTGCTGAAATGGACGGGAGTCATGTCACCGGTATCGGCTCTGTGAATTTCGGAGATATAAGGCTCGAAGCCGACAGCTACGTGCTGGCAACCGGAAGCTTCTTCAGCAAGGGACTCACCGCAGCTCCGGGCCATATCGTGGAAAACGTATTCGGGCTGGACACAGACGCTCCGTCAGAAAGGAAGAAGTGGTACTGCACGGACTTCTTCGGCAGACAGGACTACATATCCTACGGAGTAAAGACAGACAGCAGTTTCCGCTGCATAAAAGGAGGCGGGACAATAGACAACCTGTATGCCGCAGGCTCGATACTCGGAGGCTGCAACGCTCTGTATGAAGGGTGCGGAGCAGGTACGGCCATTTTCAGCGCCTTCAGCGTAGCCGATACGATACTTTCCGAGAATGCCTGATCCGTGAATAGTAAAAATTTTTCTGAACGCTATGGAAATACAAGAATACAATATCAGCGAAAACAATTTCGAGCAGTGCATAAAATGTACGGTATGTACGGTATATTGCCCTGTCGTTCCCGTAAATCCGGAATACCCGGGGCCGAAGCAGGCCGGACCGGACGGAGAGAGGCTCAGGCTGAAAAAAGGGATATTCTTCGATGAAACACTGAAATACTGCCTCAACTGCAAACGCTGCGAGGTAGCCTGCCCATCCGGCGTAAGAATCGGAGACATCATCCAGGCTGCAAGAATAAAATACGGCAGAAAGAAGCCGAAACTCAGGGACATGATGCTGGCAGGCACAGACTTTATGGGAAGTATCGCCACAAAAGTAGCCCCTGTCGTAAACACGACGCTGAGAATCAAGCCTGTCAAACAGATTATGGACGGCGTACTGAAAATCGACCACCGCAGGACTTTCCCGAAGTATGCTTCACAGACATTCGAAAGCTGGTTCCGGAAGGAAGCGGCTGCAAGGCAGGAAAAGTTCGACAGGCACATCGCCTATTTCCATGGCTGCTATGCAAACTACAACTACCCGCAGCTCGGAAAGGATTTAGTGAAGGTCATGAATGCGCTCGGCTACGGAGTGCGTCTGCTGGACGGGGAAAAATGCTGCGGCGTGGCGCTCATTTCGAACGGAATGATTGACCAGGCTACCAGGAACGCGAAGACCAATGTAAGGATAATGTCCGAGGCGCTGTCTTCCTGCGAAGCTGTCCTCGGCACTTCATCATCCTGCTCGTTTACCCTGCGGGACGAATATCCGCACCTTCTCGGTGTAGACAACAGCGCAGTCCGTGACCATGTGGAACTGGCCGTTAAATTCATCTACCGCCTCCTTGAAAGCGGAAAGGCAAGCCTGAAATTCAAGAAGGACTTCAAGGCCAGGATAGCATACCATGTCCCGTGCCATATGGAAAAACTCGGTTGGGGGATATTCTCTGCGGAACTTGTGAAAATGATCCCTGGAGTGGAATTCACCGTACTGGACTCGAACTGCTGCGGCATCGCCGGTACATACGGATTCAAGAAAGAGAACTATGAAGTGTCTCAGGCGATAGGAAAGCCGCTTTTCGACCAGATAAAGGTCATCGATCCGGACTATGTGGCCTGCGACTGCGAGACCTGCAAATGGCAGATAGAAATGTCCACAGGATACAAGGTCATGAACCCGGTGTCCATACTTGCAGCAGCACTTGAAGACTGAACTGCAGACATTATAGAAAACCGTTTTTCAGCTCCGGGGTCTATTTGATCCTGGAGCTGATTTTTTGTCTGAGGCTGCGGGACTGATACAGAGGGCAGTCGCTATCGGAGCGGTCCAGCCATTCAAGGGCCAGTGCATAGTCCCCGAGCATATAGCAGGCAAGGGAGATATTATACTCGGCACAGGAGCGTTTCTGGAGATTTCCCGTATCGAGGAGTCCCATCCAGATATCCATGGCATCTTTCCACCGGTAGTCGCTTGCAGCATATGCAGCATCCAGCCATCTTCCGCTGTCATAGTAGATCACGCTGTAGCTCTCGTTCTTCCATGTAGACAGGAATGAATCAGCAAGCTTCCGGCCGACTGTGGCCGCTGGCTCTCCTATGGCCCTGGCAGCCTTCATTGCAATGATATCATCTGGGTCATTCCCGTCCGAATAAGCCACCGGTCTGACTGTGCTCCTTCCTGTAAATGAAAAGACAGAATCAGCCTTGTTCATCGAATCGTACACATCCAGCCTGACCAGGAAAGGGACTTCGACCTCGGAAAGATATGAAGAATCTGCAGGGACTGCACCGCCTGTCCTGACCTTTACCGGTTCAAGGACTCTCGGACAGCCGAGTTCAGGAGGCTCTATAAGGAATACAACATCAGTCCCGACATCCATCAGGATATTGACGAGAGTATCCCGGGATGAATAGTCCGCCCCCGGTATGCTGTCGAGCCTGTAGACATTTATCACACGCTCTCCTGAGAAATAGCCGGACTCCAGGGTCTGCGCGAAGCCGTCTGCCGCTGAAGCTGAAAATGTAGAATCCGCAAAATCCCCGTTGTCTATATAGACTACGGAAAATGTCTTGCGGCCCAGATCGAGACCTGACCTGGAGATGTCACGCATTTCGACATCCATCAGGAAGGAAGACGGACCGCAGGATACGGCCATAAGAGACAGGCCGCAAAGTAAAAACACCAACCGCTTCATCGCTCTAATCTTTTAAAGTATCCCTATGATTTCTCCGATAAGGTCATACTCATCGGCACCTGTTATCTTTACAGTCATGAATTCTCCTACAAGAGAATACGGCTCCACTCCGCCCGTAGCTTCAGGGTCATACTTTACCAGTATCTCTCCGTCGACTTCCGGACTCTCGAACTCGCTCCTGCAGACATATACTCCGTCGGAGAAACTGTCGGCTATGACCTTGACTTCCGTACCGATTCTGGAGCGGTTGAAGCCCAGTGACACTTCACTCTGAAGGTTCATAAGTTCATCGAGCCGGCGCTGCTTTTCGCCTGCGGAAACCGAATCCTTATAATGTTCCGCACCGAAAGTGCCTTCTTCTTCCGAATAGGCGAACGCGCCGAGCCTTTCAAACCCGGCCTGGCGGACAAAGTCAAGAAGCTCATTGAATTCCTTCTTCCCTTCCCCCGGATGGCCGACTATCATCGTGGTCCTGAGCACAACCCCGGGCACCCTGTCCCTCATCTCCTTTATCAGGGCTCTGGTCCAGGCCCCGTCGACATGCCTGTGCATCATATCGAGCACTTTGTCCGAGATATGCTGGAGAGGGATATCCATATAGCGGCATATTTTCGGATTCCGGGCCATGACCTCGAGCACGTCCCGAGGAAAGCCGTCCGGATAAGAATAGTGTATCCTGATCCATTCTATGCCTTCTATCTCCGACAGTTTTTTAAGAAGCGGGGCAAGCATCCTCTTTCCGTAAAGGTCGAGACCGTAATATGTAGTGTCCTGAGCGATGACTATCAGCTCCTTCACGCCCCTGGAGGCAAGCATCCCGGCCTCAGCGACAAGCTCTTCCACAGGTATGGAGACATGCCTGCCCCTTATATGCGGAATGGCACAGTAGGCGCATCTGCGGTCACATCCTTCGGAAATTTTCAGATAGGCATAATGGGACGGGGTAGTAAGATACCTCCTTGTCTCAAAATCGGAAGACGCTTCCACTCCGAGATAACGCAGAAGCGGGGTAAAGTCCCTGGCTCCGAACCATGCATCCACCTCCGGTATGAGCTCGGGCAGCTCGTCCCTATACCTTTGGGAAAGACAGCCGAAGACAACTATGCGTCTGCAGTCTCCGCTTTTTTTCCTCTCGACAGCCTGCAGTATCATCTGTACCGACTCCTCCTTGGCATCCCCGATAAAACCGCAGGTGTTAATCAGCAGGATGTCCGCTTTCCCTTCCCAATCTTCCGGCAGTATATCATAGCAAGAGACCGCCTGGGCCAGGATATGCTCCGTGTCCACGCGGTTCTTCGAACAGCCCATCGTAATGGCCTGCAGTGTCTGTCTCCTTTCCTCCATCGCTATTCCTTGTCCGCTTCAGATCCGGACTCCTGCCCTTCTTCCTCTACAAAATCAAGGGATGCGTATTTCTTCAAAGCATTGTACCAGTCGACGACCTTTTTCATATGTGATACATAGAAACGGTTCCTGTCATAGTCCGGAAGAGCCTTTTCGAAGAAGGACTTGAGTTCCTCGGCAGATGACTTGGAACCTGGGGCGTCTGCATCACCGAGCGTCTCCTTCATCTTCAGGAACACTTCCTTGAGCTTCGTCTCCCCTTCGTCCGTATATATTGAAATATCAGCCAGGGTGGTGATTCTGCTGTTCATCCCGAAACAGCTTCTCTTCTTGTCGGCAAGAGACTCCACTATGGCTCCGGTCCTTGCCTGTGAGATATAATTGAATAAACCGCTTTGTCCGGAAATGGACAGAATCTTGGTAAGATCAGTTTTCATAATTCCGTTGTTCATTAATTCATTATTACGGTCGCAAATATAACAAATTTTAGATTGCCTTGCACATTGCCTCATATACGGCGTCAGCTTCTGCAAGCAGGGTACCGACGTCGGAATCGTTGACAATGACAAAGTCGGCGCCGGAGTCAGCCTTGCCTTCGGATATGTCATTCAGAAGTTTCTGGCCTTCCATCCTTTTAAGTATGCTCTCCCTGGATACTCCGTCCCTGCTGCAGGCCCTTTCGAGCCTTGTCCGCAAAGGGGCGTCAACCAGAAGCACCTTATCAGCAATGCCGTTGAACAGAGGCTTTTCCAGAATGATTGCAGACTCCATCACGACAAACGGCACCGCATCCGGCAAAAAAGAATCCCGCCAACATACAAAATCCTCTTTTACCGCCGGGTGGACTATACTTTCCACAACATGCAGTTTCCCGGGATTCGAAAAAATGACCGAAGAAAGTTTTCCGGTATCGATTCCTCCCTTTTCATTGAGGATACCGCCTCCCAATGCTGTATCAAGACGCCGGACCATCTGCCTGTCCTCATCGTAAAGGCGCCTGGCCCTGCTGTCAGAATCATATACGGGAATCCCTTTCGAAGCAAAATGGCGGCATACGGTAGATTTCCCGCTGCCTATGCCTCCTGTAACTACCAGAGTCTTCATTCTCCGTCCTTTGCGACACATTCAAACACCTTGGGGGATATCGAATAATTGATGACACCGGACGGCAGGGAGGAAATGCGCCCGAGGCACCGTCCTCCTATGGAGGAAACGAATTCATTGTAATCGACGAAGGCCCTCACCCCTTCGGAAAAGTCCGATGCTACAGGGAAAGCACACCTAAGTGTCACCGTAGCGACAGAAGGATATACCATCAGAGACTTGCCGGGCGGCACGTTGCGCGGCTGCACGCTTACGGTCACCGGAATCTCCACATATCTCGTCGCAGGCATGGAATAGTGCACCTCGGTCTGGGACATTCTCACACCTTTAATGTGCTCGAGCCTTGCCATGCCGTGGATTCCGGAGGATATGTCGCTTACCTTGATGGCTTCGGTATTGACCCTGGCAATATCATTGAGATGGGCAGGCTCGCCATATACCGTGACGGAATCGGGCTCGATCTCCAGAGGAGTCACGGCCGTATACTGCGGTCTGAAAGACAATACATGTACCGGATTTACCGGAACACGCTTGTGATATTCATACGGGAACCTGAAAAAGAGGGTATCGGTAATAAAATATTCTATCTGGACATTGTCGCCGAAAATCAGATGCGCGGACTCCTTCAGCTCGGATGAAGTTATGTAATATGTCTCACCTGACTTATGGTGAAGTGACGAAGCATCGAAGGCAACCGTAATCTTGCGTTTGCCTGAAAAAAGGCCGCTCCTCAGGATATTGAAGCCGGTCGTCTGGCACCTTGCTATTATGTCGCTTCTGTTGGACGAGCGGTAATAGTGGCCCTCGATATTGCTTGTAGCCTCGACCGAGGCCTGAAGGAACTCCGTATAACGGAGAGACAGGTTATGTATAAGCCATATACTGAATGCCAGCAGGAGGGACAGTAAAAGAACTGCACCGTCCCTCCCGCTGATATTCAACATTTTCAATATCCTATGGACCAATTTTCCCATTACGGCATACCGCCTTCTACTGCTGGGCTGTCTCCGAGAAATCCTTGACTACCGAATTCTTGTCGACCTTGATCTTGACATTGCTGTCCACCTCGATAAGCAGGGTCTTTTCCTTGATCTCGACGACAGTTCCGTAAATACCTCCGATAGTCACTATCTTGTCACCTTTCTGCAGGCCGTCACGGAACTTCTGCAGTTCTTTCTGCTGCTTTCTCTGCGGACGGATCATAAAGAACCACATCACTACGATGATAAGGATAAACATAACCCACATCGACCATCCGCCGCCGGCAGGCTGCTGTCCTGCAGCCTGAGCCTGTAATACTAATGTAAGAAAATTCATTTTCAATCAGGTTTATAAATAAAGTTGTCAAAAATAAATCATTATTGTCTAAAATCAAAATCACATCTCCACAGCCGCGTCCTTCACGATGAGACCTTCATTCCGCATCGCCGCTATCGTCCGGTCCAGCAGGCCGTTGACAAAAATCCGGCTCTTGGGTGTACCGTAGTACTTCGAAATCTCCACATATTCGTTTATTGTGACCTTGACCGGGATGTCCTTAAACTCCACCGCCTCGGCAACCCCCATGACTATGATCGCCATGTCGGTGCTGACAATCCTTTCATTGTCCCAGTTGGCCACCGCAGCCGCCACCCTGGCCGAGTATTTTTCATACCCCGTGAGGGCAGCCTGGAGAAGACGCGTGACGAACGCCTTGTCGCTCTGGATCCCGGGCCCGGGCTTCATATCGCTCAGATAAAGCGGAGGAAGATTCCACCTCTCCCCTTTCGCTATGGATTTCAAAGACCTGCATACATAAGTCAGGGCATAGGCAAGATCATCGTTCCAGTATATGGACATGTCTTCAAGTATCTGTTCCAGCTCTACGCTGTCTACGAACTCGTCTTCGAAAATCTTTATGAAAAGCCGGCAGTCTTCAGCCAGTGAAGAGGTTTCCGAAGCCATATAGTCGGCATAATACCGTTTCGATGTTATCGAGGTAAGGGTCTTCTTCAGGAATATGTCGTACTGGTCCCAGGAGAATTTCCTTTTTTTGAATATCTTGACAAAGTCCGGATCACTGTCCAGAAGGACAGCAAGGGCGTTGTCTGCAAACTTTGTATTCGGGTTGAGATCCTGCTCTGTCGGGGCGATTTTCCTTTTGGCCGACTCCAGCCGCTCCCTGGCTATGGAAGTCAAAGGGGAAACGATTCCGAGCATGAATATATAGAGATCCCTCGTAGCCTCGCAGGACATCTCCAGCTGGGCCTTCGCATCGGATAGGGACATATTCCCTGACAGGACACTTGAATAAAGAACTTTGAATGCCTTGATTCTTAATATTCGTCTGTTGAGCATACGGTTTACGAAATTTTGTGCAAATATATATGCATTTTCAGAAAAATCCCTAAATTTGCAAAGATTTACTTATAAAAAGTACGTACGAGATGTATAGTGAAGAATTCGATGAGGTGAATGCCCAGGACCGTTCCGGTGAAGATGTCTATTCAAAGCCTGTCCGCGCAGGCAAGAGGACATATTTCTTTGATGTCAAGGCCACTAAAGGCAACGACTACTACCTGACCATTACTGAAAGCAAGCGTAAAATGGAAAAAGACGGACGCTTCGCTTACGACAAGCACAAGATTTTCCTTTACAAGGAGGATTTCGACAAGTTCTCCGAAGGTCTCCAGGAAGTTATCGGCTATATCAGGGAAAACTGTCTGACTGGAGATTCCGGCACTGAAAACAATCGGAAGGAAAACGGTGGAGACGGTTTCACAGATGTAAAGTTCGAAGAGCTTTAGCGGGCGCCTCCCATATAAAAAAAGACAGGCCGGTTCAGTGAACCGGCCTGTCTTTGTCATTCTTGCACCCGCAGCGGGTCAATCCTTCAGATCATCCATGAAAAGAGCGGATGAGGCGTCCGTAGGCATTCTCCAGTCGCCTCTCGGGGAAAGGGACACCGAGCCTACCTTAGGGCAGTCCGGGAGGCACGAGCGCTTGAACTGCTGGGAGAAGAAGCGGCGTATAAAGGTTTTAAGCCATTTCCTGAGAGTTTCCGCGTCATAGGTACCGCCAAAGGCTTTTAGGGCGAGGAACAAGAGTTTTTCCGGAGAATATCCGAACCGGAAAAAGTTGTACAGGAAAAAGTCGTGCAGCTCGTACGGACCTACCAGATCTTCTGTTTTCTGTGAAATATTCCCGTCCTTGCCCGCAGGAAGGAGTTCAGGGCTGACAGGAGTGTCTATTATATCCAGCAATATGTCCATGGCTTCCGGCATGGAACCGGCGACCCACCTGACAAGATGGCGTACAAGTGTCTTCGGAATGCCGGCGTTGACCCCGTACATCGACATGTGGTCGCCGTTGTAGGTCGCCCATCCGAGAGCAAGCTCGGAAAGGTCCCCCGTTCCTACGACTATCCCGCCGCTCTGGTTCGCAATATCCATTAATATCTGGGTGCGTTCCCTGGCCTGGGTGTTCTCATAAGTCACGTCATGGATATTCTTGTCATGCCCTATATCCTTGAAATGCAGGTCGCAGGCAGCGACAATCGGTATCTGCCGTACCGTTACCCCGAGAACGCGCATCAGATCCACCGCATTGCGCAATGTCCTGTCCGTAGTCCCGTATCCCGGCATGGTAACTCCTATTACCCCTTTGCGGTCAAGCCCCGCCTTGTCAAAGGCCTGGACCGTTACGAGAAGGGCCAGCGTGCTGTCCAGACCACCGGAAATCCCCACGACAGCGTGTCTGCAGCCGATATGCATCAGACGTGAAGCAAGGCCCGTCACCTGGATGGAAAATATTTCACGGCACCGTTCCCCGTTCTCGTCATCCTTGGGAACGAAAGGATGGGGCTCGACATGTCTGTCGAGTTCTTTTTCAAAATCAGTAGCGGCAGGGGCTCCGAGCACGACCCTTGAATACAGGCCGTAATATGCGCCCGAGGGCGTGCCGTCAGGAGCGACGGAGCCGAACGTACTTGTCTTCTGTCTGAGAACGGAAAGCTTCTCTATGTCGACATCCGAAACCGTCATCGAAGCGGCGGTGCTGAATCGTTCGTTTTCCGACAGTACCGTACCGTTCTCGCAAATGAGGGCGGCCCCTGAATAGACCACGTCCTGGGTCGACTCGCCGAACCCGGCGGAACAGTACACATATGCAGAGAGTGTACGTGCGGACTGCTGGCATACAAGGTCCCTGCGGTAAGCATGCTTCATGAATATGTCATTGCTTGCCGACAGGTTGACGATTACCTGGGCGCCTGCGAGAGCATGATAGGATGAAGGAGGCACCGGAGTCCACAGATCTTCGCACAGTTCTACGGCAAATGTCGCATTCCCTATCGTAAAAAGCATGTCGGGTGAAATATTACATCTGAAGCCGGCGTACTGTATCTCGGCATGGAAACCTTCCCTGACCGAGTCCTTCCCGTTAACGAGGAACCGCCCGGCCACGGATGACGGGCCGTCAAGAAAATCCTTTCCTGAAGAAAACCATCTGGACTCGTAATACTCGTTGTATGTCGGAAGGTATATTTTAGGGACTATGCCTTTAATATTGCCGTTTCGTATTACTACTGCACAGTTATACAGCCTGCCCGAGAATCTCACCGGAGCCCCTATTACAGCCGTTATGGCTTTCCCGCGCGTATGCTCCATTATCCTCCGGACAGCCTTTTCCGCGTTTTCGAGCAGAAGCTGCTGGCCGAAAAGGTCTCCGCACGTATATCCTGTCACGCACAACTCCGGAAAGACGACAAGCGAAACCTCTCTGGAAGAAGCCTCGCTTATCATTGTGCAGATCCTCTCTGCGTTGACATCCGTATCTGCCACTTTGACAACAGGGACTGCGGCAGCCACCCTGAAAAAACCGTAATCTTTCATATGGTCATCCTAATTACGGTGCAAATATACCTAAAACATAAAATCACCCGACCGTCATGGACAAAATCTTCTGAAGTTCCGCCATCGGAATGTTCCCGGTTATGGAAATTACCGAAGTACTTCCAGGCTCTGTGGCAAGCAATAGGAAATCGGTCACCGTTTCCCCCTTTTTTACGATATACATATGCATCTTCTCCGATTCTTCGACCGCCTCCATCAGAAGTTCGAATCTGCCCTGCCTTACCATGGAGTCGATCTCCCGGGCAAGAGATGCGGCAAGGTCGCTGTTCTCAACATCCAGGATGTACATGCCTTCAAACGACTTTATGACAGAACTGAGGTTTACCTCTCCGTCCTCTACCGGAATATCCGGCAGCTCCTTCATCAGGCCGAACATCGCCGGTGAAATATACACCGAACTGACACCTTCCTTACCGGAATATCTGTTGTAGATATCCTTTCCGCCCTGGGCATATGCTGACAATGCCGTCAGCACCGTCACTGCGATAATCACTATGCGCTTCATATGGGTATAATTATTTAAATTATTGTAATTCATTATATTTATTCAAATACAGAGACTTCACCGTCTCCATACTCCTGTCCAGCGTCTTCTCTGCCTCAGCGGCCTTTTCAAGGCCGGCATTCATCTTTTCAGAGATAGAGAAAAGGGCTTTTTCAACCTCCGCATAGGCAGTTTCCGGATCAGTGAATGTGTCTTCCGGCCTTCGGAATGTCTCCACTGCCGTCCATATTCCGAAAAACAGGACAATCCCTGCAGCGGCTCCCATGATGCAGGTCATGATCAGTCTTGCCGGACTCTTGCCGGACGAGAGTATCTTTCCAGCCGCATCCATCGAGTCAATCATGTCGGACAGTTCCTGCTTCAAGCCTGCCGGAACAGCTATCTTTTCCTGTAAATCCTCTCTTGTATCCATGGCCCTATGTGTTAATATACATCAGATAAATTCTTTCATTGCCTTCAGGACCGACTTTCTGGCCCTGCTTATCAGGACTCTCACATTGACAGGCGAGATTCCGGTCCTGCCGGTAATTTCATCATAACTCATCTGCCTGAAAAACCTCATCTCCATCACAGTCCTCTGCGCAGCCGGAAGGTCGTCCATGGCACGGGACAGGCTGCCGAGAATCTCTCTGCCGATTATCTTCCTGTCGGCCGCCGGAGATACCGGCGTGTCAGGGAAACCGCTCCCGGAGAATTCCGTTATTTCCGGACCTGCAGGCTCCTCACCGCGCGACCTTATCCTGTCGATGCATATGTTCCTCAGAATCCTTGTCCCGTATGCGGCAGGAGACTGTATCCTCACAGGCGAGTCCCTTAAAGTCCAAAGTTTTATATAAAGGTCCTGAAGTGCATCCCTGGCATCAGGCTCAGACCCCAGAATGGAATACGCCACCCGATAGAACCTGTCCGAAAGAGGCAGCCAGATATCCTTGAATTCCTGTTTTTCCATTTCTTCAGGTCTTTACTGCAAGATGCACAATATCAGTTCTGCGATGCTTCTCTGGCAATATTTTCCAGTTCCGACACGGGCATGTCCCCGAGCATGAGGATTACGGCAAGCTCGGAGTCGGATACAATGGCCATCTCAGATACGGTATCGTCAGATGGCATGTTGAAATATATGCTCATGCTGTCTTCTCCGTCTTTCATCTCCATGGCGGTTTCATATCCTTCAAGAGCCTTTCCCAGATCCGCGGAAATATCGTTTTTCAGTCCCGGAGCCGCCTCTTCGGCAGAAAATACGGCCATCTTGTCTATGTATTTCAGTATATTCCCTCCTTCATCGTCCGATGCCGCCATCCTTGCAATCCCCATAAGGAACGATCCCAGGACAATGGATTCGACGCCGTCGCAGCCGTCATATTTCCTTATGACCTTCATTATCTGCGAGTGTTTGCCCGGCCTTGCCTGCATCACCGGAGCGGAAACGAGGCCTATGGCAAATACCGCAACGGCAAACTTAAGGCATACCGACATGAAATTCCTTTTCATTCTACCTGATATTTTAATAAGTTATACAAAAACGCTTTCAAGCCTGTCCATGGAAAGACCGTTCTGCATACAGGACGGAATTTTCCTGCATATGTTACAAAAAATTTATAAAAATTATATCTTTGCGCCCCCTGAACAATTCCAGGCTCATCAAAAACGCCTGTTTAAAATATCAGAAAATGAAAGACAGACTGGTTTCACGCGATTATTGCTTCATATTGCTGGCGAATTTCCTGCTCTACTTCGGTTTTTTCCTTCTGATGCCGGTCCTTCCGTTCTATCTGGTAGAGGAATTCGGAATAAGCGAAGGGAAAATAGGTTTCATACTATCATGCTATACGATAGCGGCTCTGGTAGTAAGGCCTTTTTCCGGATATCTGCTGGATACGCTTCAGCGAAAACCGCTCTATCTGGTTTCATTCCTGATATTTACAATGATTTTCGGGGGTTACATAGTAACAGGCTCTCTGCTTGTGTTCATCATGCTCAGAATAGTGCACGGACTTTCTTTCGGCACGGTCACAGTAGCGGGCAATACCATAGTAATCGATATAACCCCTTCATCCAGAAGGGGCGAAGCCTTGGGATACTACGGTCTTGCGAACAACATCGCAATGGCTCTCGGCCCGATGATAGGACTCTTCCTGCATGACTACTATTCTTTTACCACTATCTTCCAGTGCGCACTCATATGCTGCGCTCTGGGATTCTGTGCCGCCGTTGCAGTAAGGACTCCGAAAAAGCAGCTGATGCAGAAGAACATACACCTTTCCTTAGACAGGTTCATACTGGTGAAGGGACTGCCTTTAGGCGCAGACCTCCTGCTACTTTCGATCCCGTATGGAATAAACACCACTTATGTGGCGATGTATGCCAAGAGTATCGGCATTGCTTCCGGTACCGGGCTTTTCTTCACCTTCATGGCGGCAGGACTTGCCATTTCAAGGCTGTTTTCCGGGAAACAGGTGGATAAAGGGCGGATTACACAGGTGATCATGCTGGGAATGTACATAGCGACGGCTGCGTTTTTCGGGCTGTCCGCATGCGAGTCCCTCATGGGACATTTCCCCGTATTCGCCAAAGTGTTCTTCTACGCGATGGCACTCGTGCTGGGTATCGGATTCGGCTCCATGTTCCCTGCCTTCAATACCATGTTCGTCAATATGGCCGAACACAACCAGCGAGGTACGGCCACATCCACCTATCTGACTTCCTGGGACGTAGGCATAGGCCTGGGGCTCATTGTCGGAGGCCTTATAGGAGAAATGGCATCCTTCTCATACGCGTATCTTGCAGGAACGGCCCTGTGCATCGTTTCGATGCTTTTCTTCCGCTTCTACAATATACGCGATTTCGAGAGGAAACGTGTGCGGTAGTGCTCTGATTACCTGCGGCGGCGCATCATGTTGGACAGGTTCCCTGTCATGACGGTCTTCATTACTTTTCTGGTATCTTCGAACTGCTTCAGCAGTCTGTTGACCTCGGCAACGGATGTACCGCTGCCGTCGGCAATACGCTTGCGGCGGCTGCCGTTTATGATTTCAGGACTTTCACGCTCAGCCGGAGTCATGGAAAGGATTATGGCTTCAATCCCCTTGAATGCGTCATCCTTGATCTCCACATCCTTGAGCGCTTTGCCCATACCCGGGATCATCGAGGCAAGATCCTTTATGTTTCCCATCTTTTTCACCTGCTGGATCTGATCGTAGAAATCCGATATGGTGAACTGGTTCCTGGCCAGTTTCTTTTTCAGCTTGCGTGCCTGCTCCTCATCGAACTGCTCCTGCGCCTTTTCCACGAGGGTCACGACGTCACCCATTCCGAGGATACGGTCGGCGATACGTTTCGGATGGAATACATCCAGGGCTTCCATCTTTTCTCCGGTGCTTACGAACTTGATAGGCTTCCCTACCACAGCCTTGATGGAAAGGGCGGCACCTCCACGCGTATCGCCGTCCATCTTGGTGAGCACCACGCCGTCGAAGTCGAGCCTGTCGTTGAAAGCCCTGGCTGTCTCAACGGCGTCCTGTCCGGTCATGGCATCGACCACGAACAGGGTCTCGGTAGGCTTCACGGCAGAATGCACTGCAGCTATTTCGTCCATCAGTTCCTGATCGACCGCAAGACGACCAGCAGTATCGACGATCACCACCGAATACCCTTCTTTCTTTGCGTAAGCTACGGCGTTCCTTGCCACCTTTACGGGATCCTTCTCTTCCGGCTCGGAATATACCGGCACCCCGACCTGCTCTCCGAGGACTTTCAGCTGGTCGATGGCTGCAGGACGGAAAGTGTCGCAGGCGGCAAGAAGCACTTTCATTCCCCTCTTGCTCTTTATATACAGGGCAAGCTTTCCGGAGAAGGTGGTCTTACCGGAACCGTTCAGACCGGCAACCAGCACCACTCCCGGCTGCCCCTTGATGTTGATGTCGCTGGATTCGCTTCCCATCAGGGCGGCAAGTTCGTCATGCACGATCTTGACCATCATCTGCTCCGGCTTCACCGCCGTAAGCACATTCTGGCCGAGCGCCTTGGCTTTCACGTCATCGCAGAACTGCTTGGCTATCTTATAGCTGACATCGGCATCCAGAAGGGCGCGCCTTATGTCTTTAAGAGTCTCGGCTACATTTATTTCGGTGATCTTGCCTTCACCTTTCAGTATCTTGAACGAACGTTCAAGGCGGTCAACTAAGTTTTCGAACATATTTATCTGCTTTTAAATTTTCAGTCAACATATCCACGGCTGCGCTCCGGGTGAGATGCCGGCATGCTGAAGTAGTCCGTATAGCATGGTGCGCTGTCCAGCTCATCGGAAAATACCGCAGGGGCGAAATCCCTGAGGTTGTAACGGCTGGCCATTACCTGTCCGTATGCTCCGGCGCTTCTTATCGCCATCAGGTCCCCCCTGACGCTCAGCGGCAGCAGCCTTCCCTGTCCCCAGACATCGCTCGACTCGCATACGGGACCTACGACATCATAGGCCTGCATCTCTGAAAAGCCTTTCCTGAAGCAGGACGACAGGTTCTCTATCTTATGGTACGCCCCGTACAGGGCCGGACGTATAAGGTCGTTCATTCCGGCATCGAGGATCAGGAAATTCTTGGTCTCGCCGCTTTTGACGAACAGCACCCTCGTAACCAATGTCCCGCACTGAGCCACCACCGAACGGCCGGGCTCGAAATGGAGACTCTGCCCGGGACGGCGGCAGTAACTGCCGGTAATTGTCCTGAACCATGTTTCGAACGGCGCGACCGGACTTGCATCCGGAGCCTCGTAATCGACTCCGAGTCCTCCTCCGAAATCCACGCTGCCCACATGCAGCCCCTTATCCTCAAAATATGTCACTATTTCACCGACCCTTTCAGCCTCCAGTGCAAAAACGCTCCCCACTTCAGTGATCTGCGATCCGATATGGAAATGCAGTCCGGTAAAATCGATATTGCCGCACCGCCCGAGAAGCTCGGCGAGAGTGTCGAACTCATGGTGCGCTATTCCGAATTTGTTTTCGAACAGACCCGTAGTCACGTACTGATGGGTATGGGCATCGATATTCGGATTTATCCTCGCCGCTACCCTCGCCCTCAGCCCGAAGGCTGCGGCCATGGCATTGATCACATAGATTTCATGAAGCGACTCGCAGTTGAACGCCTCGATTCCGGCATTCATGGCTTCATAAATCTCCCTGTCGCTCTTTCCTACTCCGGCAAAGACGGTCCGGTCGGCGGGGAAACCGCATTCCAGAGCCCTCCGGACCTCGTTCCCGCTCACACAGTCCGCACCGATTCCGCGGCTGCTGACCGTTTCCAATATACGTTTCTCGACATTGGCCTTGACAGCATAGTGGACATTTACATCATATTTCCGGGCAAGGTCTGCAAGAGTATCTACCGTATGGCCAAGCAGCTCCATATCATAATAATAGAAAGGAGTCGCAATCTGCTCGAATTTCTCTATGGATGCCTGGTCAAACATAAAATTTAAGTGCAAAACGGTTGCAAAAATAGGGAAAAAATCGTTAATTCGCGCTTTGAATTCTGACTTTGTCAAAGTTCACGGGACAATTTGGAAAAAATACTAAAAATCTGATTGTTAGAACAATGGAAAAAGGACCTATTTCACAGTTCATTACACATCACTACCGCCATTTCAACTCTGCGGCTCTGGTAGACGCGGCAAAAGCATACGACGAGCACATGAACAGAGGTGGAAAAATGATGTTGGCAATGGCCGGAGCCATGAGTACGGCCGAACTCGGACTCTCTCTCGCAGAGATGATCCGTCAGGACAAGTTCCAGATAGTTTCATGCTCGGCAAACAACCTTGAGGAAGATATCATGAACCTGGTGGCCCACTCCCACTACTACAGGGTACCGGGTTACAGGGACCTGACTCCTGCACAGGAAAAGGAACTCCTCGACAACCACATGAACCGTGTCACCGACACCTGTATCCCAGAGGAAGAGGCATTCCGCCGTCTCGAGCACCATCTTCTCGATGTATGGAAAGACATGCAGGCAAAAGGTGAAAGGCTCCTTCCGTATCAGGTAATGTACAGGCTGCTCAGGAGCGGGGTTCTCGAGCAGTACTATGAAATCGACCCGAAAGACAGCTGGGTACTTGCAGCATGCGAGAAGAACATCCCTATCGTCGTGCCTGCATGGGAAGACAGCACCACCGGCAATATTTTCGCCGCACACTGCATCAAAGGCGAGCTCGACCCCCATATCATCAAGAACGGTATCGAGACAATGATGTTCCTGACCGACTGGTACAAGAACAACTCCGGCGGAGAAGGCGTAGGCTTCTTCCAGATCGGCGGCGGTACTGCGGGCGACTTCCCTATCTGCGTGGTTCCGATGATGGAGCAGGATCTGGGATGGACCGGTACTCCGCTCTGGAAATATTTCTGCCAGATCTCGGACAGCACCACCTCATACGGTTCATATTCAGGCGCAGTGCCTAACGAGAAAATCACCTGGGGCAAGCTGGATGTGGACACCCCGAGGTTCATAGTGGAGTCCGATGCGACTATCGTGGCGCCGCTGATGTTCGCATATATTCTCGGCTGGTAACCTATCAGAATCAGATATAATGCTGATTTCCGCGTTATGCCTGTTCCTCATATCATCATTACCTGCAGGTAACTCCGGTATTCGGAACGGCGCATGCCTTGAAATCACCTGTTATCTCTGATTCTGCCATACAAGATTATCCTGGAAATACGGTCATTCGGGGCTTGACCCGGAATCTGCGGATAATCATATTTTTATGTAGCATACAGTATTCCGGAGGATCGGCGGTTCTCCGGAATATTTAAGAAAAAGATTTTTAACCAATTTTCCGTTTTGCTGTGAGTTTTTCGTATCTACTTGACACACAAGCTTTCCATCTTTATGCACTGGTAGTGGCATCTACTTTGGCGCTGATACTCCTGCTTATCAGGATACCCAAGACCGAGTATGCAAAAAAACTCGCACGGTCGAAATACACAATAGCCACCAGCTACATGATCGGGGCGTTTACATTCGGATACGCATTCTACAACGCAGATGCCCCGATGTACGAAGAATTCTCTACCATAGCCATGCTTATCGTGGTGGCATTCATCTCGATCATCGTATCGTTTTCACTGATAAACCTGCTGATGCCCAGGTTCATAGACGGAGGCAAGTTTCTTGTCAGCATATTTCTGGTTTTCGTAGCCAGCGTGATTCTGGTGGAATCCTTCTTTTCAGGGAATATGAGACTGCACAAGATAACCCTCTATACGGGCGTGGCGCTTTTCGTTGTCCAGAGCTGTTCACTGATAATAATCTTTGACCGGGCCTACAAGCGGTCTATCGGAATCCTGGAAAAGTACTACGATGAAGACGAGGAACACAAGATAAAATGGATAAGGTTCTGCTATATCCTTACCATGCTCACAGCCATGTTCATCCTGGTATATGTTTTCCTTCCGGACAAGGGCTTCATCAGGCTGTACATGTTCTTCTATATCCTGTACATGATCTATTTTGCAGGAAACTACATTTCGTTTCTCGGCAGCCACAAGCTTCTCCTGGATGCGGTAGGGCACTATGCGCTTTCTGAGCAGAATCCTATATTCCAGAAAAAAAAGAAATCGAGGCAGGGCGCAGGCAATAATCCCCGGAGCAGTAAGGAAGACGACAGTTTTGCCCTTCTGGGAAAGGCTCTGGACAAATGGGTAAAGGAAAAACGTTTCCGCGAATACGACAAAAGCCGGGAAGAAACGGCTCGGGAACTCGGCACTACCAAGGAAGTCCTGCAGATGTACTTTACAGACAGAATGGGCGTGGACTTCCGCAGCTGGAGGACAGAACTGAGAATCAGAGAAGCCAAGGACATGCTTCTGAAGCACAAGGACTACTCGATAAACTTCATCGCGGAAGCCGTAGGTTTCAGCGACCGTTCCAACTTCCACCGGCAGTTCTCCAAATCGGTAGGATGCTCTCCCAAGGAGTGGAGAGACACCGATGGTCATCCCGAACTGAGGGCATAAAAAAAGAGGTGCCGGACGGCACCTCAAATACTATCCTGCACTTTCCTGTCAGTCGGCCGGCTGGTGGGCCGGACGGAGAAGGTCAAGGACAGTCTTCACCGGGTTGAATGTCTCTGACGGCACCTCAACGAAAAGCGTATTCCAGTCGCTCATGGATCCGTTCCAAAGCCCAGGAAGCTCGAGGGCCTTGAGTTCACGTCCCTGATAACTCTTTGAACTTATGAAGCCGGCCTCACGGTCCACGTACTTCTGAAGGTCAAAACTGTTGCCCTTATAGTCGTGCAGGCAGCAGACGATATCCACAGGATTGAAGTGCGTAGCCTCCGACAGGGCCTTGCGGGCAGTCTCGTCAGCCATATTGATCTGCACGCTCTCCAGTATCTGCAGGGATGTAGTGCCGTCTTTCTCGGAGATGATGAAAGGCCCGCCGCCCGGCTCTCCTTCGTTCTTCACCATTCCGCAGACACGTATAGGACGGTCGAGCTTGCGGCGGATCATCATGACCCTCGACTTGCAGTCATCGCTTTCCGGCAGGCTGATGCACAGCTCCTTCTCCAGGAACTCCTGGATATCGTTGCACAGCAGCTGGCATTCCGGCTTCAAGTAGACCTCGTCCTTCCCCACAGGGGAATAACCGGGCAGGTAAGGCTCCGGATACGAGATGTAGTTCTCTGTGACTGCATCGAGTTCACGCAGATACCCGTGTATCCTGTCCCTGATCTCCAGGCATTTGCCCATGAGCACTTTCTTGTAGCGGGCTGTCGCCGGGAGATACCTGTCATGTGCTACATTGTCTATATTCTTGATGGAAACCAGCTCCTCTGAAAGGGCATTGAGATTGTTAATGAGGGCCCCGTGTCCGGCAGGACGGAACAGGAGGGAATCGGTCTCGGTACGGAACGGGTTGTTGTTTACATCCACGGCCACTGTATCGGTGGCCTTGTCCTGATAGGTGAAAGTCACATTGTACTTCACACCGTATCTCTTTTCATATTTTTCCTTCACAGACTCCAGCACTTCCCTGAAAAGATGCTCGTGCTCCGGAGAGATGGTCACGACGATATTGGCCGTACCGTCCGCATTCCTCATATATTCCTGCGCTTCGACAAGATGCTCCTCGAAAGCAGTGCGCACCTCGTCGGCATATCTGTGGAACTTGATTACACCCTTGGGTTTCGACCCGTATCCGAGAGGCTCTTCCTTCAGGGTCTTTTCCAGGACGGATTCCATATATGCGGAGGTATCCGCCTTTTCGCCATAGACAGACTTGTCATAGAAGGCGAACTTACCGATATTTTCCACGAACCTGCGTGCAGGAGCTCCGTCAGCAAGACCTTTTCCCTCTTTCAGTGCATCAAGTCCGGCAAACAGATCCTTGAACATACGGGATGCGGCTCCGGAAGCCGGAACGAACTTGCACTTTCCTGCGACAGACGCCGATTCATAATATTCCACAGCCTCATCGGCCTCTTTTTCAGACAGCACGGCAATGCCTTTCCGAGGAGTGGCAGGCGCACTGATTCTCATCCACGGGAAACCTTTCTTGAATCTTTCTATCTGCTGTTCTACGACAGCTGCAGAAGAACCTCTGGATTCAATCTGCTTCAAATCGTCCGAGTTGAACATAACTTTTATTTATCAGTTTAGTATTATTCTACATAAATCTCACGTCTGTACTTGTACTCCGAGCGCAGCTGCTCGAACCTGTCCGGCTGCATTCTGAGCATGAAGTCATCAGTGAATATCGGGTAATTATACTGCAGGACAGAGGTTATTTCCCCCTGGTTCATTCCACGAAGGTCGAGCTTCACAGGCTCATAGTCTGCAGATCCGGTCTCCGGGAAGAAATCATACAGCGGCTCTATGCCGAAATGTCTGGCAACGGCACGGACAGAGAATGCCGTCCCGTTCTGTTTTCCCTGGTAGGAATACCCGGCTATGTGCGGAGTGGCTATATCCACCATATCCAGAAGGCGTCTGTTTATATCAGGCTCGTTGTTCCATGTATCGATGATTACAGGCCCGAGCTTCGGGATTGCTTCCATCAGCGCATCTTCATCTACGACCTCTCCCCTTGCCGCGTTTATGAAAAACGCCCCTGGACGCATCATCGCAAAGAATTCCGCATCGGCCATCCGCCTCGTGGTATCATCAAGAGGGACATGGAGAGTAACTATGTTGGATGCGGTCAGGAGATGTTCCAGCGAGGTGAAGGCTTCAGGCCCTTCGGCCGCCTCCCTTGGAGGGTCGTACCTGAGGACATCGAATCCGAGGTGTTCAGCCATGTGCTCGACTTTCTTTCCTACATTTCCGACACCTATTATTCCTATAACAGGGGCATCGAGCTTGATGAACTTGCGTGAAGCCGTACCGTAAAGGGCGGAAAAGACGTACTGCATTACCCCGCCGGCGTTGCATCCTTCCGCATTGTGCACTTCTATGCCATGGGCGGTGCAATAAGGGAAATCTATATGGTCCGTACCGATCGTGGCGGTAGCTATCATACTGACCCTGGATCCGTCCAGCAGAGCGGCATTGCACCTGGTCCTGGTACGTATGATCAGAGCATCAGCATCCAGGACATCGTCCCTGGAAATATCTTTACCGTCAATATAGGACACTTCCGCATAAGGCTCGAAAACCCCTTCAAGAAACGGGATGTTCCTGTCCGCCACTATTCTTATCTTCCTTTCCATAACAATCTGTAAAGTTATGAAGAATTGATGAGATGGATTAACTTTTTCCGATTAATTTCACCTGAGGACAATATCCTTCACGAACACGGTCTTCCCTTCGTCCCTGACAAACAGCTCATCCTTAATCAGGAAATCGTTCATCATCTCCAGTATCCTCTTCTTTTGGAAAAACAGCCGGTTCCTTACGACAGATGAACTGATGCTGCAGTACAGGACGCCGTTCCTGAGATACCGGCCGACAGTATAGCCTGCAGCACCGGAAACCTGGTCCCAGGCCTCGAAAATCCGCTGGCGGTTCAGCCCGTTCACCAGTTTCATTTCGCTGATATAACGGCGCACCAGCTCGTCCATCGAATAGGCCTCTTTCCTGGCAAGCCTGGCCGGGGCGCCGTTACGGCGCTGTTTGTCCGAAGGGAATCTGTCCATAGGCGGTCTTTCAATCGTTTTCCGGCAGGTCATCGTTCTGCTGTCCGCCGCAAGCACGGAACTCCCCTGAGCTGACCTCGAAATAGGCACGGTCATCAGTAATGCGGTCTACTACCCCTGACATGCGCACCTTGTTGCTGTCGGTAATGAATATCTGTCCGAAATCACTGCTGGAGACCATCGAAAGAAGGTTGGAGATACGGTTCATGTCCAGCTTGTCGAACACATCGTCAAGAAGAAGCAGTGGAGCGACCCCGCAGCTGCGCTTCATTATTTCATACTGGGCGAATTTCAAGGACACGAGGAATGACTTCTGCTGTCCCTGCGAGCCGCACTTGCGGATGGGCCAGTCTCCCATAGTGAACTCGAAATCATCTCTCTGGACTCCGACAGACGTGTATTTCAGGATTTTATCCTTTTCAAAAGAAGATGAGAGGAGATCAGACAGCCCGCCTTTCTCCAGATCGGAACGGTAGCGCACGTCCACCTGCTCCGAGCCTCCGGAAAGCATACCGTAATATTCCGAAATGACCGGGCGGATATCCTCGGCGAACTTTTTTCTCGCCTCGAATACAGGCACGGCATAAGCCTGCAGCCTGGAATCGAAAACGGAAAGCAGGTCCCTGTCCACCTGCGTCTCCTTGAGCATTCTGTTCCGCTGCTGGAGCAGACGGTTATACTGCTGCAGGGAGGACAGGTATTCCCTGTCCATCTGGGAAAGGACGGAATTGACGAACCTGCGGCGTTCCTCTCCGGATTCACTCACAAGTGAAATATCCTCCGGAGATACCATTACTACGGGAAGGACACCTATATGGGCGGACACTTTACCGTAAGGCTTGTCGTCACGGCGGACCTTTTTCTCTCCGGAAGCGTCCACTCGGACGGAAAACCTGCTTTCCAGCGAGTTCTCCATACGGTACGTGCCGCAGAGCGAGAAAGATGAAGTCCCATACCTGAAATTATACCTGTCGGACGAAGAGAAGGCACTCTTGGTCATTGACAGATAATAGATTGCATCAAGCAGATTGGTCTTGCCCTCCCCGTTATTGCCGGAAATGCAATTGAGGTTGGGGGAAAATTCAAGCTCCTGGAGCCTGATATTTCTGAAATCGGCTACCGTAATCTTTTCCAGTACAGGCATAGTCAAAAAGAAAATTGTACAGATTCCTTTATCATGTCCTCATAACAAATTCCCGCAAATGTATTAAATTCCAATAATGGAATTGCAAGTTATGCAAAAAATTTTTATAAATTTGCCGCTCGTTTCAGGAAAACAAAAAAAACATATCATAAAATGGCAAAAGAAACAAAACACGAAAACGCCGAAGCGGTCGTAGAGGCGGTTTCCAAAACGGACCTCTTTTTCAAAGAGAACAGGAACACCATTCTTATCATCCTGGCGGTACTTGTAGTAGCAGGAATCGCGTTTTTCTGCTATCACAAGTTCGTATATGAAGTACAGCGTGCAGAGGCCCAGGAGCAGATGTATCCGGCAGAAAGCAATTTCCGTAACATGGAATACGAGCTCGCCCTCAACGGAGACGGCAATGTTCTGGGATTCTCGCAGATAATCAGCGACTACGGAAAGAAAGCAGGCAAGGCCGTGTATTTCTATGCAGGCGTGTGCGAGCTCCAGCTCGGGAACTTCGAGCAGGCCATCAAGTACCTCAGCTCATATAACGGGAAGGACAAGATTCTCAAGGCCCGTGCGACAGCCTGCATCGGGGATGCCTATGTAGGCCTTGAAGACTATGCCGCCGCCCTCGGCTATTTCGAAAAGGCCGCGGGCACCGTCGACAACATGTATGCCGCAGGCTACCTTCTGAAGGCAGGAGCCGTATGCGAAAAACTCGGCCAGAACGACAAGGCCCTTACATTCTACAAAAGGATCAAGGACCAGTATCCGCAGTCAATGGAAGGTTACGATATCGACAAATACATTTCAAGGATAGAAGCTGAATAATATGGGAAGAGCATTCGAATTCAGGAAAGAAAGGAAATTCAAACGCTGGGGGCACATGGCCCGCACATTTACCAAAATCGGTAAGGAAATCACCATAGCTGTAAAACAGGGCGGACCGGACGTGACCGGAAACCCGAGGCTCAGGGCCCTGCTCCAGACAGCACGCAGCGAGAACATGCCTAAGGACAATATCGAGCGCGCGATCAAGAGAGCCAGCGACAAGGACCAGAGCGACTACAAGGAAATCGTACTTGAAGGATACGGACCTCACGGAATAGCTTTCCTGGTGGAAGCCGCTACGGACAACAACAACCGTACTGTGGCAAATGTCCGCTCATATTTCACAAAAAGCGGAGGGTCGCTCGGCACGTCAGGCAGCGTAGAATACATGTTCGACCACAAGAGCATGTTCCGCATCAAGAGCGACAAGCCTGTCGACATAGATGAACTGGAGCTTGAACTTATCGACTACGGAGCCGATGAAGTATTCGAGGAGGAAGATGAAGACGGAAACAAGGAAATCCTCATCTACGGGGAATACACCGCTTTCAACAACATCCAGAAATACATAGAGGACAACGGATACGAAATGATTTCCGGAGAGTTCACGAGGATTCCGAACGTTGACCTGAAGGATGTCGCTCCAGAAGACAGGGCCGAGCTCGACAAACTCATTGAAAGGCTCGAGGAGGATGATGACGTACAGAATGTATATCATACCATGAAGCCTGCTGAAGAGGAATAACAGGCAATATCCGGCTCAGACAGTGCAAAAGCCCGGGGCGACAGTATTTGCCCCGGGCTTTTCATATTGTTCCATCAACTTTTTTCTCCATATTACTGGAATTAATGAAAGTGTTAATAAATTTGTCCCGGAATTTCACGGAATTGCAGATGAGACGTCTTTCTTTCTTCCTGGCAGCCGTGCTTCTGGGATTACATGTTTCGGCAAAGGAACCCCTGATTTCAGGATCGGATTCTGCCGCGGTAAGGATTCTTCCCGGACACTTTCTGCTTGAGCCGGACAGTGAGGCCGGCAGTATGGCAAAACACACAGGCTTGGTGGTATGGGACATTTCCCTCTACGGAGGCGGTGCCACCCACGGCATGCCTTTCTGGGCGGGGACCAACAGAAGGGGGCTTGTCCCGGAAAACCTTTCGACCGGAAGAAACCGGAACATATCAGGATACGGGAACAACCGCGGAGGCATCTCCGGGCTTATGACAGCCGGGACCGAAACGGCGTATATGACAGGATCGGAGATTGTCCTTTCGGCAGGACTGTCCGTAGCAGGCTATGGCGTGGCTGACAGCTGGAACGGAATGATAGACAGGCTTTATTTCGGTCTGGGCTGGAAAAAGCTGCATCTGGATATCGGAATGAAAGACCGCTGTCAGGACTATAACGGCTTGTCGCTAACCGGAGGAGACATCGCTTACAGCGGCAATGCCCGCAACCTGCCGGGGTACAATCTCAGCACGGATTTCATCCATATACCGGGAACAAAAGGGATTCTCGGGTTCAAGGCGAACTTCGCAGACTACATGATGATCGACAACCGCTACACTGACAAGACCCTGCTGCACAATGAATCGCTGTTCCTGAAAATAACTCCTGTAAAATGCCTTTCCTTTACTCTCGGGGTGGAAATGTGGAGCCAGTGGGGAGGGACATCGCCGAAGTATGGCAGGCAGCCGGATTCCTTCAAGGATTACTTAAGGGTGATTTTCGGCATGAAAGGCGGTGACGATGCCACAAAAAGCGACCGGATAAATGTCCTCGGCAACCACCTCGGACGTGAACTCATCCGTATCGACTGGAATGCCGAAAATTTCACGCTCGTTTTCCAGCATGACATACCTTTCGAAGACAAGTCGGGAATGAGGTTCCAGAACTTCCCTGACGGGGTCAATACACTGGATTTCTCTTTCCGCAACAGAAACAGATGGGTGACCGACATACTCCTCGAATACGTATATACCAAATGGCAGTCAGGTCCTTACCACAATGATCCGGAGAACCCTGAAATCGTCCTCGGAGGCATGGACAACTATTTCAACAATGGAGAATACAGGTCCGGCTGGACCTATTACGGAAAGACCATAGGGCTTCCCCTGCTGACACCCATGCCTGAACAGGCTGACGGGACAGTGCCCGGTGTAAGCAACAACAGGATAACGGCCTGGCATTTCGGAATCCGCGGCATGGCGGCGCACGAGATACCGTATAAATTCCTTTTTACATACAGCAGGAATTTCGGGGCATACTCCCAAAGGATAAGCCTTTACGACTCCGTTCCGGAACAGTTCTCGCTGGCACTGGAGTGCGAGGTGCCAAGACTCGGTCCGGCTGTCCCGCTGTCGCTCGGGGTCGGTCTTTACGGGGATTTCGGCCGGCTGTACCAGGATTCTTTCGGGGTCATGGTGCGTCTGTCATTTGCCGGCAGAAGCGTCTTCTCCGGCAGATGACATGCCGCCGTGCCCCGGCAATGCAAATCGGACAAAGTTCGTTTGCATTCCATTCGGTTTCTCACTATATTTGCACGATTTGAGCATCATTGCACAAACGGGAAAAGTATTAATATTAAACAATATCTATTATGAGTATCCAGCAGGAAAAGATCAAAGAGCTTGTCGAGCGCAGGGCCAAGGCCCGTATGGGAGGCGGCCAGAAAAGGATCGACGCACAGCATGCAAAAGGGAAATTCACAGCCAGAGAGAGGATTGCGATGCTCCTTGACGAAGGCAGTTTTGAGGAATACGACATGTTCGTACAGCACCGCTGCACGAATTTCGGAATGGAAAAGACCAAATTCGACGGTGACGGCGTGGTAACAGGACAGGGCACGATCGACGGAAGGCTCGTATATGTTTTTGCGCAGGATTTCACCGTATCAGGCGGCTCGCTCTCCGAGACCATGGCACAGAAAATCTGCAAGGTCATGGACATGGCCATGAAGAACGGGGCCCCTTGCATCGGTCTGAACGACTCTGGCGGAGCGCGTATCCAGGAAGGAATCTGCGCACTCGCAGGATTCGGAGAGATTTTCCAGAGGAACATAATGGCATCAGGCGTGGTTCCGCAGATTTCAGGCATATTCGGCCCTTGTGCCGGAGGCGCGGTCTATTCCCCGGCCCTTACCGACTTCAACATAATGGTGAAGAACACTTCATACATGTTCCTTACAGGACCTGGCGTAGTAAAGACAGTGACAGGTGAAGTCGTGACACAGGAAGAGCTCGGAGGAGCCAGCGTCCATGCCACCAAAAGCGGTGTAGCCCATTTCGCTGCAGAGAACGAGCAGGAAGGAATCCAGATCATCAAGGATATCCTGAGCTACATTCCTCAGAACAACATGGAAGAGCCGCCTTTCGTCCCTACGAACGACCCTGTCGGCAGGGTGGACGACTCCCTCAACGACATCATTCCGGACAACCCTAACAAGCCTTACGACATGTACAGGGTCATCGGCAGCATCGTGGATGACGGCAAGTTCCTGGAAATACACAAGAACTACGCAAAGAACATCATCATAGGCTTCGCCCGCATGAACGGAAGGTCTGTAGGTATCGTGGCAAACCAGCCTAAGATCCTGGCCGGCGTTCTGGATATCAACGCTTCACGCAAGGCCGCCCGTTTCGTCCGCTTCTGCGACGCATTCAACATTCCGCTCGTAACTCTGGTAGACGTGCCGGGCTTCCTCTGCGGGACACAGCAGGAGTATGGCGGAATCATCGTACACGGAGCCAAACTCCTCTATGCATACGGAGAAGCTACTGTGCCTAAAGTTACGGTAACACTCAGGAAATCATACGGCGGTTCCCATATCGTGATGAGCTGCAAACAGCTGCGCGGAGACATCAACTACGCCTGGCCATCTGCCAACATTGCCGTCATGGGTGCGGACGGAGCCGTAGAGATCCTCTACTCTAAAGAAATAAAGGCAATCGAGGACCCTGCAGAAAAGGCCCGTGTGGCAGAAGAGAAGAAGACCGAGTACAACGACCTGTTCTGCAACCCTTACCAGGCTGCAAGCTACGGCTACATCGACGATGTCATCGAGCCGAGGAACACAAGGTTCCGCGTAATCAGGGCTCTGGAACAGCTTGCAGGCAAGAAAGTGACAAATCCTGCCAAGAAACATGACAACCTTCCTCTTTAAAGAAAAACATCATGAGCGAGATTACACAAGAAAAAGCAATAGAGATAGCGGCAAATATCAGCCAGGGCATAGGCGGAGAGATATGCGCGGCTATCGCCATGGCGCTTGACCGCTATCAGGAAGGGGACGGCGTACATGACCAGGAAAGTTTCGTCATCACGATAAAGCCGGCGCAGACCCCTTGGACTTCAAGGTATGCGACTTTGCGCAGGCTTCCTGAAAGAAAGAAATAACCCATTAACCATCCATACAATGAAACAGTATAATTTCAAGATAAACGGTAACGAATATAACGTAACCATCAACTCGGTCGAAGGCAATGTGGCTGATGTGACCGTAGTAGCGTCATACAAGGTAGAACTCGGTGGAAGTTCCGCAATATCAGTACAGCCGTCAGCAGCTCCGGCTCCTTCCGCTGCACCTGCACCACAGCAGCAGACTCCGGCTCCTCAGGCAGCACCGGCTCCGGCGCCTGCACCACAGGCGGCACCTGCCCCTGCAGCATCAGGATCAGGCAAGCCTGTCACTTCCCCGCTCCCTGGAGTAATCGTCGAGATATCAGTGAAAGTCGGAGATGCAGTAAAGACAGGGCAGCAGGTAGCCGTGCTTGAAGCTATGAAGATGGAAAACGCCATCGAAGCCGACCATGACGGCACAGTGACGGCAATCCACGTAAACAAAGGCGACTCCGTGCTCGAAGGGGTTCCGATCGTGACTATCGGCTGATAAAGGACAGCAAGACATATTTTCATGTAATCCCGGCATTGCGATCCACTTTCGCTGCCGGGATTAATTATTTCATCCCGAAAATATATTTTTTCGTCCCGAAAACCGGTTTTTTCATGTCGAAACCGCACATAATCCGGAAAACGGCAAAAAATACTTGCAATGAATCATTGATTTTTAGAATCCTTTTATATAAATTTGTTGGATGTATACATGTAATTATTAAATAACACTAATATATATATGCAGGACAAATTGCAAGAATTGACAGAAAAGCTCTATAACGAGGGACTGTCAAAGGGAAAACAGGAAGGCGAGGAAATTCTCGCCAAGGCCCGCACTCAAGCAGATGAAATCATCGCAAAGGCGAACACCGATGCCGCTGCCATCAAGGCAGCCGCCCTTAAAGAGGCGGAAGAGCTGAAGACCAAGATCACAGGCGATGTGAAAATGGCTGCTCTTCAGAGCATAACATCCACAAGACAGGCTATCGAGAACCTGATCGTATCCAAGATGATCGATAAAGACACGTCAGAGGCTCTTTCTTCAGCCGATTTCGTAAAACAGATTATAGAAACTGTCGCAAAGGCGTTCTCTCCTGCTGACCAGGATCCCGTAGATGTGGCTCTGGTGCTTCCGGAAAGCATGAAAAAAGAGCTGACGCCATTTGTCACCAAAGAACTTTCCAAAATTATCAAAGCGGAAGTCTCCGCTACATTCTCAAAGAAAATATCAGGAGGATTCACTATCGGACCGAAAGACGGGGGCTATTTCCTGAGTTTCACCGATGAGACATTCAAGGAACTGATCAGCGAATACCTCAGGCCTGCCACAAGGGAGCTCCTTTTCGGAGAAAACAAGTGAGTATGAACAATTATTATTACATAGTAGCCAGCCTGCCGGTTCTGTCCCACGAATGGAAACCCGGAGAGCAGACACCGGACATCATCCGGCATGAGATTCTTGAGCAATGCTCGGAAAAGGACTGCCGGACGATAGGGATGCTCGAAAAAGGTTTTACGGACGAGAATCTTACGGCGGACTTCTATCGCCAGGCCCTGGCTGACAAGAACAGGTTCATACGGGAATATTTCCGTTTCGACCTGGATGTCAGGAATGCAAAGGTGCGTTATCTGAACGAAGCCCTCGGACGTGATCCGGAAAAGGATGTCATCATCCTTGACGAGGAGGACTCCCATGACGGATTCGGGGAGGCTTCGAGGCTTGATACCATTCTCCATGGGAAAGATATCCTGGAAAGGGAGAGAGGGATAGACGACCTGATGTGGGAGAAGATCGATGAAATGACCACTTATGACTATTTCGACATAGAAGCCATACTCGGCTTCCTGGCCAAGCTCCATATAGTCGAAAGATGGTATATCCTCGATGAAAAGACAGGACGCGAGATGTTCCGCAGGCTCGTCGACGAGGTGCGCGGGACTTTCAAGGGTGTCCGGTTCAACGCAAAATAAGAATAAATAAACAATAATCACATGAGCAAATCAACTGGAAAGGTTACGGGAATCGTTTCCAACCTCGTCACAGTGCAGACCGACGGACCGGTATCGCAGAATGAAATCTGCTATATCAAGATCGGAGACACGAAACTGATGGCCGAGGTCATCAAGGTAAACGGGAAGAACGCCGCAGTACAGGTGTTCGAAAGTACCCGGGGACTGAAAAACGGCAATGAAGTGGAATTCGAGGACAAGATGCTTGAGGCTACCCTCGGCCCCGGACTGCTGTCAAGCTGCTACGACGGACTGCAGAACGACCTCACCACCATGACCGGAGTATTCCTCAAAAGAGGAGAGTACACCGACCCTCTGGACCACGGGAAACTTTGGGACTTCACCCCTATCGCAAAACCAGGGGACAAGGTAATAGCCGCAGACTGGCTCGGAGAAGTCAAGGAAGGATGGCTGCCGCACAAGATAATGGTGCCGTTCTCATTCAAAGGGGAATATACTGTAAAATCCGTAGTTCCCGCCGGACAATACAATATCGACACGGTCATAGCCGTCCTCACTTCGGAAGATGGTGAGGATGTCAATGTGACCATGACACAGAAATGGCCGGTGAAGGTGCCGATCAAAGGCTACAAAGAAAAGCCGAGGCCGAACAGGATAATGGAGACAGGGGTACGCGTCATCGATACGTTGGACCCTATCGCAGAAGGCGGGACAGGATTCATCCCCGGGCCGTTCGGATGCGGAAAGACAGTGCTCCAGCATGCCATCGCAAAGCAGGGGGACGCTGAAGTCATCGTGATGGCCGCCTGCGGAGAGCGTGCTAACGAGGTTGTGGAAATCTTTACCGAGTTCCCTGAACTCATCGACCCTCATACGGGACGACACCTGATGGAAAGGACAACCATCATATGCAACACTTCCAACATGCCTGTGGCAGCCCGCGAGGCATCGGTCTACACGGCGATGACCATATGCGAATACTACAGGGCGATGGGTATGAAAGTCCTTCTGCTGGCCGACTCCACATCACGCTGGGCCCAGGCTCTCCGAGAGATGAGTAACCGTATGGAGGAGCTTCCAGGCGCCGATGCGTTCCCGGTAGACCTTTCAGCCATCATTTCAAGTTTCTACGCCCGTGCAGGCATGGTAGTGCTGAACAACGGAAAGACCGGGTCTGTAACTTTCATCGGTACGGTCTCCCCTGCCGGAGGTAACCTCAAGGAGCCTGTGACCGAATCCACAAAGAAGGCGGCACGGTGCTTCTATGCACTCGAGCAGAACAGGGCCGACAAGAAAAGATACCCGGCGGTGAATCCGATAGACTCATACTCCAAATATCTGGAATACCCTGAAATCCGCCGGTACCTGTCAGATACCGTGACCGAAGGCTGGGTGGAAATGGTGGAAAAGACCAAGAACATCATCCGCAAAGGAAAGGAAGCCAACGAGCAGATCAACATCCTGGGTGATGACGGAGTCCCGATGAGCTACCACGAAATGTTCTGGAAATCAGAGCTGGTAGACTTTGTCATCCTCCAGCAGGACGCTTTTGACCCAGTGGACAGCGTCACTCCGATGGACAGGCAGAGATACATGCTTGAACTGGTTCTGGAGATCTGCGACAGGGAATTCACATTCGACGACTACGAGAAATGCCGCGACTACTTCAAAGAGCTTATCAACCTGCTCAGACAGATGAACTACTCGGAGTTCAAGAGCGACAATTTCAACAAATTCCACGAACAACTCGATAAACTACTTGACAATGGCAACAACTAAGGCATTTCAAAAGACATATACGCAGCTGGAAGCCATCACCAAGGCGACGGTATCCCTGAAAGCGAAAGGAGTTTCAAACGATGAGCTCGCCGTAGTGGACGGGAAACTCGCACAGGTGGTGAAGACCAAGGGTGACATGGTGACCCTGCAGGTGTTCTCCGGCACGGAAGGCATCCCGACCGATGCAGAGGTATCATTCCTCGGCGAACCTCCTACCCTGAAAGTCAGCGACCAGCTGGCAGGCCGTTTCTTCAATGCATACGGGCAGCCGATAGACGGTGGCCCTGAAATCGAAGGAGAGGAAAGGCAGATCGGAGGCCCGTCCGTAAACCCTTACAAGAGAAGGCAGCCTTCTCAGCTGATCCCTACCGGTATCGCCGGTATCGACCTGAACAACACACTGGTATCAGGACAGAAAATCCCTTTCTTCGCTGACCCTGACCAGCCTTACAATAATGTAATGGCAATGGTGGCCCTCCGTGCCGATGTGGACAAGATCATACTCGGAGGCATGGGTCTCTCAAACGACGACTACCTGTATTTCAGGCATGAATTCGAGTCAGCCGGAGCATTGGAGAAGATCATAAGTTTCGTGAACACTACGGAACAGCCGCCTGTAGAGAGGCTTCTTATCCCTGACATGGCACTGACCGCAGCGGAATATTTCGCCGTAGAGAAGAACGAGAAAGTGCTGGTGCTGCTTACGGACATGACGCTTTACGCGGATGCGCTCAGTATCGTGAGCAACCGTATGGACCAGATCCCATCCAAGGACTCCATGCCTGGATCCCTCTACTCCGACCTCGCAAAGATATACGAGAAAGCGGTACAGCTGCCTGACGGCGGATCAATCACCATCATAGCCGTGACTACACTGAATGACGGAGACATCACGCACGCTATCCCGGACAACACAGGATACATCACTGAAGGCCAGCTTTATCTGCGAGCAGACCCGGATTCAGGAAAAATCATCATCGACCCGTTCCGTTCGCTTTCCCGACTCAAACAGCTCGTAATCGGGAAACAGACCCGCGAAGACCACAGCCAGGTGATGAACGCCGCTGTCCGTCTTTACGCGGATGCCCAGAATGCCAAGACCAAGCTGGAGAACGGTTTCGACCTGAGCGACTACGACCTGCGCTGTCTGGACTACGCCAAAGAGTACGCTACCAGACTCCTCGCCATCGACGTGAACATCAAGATAGACGAAATGCTCGACACGGCATGGGAACTCTTCGCGAAGTATTTCTCAAAGGCTGAAACCGGTATAAAACAGGCCTTCATCGACAAATACTGGCCGGTGAATTGAATGCAGTGATGATTTCTTCGTTATGCTCATCTCTCAATCCTCACAACCCCAAAGGTTGCTCCGGTATTCGAGATATCGCATGCCTTGAAATCCTCTACTGCATTCAATTCTCCTCCCTACATTCCGGAAAGGAATATTTTTAGGTTATTTTCGAAGAGAATAAGGAATATGAAATGACGAGTACCGGAGTTACCTGCGGGTAATGAGGATATGAGGAATGAATATGACGAAGTTATCAACGGAAATACAAAATTAAACCACGACTTTTTAGATTATTTTCGAAGAGAACAAGGAATATGAAATGACGAATACCGGAGTTACCTGTCGGTAATGAGGATATGAGGAATGAATATGACGAAATTATCTTCGAAAAGAAACAAAAAGAGAAAGATATGGCAATTAAATTTCAATATAACAAAACTGCGCTGACCGCCCTGGGAAAGCAGCTCAAGATGAGGCAGAACGCACTCCCTACCTTGAAGAACAAGGAGTCCGCACTGCGTCTTGAGGTGCGCAAGGCCAAGGCTTACTCGCAGAAACTTATAGATGATCTTGATGCCTCACTGAAAAGATATGACTACCTCGCAGCACTGTGGAACGAGTTCCAGCCGAGCCTGATTTCCATCAGGGATATCGATCTGGTAACGGTGAAAGTGGCAGGAGTGAAGACACCTGAGCTGAAAAGTATCGACTATGAGATACATGAGTTCAATGCATTTACCAAGCCGGCATGGTTCGCTGACGGAGTAGCCATATTGAAAGAACTTTCCAGACTCGGAATCGAATCCGAAGTCTATATGGAAAAGAGCAGGATACTGGACTTCCAGAGGAAAAAGACCACGCAGAAAGTGAACCTCTATGAGAAAGTACAGATACCCGGCTATCAGGAGGCCATCAGAAAGATCAAGCGCTATATGGAAGACGAGGAGAACCTGAGCAAGGCGGCTTCCAAGATAGTGAAGCAGAGACATGAACTGGAAGAAGAGGAGGCACTGTCATGATAGAGAAAATGACCAAATACTCGTTCATCATGCTCAGCAGCTACACTGAAGACTTCCTTCAGAAGTTGCAGGAGATAGGGATGATGGACATAACCCGTTCACGCAAGCCTGTGGACGAGGCATCGGCAGCACTCCTCGACAGGATGAAAGACTGCAAGGATACGGCAGCCTACCTTAAGAAAGCGGACTGGGCAAAAGATCCTGACGCCAAGAATATAGAAAAGGCGGCGGCCTCTGCCGTCCTGCCGGAAACTGATCCGGTAGCATATGTCAAGGAACAGAAAGACAGACTGGAAGATCTGAGGAATTCCATCAGTGCCGCCAAAGCCAGAATACGGGACTATACCCCGTGGGGAGAATTCAACCGTGCTTCTCTTGACAGGATTTCGGATGCAGGATACGAACTGCATTATTTTTCGGCGCCGGTCAAGACATATAAGGCAGAATGGGGACAGGAATACCCGATAGAAGAGATCAGCCGCGACGGCAAGAATGTCTGGTTCGTGGCCATAACGCCCAAAAACGGGACTGTATCTCTGCCGGCAAAGGAAATCCAGGCTCCGGCATGCTCTGCGGGCGAAGAAATGTCGCACATGAAGGAGTTTGAAGCAGAGACAGTTTCAGTCAAAGGCAATATACTCAAGGCTAAAACTTTCATCGGAAGGCTCGAGGCCGAATATAAGGAAACCGCAGACAAGCTGGATCTCTATCTTGCAGACGCGGCATCCTCACAGGCAGCAGAGAATACGGTAACCCTTCTTGTAGGCTTCGCCCCTTCCAGAGATGACGAGAAAGTTTCAGCGGAGCTGGACAAGCTGGACGCTTACTGGTTCAAGGAGGAAGCCACTAAAGAAGACAATCCGCCTATCAAACTGAGAAACAACAGGTTCACACGCCAGTTCGAGGTACTTACCGGAATGTACGGCATGCCGGTCTACGATGAATTCGACCCGACTCCGATACTGGCACCGTTCTTCCTGCTGTTCTTCTCGCTGTGTCTCGGAGACGCAGGCTACGGTATCATACTGATACTTATCTCACTGCTGCTTAAATTCAAGATGCCGGACAGCAGTTTCGGGAAAATGTGGACGCTGGTAATGACTCTCGGTATAGGAACCATCATTGTCGGAACCCTGCTCGGTTCGTTCTTCGGAGTCAGCCTCTATGAAGCGGCATGGGTACCGGAAGGATTGAAAAAGTGCATGATTACCGGTGACATCGCAGGCTTCCCTGCAGCAATGGTCCTGGCCATCGCCATCGGAGTGATACATACCTGCCTGGCCATGACAGTCAAGGCGATATGCTACACTGTCCGCTTCGGAATCAAGACCACCATAAGCAACTGGGGATGGCTTCTGCTCATCATAGGAGTGCTTGTGCTCGGAGGACTCGGACTGATAGGCGCACTGTCATCACAGGTGACACAGATAGCTGTCATAGTCATAGGTATCATCAGCGGACTTGCAATCTACGTATTCAACACACCCGGACGCAACCCTCTGGTCAACATAGGCTCCGGACTGTGGGATACCTACAACATGGCGACCGGACTCATAAGCGATGTCCTCAGCTACCTCCGTCTGTATGCCCTCGGTCTGGCCGGCGGAATGCTCGGTACGGCATTCAACACCATCGGAGGAATCATCTTCGAAGGATGTACTGTACCTGTGCTGAACTGGGTGTTCTTCATCCTGATACTTCTGCTCGGGCATACGCTGAACCTTGCAATGTCCTGTCTGGGGGCATTCGTACACCCCCTGCGACTGACGTTCCTGGAGTATTTCAAGAACTCAGGGTACGAGGGCACAGGACGCGCATACAAGCCGCTTGTCGCCGACAATAAGAAATAACAGATTTGAAACAAATAACAACAACAAATTAATAAACAACATTATGAACGTAATTCTTGGTTACCTCGGTCTGGGACTTCTGTTTGCCCTGGCTGCAATCGGAAGTTGTATCGGAACCGCCCTTGCCGGCAATGCCGCTGAAGGCGCACTGAAAAAGAATCCGGAAAAATCATCCACTTACATGATTCTTTCCGCCATCCCTGCATCACAGGGTATCTACGGATTTGCAGGATTCTTCATGTGGCTGCAGTTCGTGACTGACTTCGCGGCAAACGGCCCGCTCCTTTTCGGTGTCGGAGCTACCTGCGGTCTTGTATGTATGATTTCAGCTATCCGCCAGGGACAGATCTGTGCTAACGGTATCACCGGAGTTTCTCAGGGACATGACGTAATGACCAATACCCTTATCTACGCCGCTCTTCCTGAGTTCTTCGCCATCCTTGCACTCGTCTGCTCTCTGCTCGTAGTGCTTTAACAGGAACAATAACAACACGACAGAAAAACAGCCGGACATGGTAACGTGTCCGGCTGTTTCGCTGTTGTCTCTTTCAAATTCGATGGATTAAGCTCAATCTACTCGTAGACGAATTCGAATTCATCGACGTACATTACGCTTCCCAGACCTCCGGTAAAGTAATCTCCCTTATAGCTTGCGCAGGCAACCACTACCGCATAGGTAGGTGTCGCATCCGGTCTCCAGTACTCAAGAGGGAGTGTGAATTCCTTGTATGCTCCTCCCGTATCCTCATCGCTCTCGAGTTTTCCATAAGCGATAATACTCTTGTTCGCTTGCGTCTGATCAACGAAAATACCCTTTGCGGTATTGACTGTGAAAGGCTCGCTCCAGTCTGTCAGAATCACCAGAATCTGACATTTGTCCATCGTCCCCTTCAGACTTTCGTATGGGGAATCGACATAATCTATCGGTTTTGGAGAATATGAATAATAACCTTTTAACGATGCCGGCCTACCTGTAAAAGGTATACCCCAATTAAGGATAGCCCCCATTCCTCCAATCACTGTAGCATTCTTAAATTCTCCCGTATAAATATTTCCCGCAGCAAATTTAGCTACATACATGCTTTCAAGTCTGGCAGCAGCCTTATTATCCGGATCATCAGTTGCCAATAAATCATACTCGGGAACAGTAGGATTCTTTCCCAGTAACGCCGTACCTCTATTGGCCGTATCCCATATCTTCACTGTTTCATTCAGATTAGGGAAATAAGTTCCGGAGCCGTTCTGATACCAGTCATCAAACCCCATATTCTCTATCTGGTCAGGAGTTCCTGTGGTAAATGTAACATCATCTCCGGTATCGCTGTCGGAAACGAAGCGCACATGGTAAAGAGTACCCTCCTCCAGACCGTTAAGTTTGGCAGAAAGCGATGTCCCGTCGGCGGATACGGACTCGGACTTCGTCCAGTCATCGTCTGTGTCTTTTCTGTATTCAAGCCACGGAACCGTACTGCTGCCATCGAATTCCCCGGCTATGTCGGCACTGTAACACCACGGATACACTGAGGTTACCCTCAATGAAACGTCCACCGTAAAAACATTCAGAGTCCAGCGGATTACCTCATCCTTATACTTGACATCAAAATACCGTCGTAACGTGCAGTCCAGCCCAAGCGGGAATTCGAACGGGACAAGAGTCTCGCTGTCTCTGTCGACATACCCTTGGAATTCAGCACCTTCCGGTTCAAGCTTCATGTCACGGATCATGATATCGTACAAATGCTGCGTGGAAGAGACTTTCACCTCGGCGACATGATTGGAGACATCTATCCGGGCATCGCCTATCTGACCGTCGCAGACGACATATCTCTCTATAGGCTGGGTAGCAGATATTGTCCACTCATAATCCCTGTATACGCTGAGTGTCACCTTCATCGGCTCTGAAAGGTCTATCACGCTGCCGTTACGCAGCGGAGGGAAACATGCAGTATGCTCGGACAGCGCCATATCAGTTATCCTCAATGCTGAAATATCCGCAGTCTCCGACAATACTATATTTACAGTCCTGGCCTGCGGGTCAATGCTTACCGATTCCTGCCCTTCCACCGCGAAAGAAGTGAATTCGGTACTGACCTTCGGATACGACATATCGTTCTCTATCAGGCAGGCATGGAATACAGACAGGCACAAAGCCGCAAACAAATATCTTCTAAAAGGTTTCATAATATTCCCGGCTTTAATTGTTCTTTCTGACACGATGGTCCCCGGTCGGAATATAGAACGACAGCCCGAACCCTATGGACAGAAGGTTCAGTTTAAAGTTCGCCCCGCTCTTTTCCAGTTCGCTGAACTCGACCCGGTTGGTATTCTGTACGACTTTCTGATAGTTGAAACCGAGAAGACCGACGGAAACCTCCAAAGCCACTTCATTGGTAATGAAGGCGCAAAGGCCCGGAACCAGACCTAACTCGAACTTATATATATCCTGGTACGTACCGAACTTCTCACCGTCCTCTTTCCTGTAGCTTTCAGCCTGGCCGTAGCCTCCCATGGCCCTTACTTCGGTAAACATTGCAAACCTGCGGCTGTTGGCGAACGGAATATAGTTACGGAGCGTAACCGCACCCGTATATGAATGCTTGAAATAATTGAAATCGCTGATTTCCAAAGAAAGTGCATCCCCCATAGACAGGTTCAGGTTTCCGAGGCCCATGCTGGAGCGGTCATAATCGAATCTTACTCCGACGGAAAGGTTGTCATTTATAAAATAGGCGACATACGGAGATATGCCGAACGAAAGCAGGTTGCCGTGAATGTCTCCAAGCAGGGAAAAGAGCATCGAATATCCGGAATCCGCAGCTCCGTTGCCAATACTGTAATTGTTATATGAGAACGAAACGCCGGCACCCAACGTACCTTTAGGGATAAATACGGACCTGGACCTCCCGATACCTCTGTCGAAAGGTTCGACCTCGGCCTTCTCCTTATGCGCCACAGTCAGCAGGGAAGTATCCTCTGAAACGGATGGACGGCCGTAAGCACTGACGGCAAGGATGCCGAATGCAAAAAACGATATCAAAATCGACATTGAAAACTTCTTTTCCATAAATCTTCTAATCCAATTCTGCCGGGTCATAGACAAACGACAGTTCGTCAATAAATAAAGTGCTACCTTCCGCACCGGTGAAATAATCGCCGTATTTGCTGGCTGCGGCAACGACTACGATATATTGTGGCTTACGATTCACGTCACGGTAATCGAGCCTGATTTCGAATGTATCGTACTCCTCCATTGTCACATTGCTTTCGAAGGATCCGTATGCAAGAATGTCACTCCCGTTCACATCTACGAATTTCCCGTCTCCAGTACTGATTTCAAACGGAGCGTTCCAGTCTGCAAGCATGATCTGGATACGGCAGATGTCGGTCTTTCCGTTCATTCCGCCCTCAGAACCGTGATCCACTGTCTTCGGCTGATACTTGTAATAGCCGCGCAATGCAAGCGGTCTGCTTCCGAAAGGAACTCCCCACTGCAGTTTCGCTCCCATAGGCATCAGAGTGGCCTGAATGAACTTTCCGGTGTATATATTGCCTGCCGCAAACTTACCGAAAGCTACCGAACTTACGAGTTTCGCCGCTTTTTTGCCATCCCCGGCCACAGCTACATCGCTTTCCTCAGGGACTGTCGGGACTGTACCTAAAGCAGCTGTTCCTCCATTCGCCGAATCCCATACCTTATATGTATCGTCAAGGTTAGGATACCATGCCTCTCCGCTCTTATACCAGCTGTCGAATGACATGTTGTGCAGGGTCTGCTCGGCTTCCGTCCGGAAACTTATGAGAGTATTGCCGCTGCCTTCCGCAGTCAAAGCCCTGAGGCTGTATTCAGTCTCCGGTCTGAGGCCGCGGATTTCCGCAGTATATGTTCTGGAAGAAGGATCGGTTTCGACCGTACCGCTGAAATCCGTCCATTCTCCGTCAGGAAGTTCCCTGTACTGGAAAGAAAGGACTTCAGGCTGTGTTTCCGTCGCCCATCTGGCGACAGCCGTTGCAAAGCGGGCCCACGGGTTTACAGACACGGCTTCTGCCTCTGCACCGGAGACTATCTCCAGCTCTATCCTTTCTTCCGTAAACACATCGTTGGCATCAACCAGGAAAAAATCAAGGCTGTAGTTTCCTATTGGAAGGTTCATTATATAGGATGTAAGTCTGATATTCAAGGACTTGTCCCCTTCGGAAGCGGAAGCGGCTTCAATCCCGTCAAGGGCCAATGCGGATATGACATCCCCGCCTGCCCCGACAAGTTCATATACCGGCCCTGTTTCATCTCCGGACTTGCCGTAACTGAACCGTATGCTTTTGAAGCCGTCTTCCGAAAGCAGTGTGATGTTCTTTTCCACAGCGTCACCGGCTGAAACTGTCACCGGCTGTCCTTCCTCATATCCGAAATCGGTAGTGATTTCCGGAACGGTCGTATCATCGAAGTCCAGTTCCAGTCCGACCGACTCCTCTGTCATGGAATCATCTACCGTGACGGTAACAGCACCCGCTCCGTCCGCACCGGAATCCTCCTCAATGGAGAATACAAGGGCGTAGTGCCGGTTTGCCTCGACGTCAGTATATTCTTTCGTAAGGAGTTTATACTGTTTTCCTTCGTTGTTCACAAGCCGGAGAGTCCATGCCAGCGTGCCAGTAACGCTGAAATATCCAGTCCTGTCTTCAGTAGAAGGCTCTGAGGCATTGCCGAAAACAAGTTCGCCGAACCCGTTGGTGACTGTAAGTTCATATTCTTTGAAGAACTCTTTTATCCCGCTGAAGTCCGCAGTCACCTTTACATTTGCAAGCGAGCAAAGAATATCTACACCAGTGGTCTGCCCCGTCTCAATCCTGAATCGGCTGCTGCCGCTATAGAACGGCTCGTCAAAAGCCGCAGCGCTGTCCGTTCCTGAAGAAGCAAGGGCCGTATATTCCGAACGGCCGGCAGGAAGCACAAGCGGATCGTTTTCCAGTGTCCTGTAATCCTCTGTATAAGCGACCTGCTTCCCGAGAGCGTCATAAACCGTGACAGAAAAGACCCTCTCTTCTGACGGTGTACTCCTGACGACGATTTCCTGACTGTCATCCTCATCAAGATTCACATACAGATAGCCGTACGCTTCTTCCTGGCCCGACTTGCTGCAGGAAAATGCGGACAGGAGAAAAAGGACGGCTACCGGTATAAGGCCTGATCTTTTCATAACCTACTCCTGATTATCCATAAGAAGGAACGTAAGCGTCTTGGTGAACCGTACGTCATTTGCATCGGTAAGATCCAGAGAGAATTCATAGCTGTCAGCAGGTAAGCCTAACGTACCTATCAGATTCACGAGAGATGTCAGGGAGAAATCCACTGAAGTCTGTCCTTTCAATTCCTCGCCAAGCGGCATTGAAGAGTCCATGACCGACAGTAAGCCGATGACTTTCGTATCATTTATAAGATCAATGTAATCGACTCCGCCAGTAGTGATAGCGGATACGGCAGGCTTGAAATTGTCGCTGACATTGACAATGAACGCCTTGATTCCCGCAGGGACCGTAATTGTAAGGTTTACGTCGGTTTCTCCGATCACGACCGGAGCGAAATCAGGATTCGACGGCCATTCCATGACTATGCCGGAGCCGTCCGACGGATCATCCGGATCCGTATCGGGTTCGTCCCCTCCTTCGACAGGAACCTCCTCGAATCCTGGAACCGTTATGTCTTCGGTAAGATCATCCAGTGTCGGATCGACAGTAAGCGAAACACCGCCTTTTCCCGTTGTGTTCGCACTGATATTGAGAATATAATGTTTTGCAGGGGTTACACCCGTGATGGTCTTTACAGAAGTCGCGACAGAAGGCGTATCATCGGAACTGTCCCATCTGTAGCCCTTAACCTTTACTTCCAAAGAAACCGGTGAAAAATATCCTGACGTGCCGGCCGCCACCTCATCCTTGCCCCATACGAGGGATTTCCCGTTTTCCATCACTTCCGTTACGGTTATCTCATAGTCGGGGATTTCCGTCTCGAATCCTTCGGCAAGACTGACCGATACCTTGACATTCGATACGGTACATTCCACATCGACTGACGTTGTAGCCCCGGCCTCTATACTGAATTTCTCTTCCCCCTTGAAAAGAGGTCCGCCCCACTGGCTGCCGGCAGTCACAGGAGATGTTGCCGTTATCGTATACTCCCCTGATGAAAGTTCGAGAACCGAAGGCATGTCGGAGTATGCCTTCCATTCATTATGGTATGCTCCGCCAAGCCCGTCGATCACCACGGAAAAACCGCTCACATCGACAGATGTTCCGTCTTCCGACTTCGACACTACCGTGAATTCATCATTACCTGTAAGCCCGAGGGAAAGCATCCCGACTCCTTTGTCCGATGGGACGTTCTCCTTTTTACATCCGGTCAGTACGGATGAAACCGCCAATATTGCAATTATAATCTTTTTCATAATATGGATTGTTCTGTCTGTTATTCGTAAATCAGTTCTAAATCATCTATAATAAGGATACTTCCGCCGTGGACATTGGCAGTCTTGTCTCCTCCGTACGTAACATCGAGCCCGTACTGCCACTTGTCAGAACCTGAGCCGCATACGAACTCAATGTAGATGGCGTCCGCTTTCAGGTCCGTCCTGCCGTAATGTATTTCGACATCTGCTCCCTTCCATGAAGAAACCGTCTCTGAAGAAGTGAATTCGGCTTCTCCGATCACGGTATCGCCGTTTCTGAGACTGACATATGCCCTGAAGCTGTCCGAATCGCATGAAGTGTACCTGTACCAGAATTTCATTCTGTCCGGACGCGACAGGAAAGGACGGCTCTGCTCTCCGCCGTACACGCCGGAAAAGATTTTTCCGGAGCGGACTGTAGGACTCGGACAGGTTACGCTCGTAGCAGTATTGCTTATGGCGATTGTCATCATCTGCGCGGCACGGCCGCCTTCCCTTCCCGGCACATAGGACACCATCGGGAAACTCTTGTATGAGGCACCCGTGTTGGTCCTGTCCCCTGGAGTGGTCTCCGTGTTGTTGCAGTCCCACCAGATGGAGCTGTCATTCTCATAAGGAGCGTAATTCGTCTGGTAGACGTCATCTCCCCAGAAGAGTCCGGACTTGTTTACATAATATGTCCATTCTTTCCAATCCTCGAAACCGGCATTTTCCGGCTGGGTATCCGGCTCGGTAGTCAGGGATACGATCTCCGATGCAATGTTCTCATTGTGGTTGTAGATAGCACGGAGCTGGTATTCCGTTTCAGGCTCGAGCCCTTTTATATCGTTGAATGTCACGGTACCGTCTTCAGATACCGAAGCATATCCTACTTCATCCCACGCACCGTCTCCGCCGGACTTTCTGTACTGCAGTACTAAAGGCTCCGGGGTGCCCGCTTCCAGAGAGGCTGTAACTCCGGTTATCCTTCTGGCATATGCGTTATACTGCTCGGGAGTGTTGAAGGTAAAGCCTGCCTGTTTCTGTGAAATGGAAAATCTGACAGGTCCGCCGTCCGTATCCGATGTCTTGTCGGCACTGTCAATGACAGTTATCGAGAATTCACCGCTGAAAAGGTCAGTCCCGGCGGTACTGCTTATGCTTTCCGACAGATGCGCGAAATCCACGTTCGCAAAACGGTTTCCCCTCATGTCACGCACCCACCTGAAGCCTGAGGCTTTCAGAGCCGCCTCCACGTCCGCATCCATATCAGGATCGGCAAGGTTCACGCTTTCCGGTACGCCAGCTTTCCGCAGGTAATCGGATTCTACAGTCAGGATACAGTCCCTGATTCCTCCTTTCGCGACTATGTTCGCCTGGACATTACGGTATTCCGCTCCTTCATAGAAAGAGAACGCATTTGACCCGTCGAATCCGGAAAGCGCCACAGAAGGGGCATCCTGAGCCGTCGCCTCAAGCGGAATGTCGTATTCGCAGTCCACTTTCTCGACATCGTCACTGACAGAAACGGAAACCTTGAAGGCTCCTTCCCCCGTATTGAAATCAACGTTGAATGTCACAAAAGAATTGGGACCGTACTCTTTTGCAGGTATCTGATAATAAAGCCACTTGCCGGTAGCGCCGTTCTTTACATACAGAACGTACTCGAGCTGTCCTGCCGGAATATAGCCCGCCCTGGTCTCGTCCTTTACGAACTTCAGTCCTTCCTGCCTGCCGTCCTGCCTTATGACCGAATAGTAATCGGCATATGTCGCCTGGATGTTCGGGCCATGGCTGACAGCCACTTTCACTTTGTTCATCCTGGCCGTCGCATCTACCGATTCAACAGTCTGGGGCCGGACGACGAACTGCCGGTCCGCAGAGAACCAGACAGCATCGAAGCCCACTCCGGAAGAATCTCCGTACTGTGCAAGAAGACGGTACTCGCCGCTGTTGAGAGGGATTTTCCTGCCGGCGGAATTGGCATATGTATCCCGATACAGCCTTATTCCCTTAGAGTTGTAGATCTCGACTTCAAAGTCATCCGTATCAGGGATATATGTCTCTTCCGACTTCAATGCCGGACTGACATCGTCACTGCTGCCGTCGGAAGAAAGGACAATCGTAACCTCACCCGTCCCCTCTTCTCCGGAAGGCAGGACATCCCCTTTGGAGCATGACAGCAAGATGAGAAGTCCCAATGGTAAAAATCTTAATCGTCTCATCTGGTTAAAGGGTTTTACGTTTAAATAAACCCTGCAAATGTATTATTTTCCTGCATCAAATCCAACATTTTCAACCTTTTTATCGACTTTCGGAATACACTGCGGGCGTTTTATGCTGGAGATTGTCCGATTTTTTTTAGTATTTTTGCAGAAATTTGGCTTTTAGAAAACGGATATCTGAATATGGCTGACGAGACAGTGAATTATACCGGTGACAATATCAAGACATTGGAGTGGAACGAACATATCCGCAAAAGGGCGGGAATGTATATCGGAAGACTCGGCAACGGAGACAACCCCGGAGACGGAATCTATGTCCTGCTTAAAGAAGTGATCGACAACTCCATAGATGAGTTCACCATGGGGTTCGGAAAGACCATCAACATTACCATTGAAGGAAAGGAAGTGACTGTCAGGGACTTCGGCCGAGGCATACCTTTGGATAAAGTGGTGGATGTGGTAAGCAAGCTGAACACGGGAGGAAAGTTCGATGACGCGGCATTCAAAAAGTCAGTCGGCCTCAACGGTGTGGGAACCAAGGCCGTAAACGCCCTTTCTTCGTCTTTCTTCGTAGAGTCTTTCAGGGACGGCAAAGCCTCCAGCGCTTCTTTCAGCCGGGGAGAACTGCTCGAGTCCGGCATGACAGACTCCGGAGAAAAGAACGGGACCCTTACCAGATTCACTCCGGATGAAGAGATGTTCGGGGATTTCTCCTATAATATGGAGTACGTGATATCCATGGTGAAGAACTACGCCTATCTGAAAAAAGGCCTGACCCTGAATGTCAACGGGACTGCATACACCTCCAGAAACGGTCTTCTGGACCTTATCAATGACTCCATGACCGAGCAGCCGCTCTATCCGCCAGTACATCTGGAAGGCGAGGATATCGAAATCGTCCTGACCCACGGGAACAGCTACGGGGAAAACATCGTATCGTTCGTCAACGGACAGAATACAAGGGACGGAGGCACCCACCTGGCGGCATTCAGGGAAGCCATAGCCAAGACCATAAAGGAGTTTTTCAAGAAGGATTATGCTCCAGAAGACATCAGGCAGGGTATCGTAGGGGCCATAAGCATACAGATACAGGAACCGCATTTCGAGTCCCAGACCAAAATCAAGCTCGGCTCCACCTATATGTGGGAAAAGACGGTAAAGGAAGCCGACGGCTCGCTCAGTACGGACAGGGGACCGACCATCAGGACATTTGTAAACGACTTCATAAAGACCAATCTGGACAACTACCTGCATATGCACAAGGATGTCGCTTCGGCAATGCAGGAAAAGATCATAGCTTCCGAGCAGGAGCGCAAGGAAATCTCCGGAATCCAGAAAAAGACCAAGGAAAGGAACAAGCGCACAAACGTATATAACAAGAAGCTGCGCGACTGCCGCGTACACTACAATGACAAGCTGCCGGCCAGCCGTCAGGAACTCGCCGGGCAGACCAGCATATTCATCACCGAGGGAGACTCCGCAAGCGGAACCATCACCAAGGCACGCAACGCCGAGACACAGGCCGTATTCAGCCTCAGGGGAAAACCTATCAACTGCTATAAGGAAAGCCGCAAGAAAGTGGCCGAAAATGAGGAATTGAGTCTTCTTATCGCCGCTCTCGGAGTCGAGGAAGACATGGATAACCTGAGATACAACAACATCATAGTAGCCACCGATGCCGATGACGACGGAATGCACATCCGCATGCTGGTAGTCACTTTCCTTCTGAAATATTATCCTGATCTGGTGCGCCGGGGACACGTGCACATACTCCAGACTCCCCTTTTCAGGGTAAGGAACAAGAAAGAGACCCGCTACTGCTACAGCATCGAAGAAAAGGAAGCGGCGATAAAGGCATTGAAGACAGGTGTAGAAATCACCAGATTCAAAGGTCTCGGGGAAATTTCGTTCGAAGAATTCAGGAATTTCATCGGCGAAGACATAAAACTCGACCTGGTACAGTTGAGCGATGAGGAATCCATCGCCGAGCTCATGGAATTCTACATGGGCGACAACACTATCGACAGACAGAATTTCATCCGGCAGAACCTCCGCTCCGAGGAGGAACTGGAGGATGTCAACATCTAATAATTATGTGGAAAAGATTTTGCGGATTCTTGCTCAGGTCGATGGGCTGGACGGCAGTAGAGCCTCCTGTCCCTGAAGACAAATGCGTAATCCTCGGTGTACCGCACACCTCCATGTGGGATTTCGTAGTATCATACCTTTATTACACATCAGTAGGAGGCCGGGCCAATGTCATGATAGCCAAGGAATTTTTCTGGTGGCCGCTCGGCGCCATCCTCAGGGCACTGGGTGCGGTGCCGGTCGACAGGAAAAGCCCTACCTCACTGATGGTAAGCCTTATACACGAAATGAACAAGGCCGATAAAATGCATCTGGCCATAGCTCCTGAAGGTACACGGAAAGCCGTCAAAAGATGGAAGACCGGGTTCCATACCATAGCTCAGGAATGTAACATACCGGTATATCTGGGCTATTTCGACTGGAAGACCAAACGTGTCGGCAGAGGACAGAAATTCGAAATCACTGACGATGCCAGGGCAGACATGCAGCGCATCCAGGAAATCTATGAACAGATGCACATGGAAGGCAAACATCGGGAAGGATATGTAACACATTAGAGACAGGCGAGATGAATATCATATCCAAACAACTGATGAAACTGCGAGAGAAGTATATCGATACGCTGGGCAAACTGTACGAATACTCAACTACCGTCTACGAAAAGAACCGTCTGTCGCAGATGCTGGACTCAGACATGGGATATACCTACGGCAGTTTCAAGCGCAAATGCGATGAGCTGTCCCATCATCTGTCCCGGTACGGGATAGGGGCAGGCGACAGGGTGGCGATCCTCTCGCAGAACATGCCCAACTGGACAGTGGCGATGTTCTCCCTGGTCCCGTTCGGAAGGATTTCTGTCCCCATACTTCCCGACTCGTCCGAAAACGAGGTCACCAATATACTCACGCATTCGGGCAGTAAAGCCATATTCGTCTCCAAAAGGCTCCTTCACAAGGTCAGCAGGGAGTGCATGGACAGGATGGTACTCGTCATAGACATCGAGACCTTCGAGACGATAAAACGTGACGATGAGGCTTTCACCTGCGACGGGAAAGTATCGCAGCCGCTCCCGGACGACCTTGCGACCATCATCTACACATCCGGAACTACAGGGAACGCAAAAGGAGTGATGCTCAGCCACAGAAACCTTTGCTCCAATATCATGGCATCCCTGCACGCACACAAGTGCACGGAAAAGGATGTCTGGCTGTCGATTCTTCCGATGGCCCATACATATGAGCTGAGCATAGGCGTGCTCTACCCTATTTTCTGCGGAGCATGCGTCTACTATATACAGAAGCCGCCTACACCGACAGTCCTGCTTGCCGCGATGAAGAGCGTCAGGCCTTCCGTCATGCTGTCCGTTCCGCTTATCATCGAGAAAATCTACAGGAACAGCGTCATACCGACAATACGGAGAAGCCGTGTACTGAAATGGATGAAGCGCCATACCCCTACCCTGCTTTGCAGGCTCATAGGAATGAAGCTCAAGGCGACATTCGGAGGCAGGCTGAAATTCTTCGGAATAGGCGGTTCGAAACTCGACATCACCGTTGAGGAATTCCTTAAAAAGGCCCGTTTCCCTTACGCCATAGGCTATGGCCTTACCGAAACGGCCCCGCTTATCTGCAACGCCGGGGTAAAGTACACGAAGCCGGGCTCCACCGGCATCGCAGCTTATGGAGTGACTGTCAAGCTGCTGGACGTAAATCCGGAAACCGGTGAAGGAGAGATAGTCTGCAAAGGCAACAACGTGATGCTCGGGTATTACAAGGACCCGGAAAGGACGCGCTCGGTATTTACCGATGACGGATGGTTCCGCACAAATGACCTGGCTACTGTAGATGAAAAAGGACGCTACTATATAAAAGGACGTCTGAACAACATGATTCTCGGGCCTTCAGGGGAAAATATCTATCCGGAAGAAATCGAGAACGTCATCAACAATATGGACGAGGTCAACGAATCCCTTGTCGTAGAGCGCAACGGACGCCTGGTAGCCCTTGTACAGTTCAATGACAACATTATCAACTGGAACCAGGAGGGTGAAGACCAGTTCTTCGAAAAGCTCGAGGCACGCAAGAAGGCTATCCTCAACTATGTCAACAAGCACGTCAACAAGTTCTCCAAAATCAATGAAGTGGAAGTGATGAAGGAGCCTTTCGAAAAGACCGCCACGCAGAAAATCCGCAGGTTCAAGTATAAGAAGGATTCGGATACATCATCCTCCGAGACGGAAGGGAAAAAGGAAGAAAAATAATGAACTGCAACTATATAAAAAATCCGGGCTTCCAATGAAGTCCGGATTTTTTATATGCTCTTCGCTGTATTATTCAGCTACGACTTCAAACTTGACAGTACCTTTGATATCCTTGTAGCACTTTACTGATGCCTCATATGTTCCAAGCTCTTTTACAGAGTCTGATACGATAGTGATATCTTTCTTGTCAATCTCGAGTCCGGCAGCTACGAGAGCATCTGCGATCTGGGCTGTAGTAACAGAACCGTAGATCTTGCCTGACTCGCTTACCTTTACAGCCACTTTCACTGAAGCCTCTGCAAGCTTGGCTGCAAGAGCCTCTGCATCAGCACGGAGTTTGGCCTCCTTGTGTGCACGCTGGCGGATATTTTCTGCAAGGACTTTCTTGGCAGACGGAGTAGCGAATATAGCCAATCCCTGAGGGATAAGGTAGTTGACAGCATAACCTGTCTTAACCTCTACGATATCGTCTGCATGGCCGAGATTGGCCACATCTTTCTTCAGTATGATTTCCATATAGCTTTCCTCCTTATTTCAAAAGATCGGTTACGTATGGGAGAAGTGCGAGATGCCTTGCGCGTTTAACGGCCTGGGCCACTTTCCTCTGGAACTTGAGTGAAGTACCGGTCAGACGGCGTGGAAGGATCTTACCCTGCTCGTTAAGGAACTTCTTGAGGAACTCAGCGTCCTTGTAATCGACATATTTGATACCTGCCTTTTTGAAACGGCAATATTTCTTTCTCTTTACCTCTACTGTAGGAGGGTTGAGATAACGTATTTCACTGTTCTGTGCCATGATTCCTACTCCTTGTTCTGTTTGTTAGCTCTTCTCTTCTCTGCATAGGCAACGGCATGCTTGTCCATTGCGAATGTGAGGAAACGGATAATCCTCTCGTCACGACGATACTGGGTCTCGAGTACATCGATGAACTGGGTATCAGCCTTGAACTCGATAAGATAATAAAAACCAGTGGTCTTCTTCTGGATAGGGTAAGCAAGCTGCTTCAGTCCCCAATCCTCTTCGTACACCACCTCACCGCCATTCTCCTTGATGAGGCCGACGTACTTGGCAACCGCTTCCTTCATCTGGGCTTCAGACAAAACGGGAGTTGCAATGAAAACGGTTTCGTACTGTTTGATCATTTTGTTTGTAATTAATTGTTTTATAATAAATACAGCCCTTTTTCGGATCGGAAAGTCCTCAAAAGGGCTGCAAAGGTAAATAATATTTTCGATTAATCCAAATCAATTTTCAAGTCCGGACCAGCCGGAAGCCGATGTACGGTTTGCCGTGTTTCCTCTACTTGATCCGGTACGGCTGATTTTCGTACAGAATGTATTTTTTCGCCTTGCGTATCCATTTCTGCTCTTCGGACTTCATATGTCCGCGGGCTTCCTCTGCAGAGACGCTCCCGCTGACAAAGCCGGCAAGAACAGGATCCGCCAGTTTCGCAAAGAAGCCGTCCTGAAGCTCGAATACCGGATATCTCTCATGGAAATGCCTTATAAGCTGCAGGGTATGCATCAACGAATGATACCCGGCGCCGGGCTCAAGGATTATCTGGTATCCATAACATTTTTGGCCTGCATACCGTCCGCAAGCCGGAGTAAACGAGCATGGCCTCAGCAGCACACCAGCAGGCTGAGGCAACGGATCGTACCTGTCTGTCTTTATAAACGGAGCGCCGATATATTCATAAGGACGCGGTGTTCCGATTCCAGGAGTAACATTGGTGCTGTTCCACAGGGCGCCGCCGCTGTACATGTCGCATGTGAAAAGCCCCGGGATGTCGGATGACGGAGCGATTGTCCACGGCATAAGCCGCCTGCCGGACTCCGAAGCCATCGCCGAAATCACATGAAGAGGATATCGGGCGCCTATCTCATTATGGTACAGATTGGCCAGTTCGCCTAAAGTAAGGCCGTGACGATGGGCGACTTTCGGCACATAAGGCTCACAGTCCCCGGACGGCATCGAACCCTCGACCGTACGGCCTGCCGGATTCATATGGTCGACTATATAAAGAGAAGGAGCGTCATCCCCGAGGTCCTTCATCACGGACATCAGATGAAATACATCCCCGGTATAGCTGAAATACCTCGCACCGACATCCTGGATCTCGACCACCAGGGCGCTGAGCCCTTTGATATCTTCGGCCCGGACTTCTATATGGCCGATAGCGGGAGTAAGTTCCGTATCCTGCGGCGAAAAGATACGGGCAAGGTTTCCCCGCTCCCTGAACAGGTCATAGAGGTACCGGCCCTTATCCGCATCCCAGCTGTTCTGCGTACAGAAGCAGCCGACCTGTCCCTCGACAAGAGACTTGTCCAGCTGCTCCTCCAAAGGTGTCGTCCTGAAAGAAAACATCCTTTATTCCTTTATTATATCCCGGGCTATACCGATAATATCCTCTGCAAGCTTTTCGGCCTGAGCGGCATCGGGAGCCTCGGCATAAATCCTGATTATGGGTTCGGTGTTCGATTTTCTGAGATGCACCCATTTCCTTTCGGACTCGAATGAAATCTTGACCCCGTCGATATCGTTGATGTTTTCCGAAGAATAGATTTCCTTCATCCTGTTTAGAATCTTATCGATCAGGGACTTGTCCGAAAGCTGTATCTTGTTCTTGGCGATAGTGTACTGCGGATATGTCCCGCGAAGCTCCGTCACCCTGCATTTCTTATAGGCGAGGTTGGTCAGGAAAAGGGCGATTCCTACCATTGCATCCCTGCCGTAATGCAGAGCCGGATAAATCACTCCTCCGTTTCCTTCTCCGCCAATAAGCGCTCCGCACTCTTTCATCTTCGTCGTTACGTTAACTTCCCCGACAGCGGCAGAGAAATATTCGCCGCCGAACTTTTCAGTAACATCCCGCAGGGCTCTTGAAGAAGAAAGGTTGGAAACTGTAGCGAAAGCGTACGGAGAAGCAATGTCATCGATAGCCTTTCCTGTTGCAGCAGCCTTGTCATAAATTCTTGAAAGAAGGTAATCCGCTACGCTTACAAGGGTATATTCTTCTCCGAAAGGAGTCCCGTCCTCACAGATAAGGGCAAGCCTGTCCACATCCGGATCCACGGATATTCCCAGGTCGGCATGGTTTTCCACCACGGCTTCCGACAGTGCGGTAAGGTTGGCAGGAAGCGGCTCCGGATTATGGGCGAAATGTCCGTCCGGAGTACAGTTGAGTTCGATACATTCGACTCCGAGTCTCTTGAGCAGCCGCGGCATGATGATGCCTCCGACCGAGTTCACCGCGTCAAGGACCACTTTGAAACCGGCTTTCTTCACAGCATCGGCATCGACAGCTTCGAGAGCCAGGACCGCATCGATATGCCTGTCGGTAAAGTCGGACTCCACGACTTCGCCAAGTTCCTCCACCGGAGCGAAATCGAATTCCGAACTGTCGGCGCATTCAAGTATGGCTGCGCCTTCCTCTGCGTTAAGGAACTCTCCCTTTTCATTCAGCAGTTTCAAGGCATTCCACTGCATGGGATTATGCGATGCTGTCAGGATAATGCCACCGTCCGCCTGTTCGAAAATCACTGCCATTTCCGTAGTCGGAGTAGAAGCGAACCCTGCCTTTACCACGTCTACACCGCAGGCAATCAGCGTCCCGCAGACTATATTCTCGACCATTTCACCGGAAATGCGGGCGTCCTTTCCTACGACCACGCGATATCTTTCCCCGGCTGCCTTCGGTCTGCGCTCTCTCAGTTTTACGCAATAGGCATATGTGAATTTAACGATATCTACAGGGGTAAGGGCCTCACCGGGAACCCCGCCAATCGTTCCCCTGATTCCGGAAATAGATTTTATAAGTGTCATTTTATCAAATATTAAAACATAGATATCACTAAGAAAAATGCAAATCGAACAAAAATACTACAATCATGATGTTTTTACAAATTTTATAGTATTTTTGCCGCCGCTTTCGCAGGGAAGCAGTTGACAAAGTTAAACCTGTCGCGCATACGACACTGATTATTAGGACAATGAGAGCAGTCTGGACAATCCTTCTTCTGATCACTTCCAACATTTTCATGACATTCGCCTGGTACGGGCACCTCAAGCTCCAGGAGATGAAGATTTCCTCAGGCTGGCCTCTGATACTTGTCATCATGTTCTCATGGGCGGTAGCTTTTTTCGAATATTGCGCACAGGTCCCGGCCAACAGGATCGGCTTCAACGGCAACGGGGGCCCGTTCTCCCTCATGCAGCTGAAAGTCATCCAGGAAGTCATATCACTTACCGTCTTCACGGTAATAGTAACTTTAATGTTCAAGGGGCAGGGCCTGCAGTGGAACCACCTGGCAGCCTTCATCTGCCTTATAATGGCGGTGTTCTTCGTGTTCCTGAAATAAAAACGGAATTGCGGCGCAAAAAAATTTGGAAGTAAAAAAAACTTGCCATATCTTTGCAGTCCCAAAAATAAAACGCTCGGCTCGTATAACGGTTAGTACTCAAGATTCTCAATCTTGCAATCGGAGTTCGATTCTCCGGCCGAGTACAAAGAAAGGCTCCTAATCATCTGATTAAGAGCCTTTTGATTTTTATCCAGATGTACTAAAGGTGTACTACCGTTTCCCCTCCTTATATTCTTTCCACAGACGCTTGATGTCATCACGGATCAGATAAGATGCAGGGCCGATGACATTGCCGTGGTTGAAGCCTTCAAGCTGGTACAGGTCGACCGGATGCCCGAAATACCTTAGCAGGGAATACAGGTGGAGGTTTTCCTCATAGCGGGCCAGCATTTCCAGATCATCATCACCGGTAATCAGCATCAGAGGGGCTCCCTCCTTGCGGACGTTATTCGAAGGGGCGAATTCATCGATGACAGGGATATCTCTCGAAAGACCACGTTCTGCCTTTATGGTATAATGAGTTGCCGTCTGGCCGCTGACAGGGTAAGCCTTGGCGATACGGTCCGCATCAGCGCCCCATGCCGCCATGTAATCTTTCGCCAGCACAAGCATAAGGGTGAGGTATCCGCCGGCCGAATGTCCCCCGACATAAATCTGGTCTGCGGTTCCGCCATACTCGGCGATATGGTCGAAGACCCACGCCACAGCCTGCGCCGCATCTTCGATATAGGCAGGGCACTTGGCCCGCGGGGAAAGTCTGTAATTGACATCCACTACGGCAAATCCCTGTCCGCGGAATTCCTGAAGCAAAGATTTGGAACCGACTTCCAGCCCTCCGCCATGAAACCACACAAGAGTAGCGAAACCGTCGGACTCTTCAGGATAATAAATGTCCAGCCTGCACCTTTCAAGACGGTATGCATCAGTTTCATCTTCAGAGACATAACTGATATCTTTCAGATGGATATATCCGGAATCCGCATTACGTGCAAAATCTGCATCTGCCGCAGCGGCATCGTACATGGGCGCAACGGCAGCAAAAAAGAGGCATATACAAACAGAAAGTTTCATATGATATTATTTAGCTATGACTACACATGAAGGCATGTCACCGGAAAGCCGGAGTCTCGTACCCGAATAGGCCAGGGCTCCCGAATCCGTATCTATGTCATAGACTTCCACGGAACAGTCGTCCCTGCAGGCGACAAGCATTGCCGTGCCGTCCGGCGTGAAAGTGAAATTCCTCGGATGCTTTCCCGTACGGCAATATCCGGTTTTCACGACCGAGCCGTCCTCTCCTATGGAAAAAATCGAAATGCCGTCCTTTTTCAGCCTGTGTGACGTGTAGAGAAATTTTCCGGAAGGATGGAGATGGATATCGGCACTGCCTCCGGAACGGGTTTCATCGGCGAGGAGCCTTCCGGAGAGTTCAAAAAACGGCAGCCCGTCTCCCCCGAACGAATAGCTGAATATCAGAAGTTCTCCGGAAAGCTCGGTAAGACAATAAAGGCGGTGCCTCAGAGTGTCGACCTCAATATGCCTCGGGCCGCTTCCAGCCCCGCACAATATGTCCGTTTCAGGAAGATACGTAAGGACATCCCGGCCGCCGTACCGGCAGTCCTGAACAGGACCTTCCATATGGCCGGATACCTTCATGACCCTTATCCTGTCTGCTCCGAGATCAGTGGCGAGAAGATATCTGGAACCGTCTCCTTCCAGAAACTTTAACTGGTGGATATGCGACGACCCTTGACGTGAAGCCACAGGACCGCACCCCTGGAATTCCATTCTCTGAAGCAAGTCCCCGACACTGCCGTTGGCCTCTACCTGAAACACGGACAGCGACCCGCTCCCGTAATCAGCAGTCATAAGAGTCTGACCTGCCCCGTCAAAAAGCAGAAAGCACGGATCCTGCCCGGTACCGGTACTGTGCCCGGTCCGGGAAAGCATTATGTCGTCTGCAAATGAATATATCCCTGAAGCGGCTCCGTTCTCCGAGACAGCATATATGTCATAAAAGCCGTCATTACTGTTTTCTTCCCCAAGGGCCAGATAAGAAGGGTTCACGGCATCCGCTTTCCCGAGGAATGTGAAAGTCCCGCCGGACGGAGCGAATATATAGCGGTACAGACCGCTCCCATATGTTCCCACATAAACGACCTGACCTTCAGGCACTGCGGCACTTCGGTCCGGCCTCTTCATGCCGAACCATACGGCCAGACCTACTGCAAGGGCTGTCAATACGGCCACTGCAGCCAGCATTACAGGTTTTTTCATGACAAGTACACGTTACAGAACCCAAAGATAATATGATTTTGACTAAATTTGCAAAGAGAAAATGGAATCTATCATAAATATGGCATCGAATAATTTGAAAATCAAATCCTTACCTGACGATTTCGACATAGAGGACCGCGTAGTTGCGGCAAAGGAGAATTTCCGCGTCCGCGGATTCAACTGCTGCCAGTCTGTCCTGCTTGCATATAATGACATTCTCGGTCTGGATGAAGATACGGCAGCGACTCTGGCTTCCGGTCTCGGCGGAGGAATGGGAAGACTGAGGGAAGTATGCGGAAGCGTCACCGCAATGTTCATGATAACCGGCTACATCCACCCTGCGGCAGATCCTTCGGTAAAATCAGACAGAACGGCCAATTACGCGCTCGTTCAGGAAGCGGCGGCAAAATTCAGGGAACTGAACGGCTCAATAGTATGCAAGGAACTTCTGGGACTGGTACCCAAAAGTACCGTAGGCAAAAACGGGATAGGCATGCCTTCCGGCCAGACTCAGGAACTTCCTGCAGAATCACCGGAACCCTCCGACCGGACACCGGAATACTACAGGAAACGCCCCTGCGAAGAACTCATAGGGATTTCTGCCAGAATTATAGGAAATATGATTCTGGAAAACCTAAAAGAACCGTTCTGAAATTTTCAGGCATGAATTTTCCCGGAAAGGTCCATAAAAGGATTTCCGGGAAAATTCAAAACAGTTTCTAAGATGCCGCGGCGGCCTGTTCCCTCTGCCGCTGTGAAAGCGCTCTCTGGAATGCCCTGGCATTTTTCAGATGTTCGCTGTAAGTGACCGCAAACCTGTGGGTCCCGTCGAATTCCGGACTTGCGCAGAAATAGATATATCCATGTTCGTCCGGATGCAGGACAGCCTCGATACAGGCTTTGGGCGGGACATTGATCGGAGCGGGAGGCAGTCCTTTATATTTATAGGTGTTATACGGGGAATCTACTTTCAGATGCTTCTTTAAAATCCTGTCAAGCGTATAGCCATGGCAGAATGCTATCGTAGGGTCGGCCTGGAGCCTCATTCCCTTATGGAGACGGTTAAGGTACACTCCTGCGATTTTGGGATATTCGAAGTCCTTGAGGGTCTCCCCGCTGACAATGGAAGCCATTACGGATACTTCATATGGGGTAAGCCCCTGTGCTCCGGCAGCTTCTTTACGTTCTTCAGTCCAGAAAATATCATACTCTTTCTTCAGCCTGTCGAAAATATCCCTGACAGACGCCGTCCAATACATCTGGTACGTATCCGGCAATATCATAGCGAAAACATTCTCCGGAGTAAAGCCATAGCCGGCAAGAAAAGCCGAATCCTGTAAAGCCTCTGCCACCTGGGAGGAATCCGCCATCATCTGCATTCCTATCTTCGCAGCCAGACGGTCCTTTGTCCTGATGGTACCGGAGAGAGTCATATTCTGGGGAGTCTGCCAGCCATGAACCATCATGCGGACTGCATAAACCGCAGTAAAAGACGGTTCGATAACATAGCGGCCAGGCCTGATGCCTTCCTCCAGCCCCTCTTTCCTGGCACATCTTTCCAGACTTCCCCTTCTGAGGGCACCGGCCCCGTCCATAAGGGAATCTATTGCGGTCATGGCATCGGTATCGGGATAGACATACAGGACGTAATCCTTCGTAAAGCAGGGCATCCTGTTATCAGCCGCATATCTGCCGGCTAGAATAGCGGCAATCACTATAAAGGCCGCGGCAAGCAACACTCCCGCGGTTTTCCAGTTAAATGTCATCTTCATCTGAATTCATTATCTCAAAAGCACTGTATCGCCGGTCCTGAGGATATGGTCGGGGGCAAATCCGTTCTTTTTCATTATCGAGCGAAGTCTGACTGCATAACGCTGTGAAATCTCATACAATGACTCATCCCCCTCGGCTATGTATTTGTCCAGATGCGATGCTGCCCTGTTCTTTTTGGGCTGCAGGTAGACAATGGTACCTGGAGAAAGCTCTTTATCTTCCGATATGTCATTGAAATACAGTATTTCACGCAAGAAAAGGCTGTAAAGTTCCGCTATGGACCGGTATGACTCGCCTTCCTTTGAATAGACGAAAGCCACTCCGTTCTGAGAATAAAGCTGACGCGAAAGGGAGAACCTGAACTCGGAACGCGGGCCTTCATATGGACGCGGCTCTTCCAGGACCGTCGGAGACTCGGGGACTCTGCTTCCAGGAGCCACGGCAATGACTTCCGGTTTCCTGACATCAGACACCGGAGTCCCGCTTCCGTCCGTGCCGTCCTGCGATGCTGCAAGTGCAGCAGCCGCAGCACTCGCCTTTTTCAGACGGCGCATTTCTTTTCTGGACAGCCTGTTCTGCTTTCTTATGGCCTTTGTGTCGGTCTGGTCAAAACGGGAAAGGTCATACGTCTCTATCAAGCCTATAAGTTTCCTCGGATAAGCAGGATCAGTAGCGTATCCGGCACGTTTGAGACCGTGTGCCCACCCCTTGTAATCAGTAATCTTCAGATCGAACAACGGTTTGTACCTGTCCCTGTAACGCAGGAAGTCAGAATGGTCCCTGTACGAGTCCGAAACGGACCTGTATTTACGGAAACATTCATTCCTTTTTTCCGCATCGATATACACTCCAGGGCCTTTCCAGTCATGGCACTTGATGCCGAAATGGTTGTTTCCTTCCGTCGCAAGATACGACTGCCCATTGGCAGACTCCAGCATACCCTGGGCCAATGTGATACTTGCAGGAACGCCGCTGCGGAACATCTCGTCGACTGCCATTTGTGCATATTTTTCTATATATGCCTCCTGGGCCGACCGCTTCTGCGCAGGAGACGGGACCTGGAACACAAAAGCCGCGGCGATAGCGATACAAATGAGGTACATTTTTTTCATCCGGCAAAAATAATGAAATTTAGCGAATACCTGACTTTTTCAAGGGAATCTCCACAGTATCCAGTTCATGTGCAAGAACAGTATCCGGGAAAACCTTCCTGGCCTGCTCCAGGAAAATGGACAGATCCGAAAACCTGGAGGAATAGTGTCCTATGACCAGTTTGCCGACCCCTGCCTCCAAGGCGCATTCCGCCGCATCCACGACCGTAGAATGGAATGTCTTTACAGCAAGATCCTTCATGTCTTCAGGATATGTAGCTTCATGGTACAGCAGGTCCACTCCCCTGACCCAGCCGGACAGGGCGGAAAAAGGAGCCGTGTCGCTGCAGTAGGCGTAGCTGCGGGGCACATACGGCTTATATGCAGCTTCAGCGACAGATATAGTTTCCGTCCCTTCTGCGGAGCAGCGTACGACATCTTCCCCTCTTTTAAGCGTGCCTATTTCCGCCAATGAAAGGCCGTATCCGGCGATAGAATCCTTCTTTACATTATAGGCAGGCTCCTTCTCTCTGATGATAAAGCCATAAGTCTCGATCCGATGGTTCAGCGGAAAGGACAGCAACTCTATTGTCCGTGTCCGGAAGACCACCTCCGGTTCTTTGCAGGAGAGTTCGTGCAGGTCAATCCCGAACCTCAGTCCTTCACCGAATGTCTTCAGGAAAAAATCCAGAACCGGACGGAATGCCGGCGGAGCGAATACTGTCAGGACAGAAGTCCTGCCAAGCATTCCCATAGTACTGAGAAGCCCGAAGATCCCGAATATATGGTCCCCGTGTATGTGCGAAAGACAGACAGTGTCGATTTTGAGGAAGGATATCCCCATCCTGCGCATCTGCATCTGTGTTCCTTCCCCGCAATCGATCAAAAGCAAGCGCCCATGCACATCGAGTACATGAGCGCTGGAATATCTTTCTGAAGTGGGCAGGGCCGAAGCCGTGCCCAGAATATTCAGCGTGAAATTCATCTGCAGGACAGATTATTCACCTTTCTCAAGCTTGTCTTTGAGAGCTGCAAGCTCGGAAATATCACCAAGGGTGGTCTTCTCAAGATTTGAACTGATCTTCTTGATGGCCTTCTTTGTGCTGTCGGTATCGCCGACAGGCTTTCCTGCAGCCTTAGGCTCTTCTGCAGAAGAATAAGTCTTCACATGAGAAAGGGTGATCTTCTTGGTACTGCGCTTGAGCTCGGTAACCTTGAACGGAAGCACATCGCCTGCAACTGGCATGGAGCCGTCTTCCTTGACAAGGTCCTTGCTGTGGCAGAAGCCTTCAACGTCACCATCAAGAGTAACCGTAGCACCCTTGTCAGAGATGCTTGCTATCGTACCGTCATGAACCGAACCTACTTCATAGGTGCTTTCCACCTCGTCCCAAGGATTAGGCAGAAGCTGCTTGTGTCCGAGGCTGAGCTTGTGGTTCTCCTCATCGAAGTCAAGTATCATGACATCGATCTTGTCGCCAGGCTGAACGAACTCTGACGGATGCTTGATCTTTGTCCAGGAAATATCGCTGATATGAACCAGTCCTTCAACACCCTCCTCGAGTTCTGCAAATACTCCGAAGTTGGTGATATTGCGGACAATGGCCGTATGCTTGGATCCGATAGGATATTTCTCGCGGATGCTCTCCCATGGGTTCGGCATAAGCTGCTTGAGTCCCAGGGACATCTTTTTCTCCTCCCTGTCGAGTGTAAGGATCTGTGCCTCTACCTCGTCTCCTACCTTCAGGAAATCCTGGGCGATACGGAGCCTTGGAGACCATGACATTTCGGATACATGGATAAGACCCTCGACACCAGGCTCGATCTCTACGAAAGCACCGTAATCGGCGATGAGAACGACTTTACCCTTAACCTTGTCACCGACCTTGAGGTTCGGATCGAGAGCATCCCAAGGATGAACCGTAAGCTGCTTGAGACCGAGGGCGATTCTCTTCTTGGCCTCATCGAAGTCGAGGATAACGACCCTGATCTTCTGGTCGAGCTTGACAACCTCTTCCGGATGGTTGATCCTGCCCCATGAAAGATCCGTAATATGGATGAGTCCGTCTACGCCGCCCAGGTCGACGAATACACCGTAGCTGGTGATGTTCTTGACTGTACCTTCAAGTACCTGTCCTTTCTCGAGCTTGCTGATGATCTCGCTCTTCTGCTGTTCGAGCTCTGCCTCGATAAGGGCTTTATGTGAAACAACGACATTGCGGAACTCCTGGTTGATCTTCACGATCTTGAAGTCCATTGTAGTGTCTACGTACTGGTCGTAGTCGCGGATAGGCTTGATGTCGATCTGAGAACCAGGCAGGAAGGCCTCGATTCCGAAGATGTCGACGATCATACCGCCTTTCGTGCGGGTCTTGACATAACCTTTGACAATCTCGTTGTTGTTATATGCTGCATTGACCATATCCCAGGAGCGGAGTGCACGGGCTTTCTTGTGGGAAAGGACCAGCTGGCCTTTCTTGTCCTCCGTGGACTCTACGTACACTTCTACCGTGTCGCCTACCTTGAGGTCCGGGTTATAACGGAACTCCGGAGCCATTATGACGCCTTCGCTCTTGTAACCGATATTGACAATCACTTCTCTTTTGCTGATAGCGGTAACGGTACCGTCGACCACTTCGCCTTCAACGACCTTGGAGAGAGTATTGTCATACATCTGCTCGATCTCGGCCTTGTTCGCGCCATAGGCTGCCTCGCCTTCGAATGCATCCCAGTCGAACTTGTCAGGATCCACTGAAGCGTTAAGAACAGGCTTCCTGGTTTCTTCTGCTGCCGGAGCCGCCTCCTGTACAGGAGTCTCCTCAACAGCTACTGTCTTGTTTTCTTCCATAAATCAATAAAAACAAATTAGCGGGTTTAACTTTATTTTCTGTACCTTATCCGGGATAACTGCAAGTCCCGTTCAAAAGGCGCGCAAAAATATGGATAATTTATTGTAATTGCAAGTATTTCAAGAAATTTATTGACTTCACAACATATTGTCTGTCAGCGCAGACGCCTGAACACAGTCCTTACCAGGAGAAAATTCACCGGGATTGCGATGCAATACACAGGGACAGGAGCGAGGCCGGAGGGAACCCCGAGCCTGATGAACAGGTTGAGCAGCACGATGTGCAGGCAGTAGTTAACGGCATGGCTGAGGGCAAACCCGACACCACGGAGGGCAGAGACGCCTGTCCGGAACGTAACCTTGGCCGTAAGGACGAAGTTGCAGACAAGACTTACGATATAGCCTGCAGTATATGCGATATTGACATTTACGACTGATTTCAGGAGCAGATACAGCCCGTAATGGATAGCCGTTGCAATGACCCCGACTACGGCAAATCTGAAAAACTCGGTTTTCAGCAGCCTAATTATCATCTGTACCAGCTTCTGTAGCATTTCTTCTGTAAAGACCTACCTCAAACCCGCAGCTCCGGTCCGTCTTCGCCACGAGCGTATAATTACTGTCAATGTATTCCGTACTTTCATTATCGTCACCGTCCATAAAGCGCATTACCCATTCCGGGGCATTGGATTCGACTCTCTCGTCCTTGCCGAACCTGTCAATGTGTAGCCGGATGAAAATCCTGTTCCCCGGGGTTACTCCTGCATGCAGGAACGCTCCGTGAAGGGAGCATACCCGCGGACGATCTTCAAACGTAGAGTAAAGGTTGAAATTCCACACCGAGTTACGGTCTTTCTCCGGAACTGAAAGAAACATCCTGTCGGTCTGGGAATAGACATTCTCAAGATAATCCCGCTCTGAAACGATTTTCACCAGCTGCTTGTGCTGGTAAAAGCTGCCGGCAAGGAACAAGATGCACACAGCCGCGACAACCGCACGGAGAGAGCGTCTGAAACACAATGTGAAAAACAACGCCACATACGGAAGCAACGGAAGAAGGTAATGGTAATAGTCCCTCTTGCCTATCAGTATCAGTGTAAGGACCAGATACGGTATCAGGATATAATTGATGCGGGAGATGGCGGAATCCCTGCGGGAAAGAAAAATGTCCGTGCCTGTAATTATTATCGGGATAAGGATGATACCTACACCTAAAGTCTTTAGGGTCACGCCTTCGGAATATTCGATATTGTAGAAGACCGTACCGTACAGCATATCCTGAAGAATGCCCTCACAAGCAAAATAACCGAACACAGGCAGGGCGGCCAGCAGGCAGCCTCCAAGAAAGACCAGGGCATTTGCCGCGGCATTCATGTACCTTCTGCGTACGACAAGGCAGATGAAAACCCCCAGCATAACCGCTCCTATGCTCGCCACCGCATCATTCGGTCTGATAAAGAAAATCACCGAAAAACATATCCCGTACACCAGACTGCGCCACAGACGATGACTGCCGTCCGCACTCCCGAGCAGCCACGATAATGCCAGATAAAGTGACAATGATATGTAAGGGAGCATCCACTCTTCACACTGGTTGCCCTCCACGATAAAGTCGATCAGAGGGAAGAACAGCAGGACGGTGGAAACGAACGAAATCCTGACGTCGGCAAACAGTCTGCAGATCCTGTAAATGAGGTACATGGAAAGCGTGAGGGACAGGACCTGAAGCAGGAAGATACCCCATTTCCCGGGGATGAGCCACTGTCCGAGAGCATCTATGTAGAAGATAAGCGGCCCTTTGTGGTCGAACAGGTCCGTGTACGGAAGCTTTCCCTGAATGATTCCCAGACCTATCGTCCTGAAAGTGGCACTGTCGAAGCCTTCATACAGGTAAAGAGGGGAAGTGGAGAACGAATATACCAGCAGGAAGACAAAGGCAACGGGCAGGAATGCCAGCGGCATGAAGCGCGGCTCGGTAAAACCATTGTTTCTCATAATGACGCGCCTCATTTGATCAGTTCTCCGTTATGTTCTCTGGCTATATAGGTAGGGCGATGCTTGGACTCATTGAAAATCCGGCCTATGTACTCCCCGAGCAGCCCTATCGACAGAAGCTGTACTCCGCCGAGGAAAAGCATGACAATCATTATGGTAGGAAAACCCTGTACGGGATCACCGTATATCAGGGTCTTGATGAAAATGAATATCATGTATACGAACGCGGCCAGAGACACGGCCGTCCCTATAAAAGTGGAAATCCTCAAAGGGGCTATGGAAAATGACGTGATGCCTTCCATGGCAAGTCCAAGCAGAGTAATGAAATTCCATGACGACTTGCCGGCTATCCGGTCGCACCTGTCAAATACGATTTCCTTCTTGCGGAAACCGATCCAGCAGAACATCCCCTTGGTATAGCGTTCCGCCTCGCGCATTGTCTTCAGGGCGTCAATGCAGCATCTGTCAAGAAGCCTGAAATCCCCGACATTCTGGAGCACTTCTATATTTGTAGTCTTCTGCAGAATCCTGTAGAACATCAGGGAGAAAAACCGTCGCAGCCGGCTCTCCTTTCCCCTGCTGTTACGCCTGGCATACACATCCTCATAGCCTTCCTCCCAACAGGCAAGCATCTGCGGTATCAGCTCCGGAGGGTCCTGCAGGTCCGCGTCCATTATGATCATGCAGTCCCCTCCTGCATAGTCGAACCCGGCAAGCATGGCCCTTTCCTTACCGAAATTCCTGGAAAGATCCACATACGACACCCTGCTGTCTCTGGAATGCAGGTTTCTCATTATCTGCAAAGTGCGGTCCTTGCTGCCGTCATTGACGAAAAGCAGTTCCCACTCATATTCCTGCAGCGCAGAAATCGTCTGGCAGATTCTGTCATAGAACAGAGGAAGCGCCTCTTCCTCATTATAGCATGGAACCAGAACCGTGACTTTTTTCATAACCCATGGAAGATAAAAAAACCGTTACAGCATTCTTCTTTTCTTGAAGATCAGCAGAATAATGGCAAAAGACACCAGCATAAGCCCCAATGTTATGACCCAGTCCCACGGAGTGCCGGTCACCGGCAGTTTCATATTCATGCCGAAAAAACTGGCAATCAGAGTAGGAGGCATCAGCAACAGGGACACCAGGGTAAATACCTTCATTATCTTGTTCTGGTCGAGGTTGATAAGACCTATTACCGTATTCTGCAGGTACTCAAGTCTTTCAAAACTGAAGTTCGTATGGTTGATAAGAGACGAGATATCCTTGAGCATCACATTCAGCTTAGACTGCATGGTTTTCGGATATCGGTTGCTCTTGAGAATGCTGGATACGACTCTCTGCTTGTCGACGATATTCTCACGCACAAGCATCGTATTTTCCTGCAACTGGTTGATATCGAGAAGGAATTCCTCATTGATGTCCTCACCGAGGCTCACTTTCCTGTTATACTGCTCTATTTCCTTGGACATCAGCTCGATCATATCTGCATCCAGGTCAATCCTCTGCTCCAGGATATTGACAAAGACCATGTACCCTGACGGATACAGCTTCGGAAAAGCCTGGACCCTTCTCTGGATATCGGTAATGCTCCTTAAAGGGCTTTCCCTCAGAGTAGTAAGGATATTGTCCGAAAGAATGAAGGAAACAGGAATCATCGAATATTCCTCCGGGCCCGGAATAAGGAAGTTGGTATTTGCGAAAAGGGCGTCTTCCGTCTCAGAAAAACGTGATGAACTTTCGATCTCTTCCGCCTGGGCCCTGCTCTGGATAGTGGTACCGAGGAATGTTTCCGCCGCGCGTTTTTCCTCGCCTGTAGGAGCGAAAAGATCAATCCAGACCACATCGGCATGGGTCAGGGAGCTGAGAGACGTTTCCGACTGTGAAACCTGTATCTGTCCGTTGGACTTGTAGAAGATGTCGATCATACCTCGCTAAGTTTTGCTCCGGCCCAGTCGTCGGAAAGTTTAACATCCGGTCCTTTCAGTGAAAGTCCGCAAATGTAGGGATTTCCATCCAATAATCAAAGAGCCTCGCGCAAGAGTTTGACGCGGAGGACATCCGGCCAAAGATCCGCTGCGGGCTATGGTCTGAAAGGCTGGCGGTTGACGATCGACCGGCCAAGAGTAAGTTCATCGGCATACTCCAGGTCATCGCCGAACCCGAGTCCCCTTGCCAGCGAGGAAACGGAAATGTTGAACCTGGCAAGCTGCCGGTAAATATAAAAGGATGTCGTCTCGCCTTCGACATCTCCGCTCAAGGCAAGTATCACCTCTACCCCTCCGGGATTTCCTTCTTTACCGGGAACACCGTTCACGGCACCGCCCTCCTCACACAGGTCCGAAATTCTGGACACGAGTTCGTTTATCGTAAGATCCGAAGGTCCGATACCGTTTATCGGGGATATGATTCCTCCAAGGACATGATACACGCCCCGGTACTGGCCGGTGTTCTCTATACTCATTACGTCCCTGACGTTCTCGACCACACAGACTGTCCTGTGGTCGCGGTGCGGATCGGCACAGACAGGGCATATATCCCCGTCGGAAATCATTCTGCAGATACTGCAATAGCGCACATTGTCCCTCAGGGAGTCGATTGCCTCCGTAAAATGGTGGACATTTTCCGCCGGCTGCCTGAGCAGATGCAGAGCAAGCCTGAGTGCAGTCCTTTTCCCTATACCCGGCAAAGAATTTATGGCATCCACGGCTTCTTCGAGAAGCCTTGACGGATAATTGCTTGGCTTATTGAACATTCCTGTCATTGTGATATTTAATGAGCCCCTCCATCGGAGAAGGCATGAATACGGTGACGGCAACCCCTTCCTCCTCTGCAGCCTCCGTCATGAAATCCCTGCAGCCGTATGCAAAGGAGCCGACAGCCCCTGTCCTGTATGAGGAAAGGTCATACTGTTTGAGACAGCGCCGGATGAACGTCCTGAAATTGTCCTTTATCAAAAACGAGGCATAGCTGCGGCTGTCTTCATCCAGAGGGACATTTCCTCTGGCAACAGAAACTATATACGGGACAAAAGAAGCCATATATCTGGCCGGGGCTTCTCCTTTATATACGGAAGCGACAGCCGATGCATAATCCACTCCGTAACTTGCACGGAAATCATCTGACAATGCCTGAGGCATCAACCCCTGCAGATAATCCGCAAGGAATGTCCTTCCCAAAGCGGCTCCGCTCCCGAAATCCCCGAGAACATATCCGCATGGCCTGATATTCTTCACGATGGACCTGCCGTCATACACGCAGCTGTTCGACCCTGTCCCTATAATGGCAGCTACCCCCGGCTCACTGCCCCATAGCGCTCTTGCAGCCGCCATCAGATCCGACTCGGCCTCGAACACTGCACACGGAAAGAATCCGAGGAACAGTTTTTCCAGTACCGGGCTCCCGCCTATCAGGCCGGCTCCGTAAAAATGGATTTCATCCACGGCCGTGCGGACAGGAGTGCCTGACATGCCTTCGAAATGTGACACCGCATCAGCGACGCAACGTGAAACGGCATCCGTATCCATGGTCGCGAGGTTGATGCCTGAAGTCCGGAAACACACCGGAGCGTCCGGGTCCGACAGACAGAAATCAGTCTTGGTCGCTCCGCTTTCTACAATCAGTTTCATACATCCTCTCATAATATTTCCGGTAGTCCCCGGACGTAACACAGTCCACCCAGTCCTGGTTTTCAAGATACCATCGGACAGTCTTTTCTATCCCTTCCTCAAACTGCAGGGCCGGGGTCCAGCCGAGTTCATTGCGCAGCTTGCCGGAATCTATCGCATAGCGCAGGTCATGTCCCTTCCTGTCCGTTACATACGTAATGAGATTCATGTCATCTCCTTCGGGACGTCCGAGAAGTCTGTCGACAGTTCTGATAAGGATTTTTACGACATCTATGTTCTTCCATTCGTTGAATCCTCCTATATTGTATGTTCCGCCATCTTTCCCTTCATGGAAAATCAGATCTATCGCTCTGGCGTGGTCTTCAACGTAAAGCCAGTCCCTGACATTCTCGCCCCTTCCATAGACAGGGAGAGGTTTCCTAAGCCTTATATTGTTGATAAACAATGGTATAAGCTTTTCAGGGAACTGATACGGCCCGTAGTTGTTGGAACAGTTGGTAACTATCGCCGGCATGCCGTATGTATCATGGAAAGCCCTTACGAAATGGTCGCTTCCCGCTTTAGAGGCGGAATATGGACTATGCGGCCTGTACCCGGTATCCTCTGTGAAAAAACTTCTGCCATAGACCTTATGAGCAGAGGACTCCGACTGCTTTCCTTCCGGCCATTCCAGATCGAGAGCTCCATAGACTTCATCTGTAGAGATATGGTAAAAGCGGCACCGGACAGAAGGACGGATTCCGTCTGCAGGCAGCATCCAGCCTGAAGGCTCCCAGTATTCTTTTGCTGCCTGCAGAAGCGTCAGTGTGCCCATCACGTTCGTTCTGGCAAAAGTGAACGGGTCAAGGATACTCCTGTCGACATGGCTTTCCGCGGCAAGATGGATGATGCCGTCCACGCGGTGCTCCTTCAGAAGATTACGGAGCACCTCATAATCGCAGATGTCCGCTTTCACGAAAGTGTAGTTCGGCCTGTGCTCTATGTCATTGAGATTTGCAAGATTCCCGGCATATGTAAGCTTGTCCAGATTTATTATATGGTAATGCGGATATCTGTTTACGAACAGACGTACTACATGGCTGCCTATGAAACCTGCTCCGCCCGTGATCAGGATCGTTCTTCCGTAGTTCATATTTTCTATTATTGCAACTGATTTCCGGACTTCGCCAGCCGGAGCCGCCCGAAATGTCATCATTTAATCATCCAACCTCTTTATGTTGCCTATGCATCTTTTCAGCGAATCAGTCCAATATGGAATGTCAAGGCCGAAAGTCCGCTTGATCTTTGTCTTGTCAAGAACCGAATATGAAGGTCTCAGCACAGGACTCGGAAACTCTTTGCTATGGCACGGACTTATATTGCATGACGTATGCCCGGAGTACTCCGCTATCATTTTTGCAAAATCATACCAGGAGCATACGCCCTCATTGCTGTAGTGATATATCCCTGCCTTGCTGTAACTCACTTGCGGAGACTCTTTTACATAATCCGAAAGGACCTTCCGTATCGCCAGGGCAAGATCACCGGCATAGGTAGGCGTTCCCGTCTGGTCAAAAACCACATCCAGATGCGGACGCACTGCCGTCAGTCCCATAATCGTCCTGACGAAATTTTTTCCGGTCTCGCTGTAAAGCCATGATGTCCGGATAATGACATGGTCGCATCCTGTTTCCATAATCCTTTTCTCACCTTCAAGCTTGGTCCTGCCATATGTTCCGACCGGGGTACCTTGCCGGTCTTCCGTACACGGTATATTGTACGGATCGCCGCCGAATACGTAATCGGTAGAAATATGGACAAGAAGGCCTCCCGCATCCTTCATCTGCCCGGCCAGTATTCCCGGAGCTTCAGCATTGAGCCTGTAGCAGGCATCGGTATCGCTTTCCGCCCTGTCCACATCCGTATACGCCGCACAGTTGACTATGCAGTCAATATCGTTTTCCATGACCATACGGTGAACGGCATCTGCATCTGCTATATCCAGTATTTCCGTCTCCGTATCATCTGCAGGAACAACATCTGAAAATACATATCTGTCTCCCGAGCCCAAGCAGGAGAGGCGCATTTTCCGGCCGAGCTGGCCATTGGCACCAGTTACTAGAATATTCATTAATCCCTCAATTAACAGTCTTAACCAGACATACAGTAAATCCTGCAAAGATAATCTTAATTTTCAACTCTTCATCAGTCATTTCTGCCGACAGTAAAGAGAAAAAAGGCCGAAGCTGTCCGGAGGGATATAGAAAAAAAAGGGTCCCGGGCTGATTTTTCAGTCCGGGACCCTGTCCTAAAAGCGGCAGCTGCCTACTCTCCCACCTGGTGGGGCAGTACCATCGGCGCAAGCGG
>CALVAJ010000008.1 GCA_944325505.1 uncultured Bacteroidales bacterium
AGCTAAGATACAAATTTTATATTACATTGGCAATCAATTCATTATAAAGTTTTATTCTTTTTACGACAGTCCCTAAGGTAACTGCTTCCGGTGCTTCTTCAGTGTCATCAGGCAAGGCCTTCATTGAGACGGAAAGTCTGGAATGCAACGTCTCCGGAGCGAGTGACGCCTATGTGAAATGCAACTCAACGGCAGACGGACAGGTGTCCGGAGCGTCGTCCGTAGTCGTTTACGGTGAAGGGAAAGTGGACATATCATCTTCCGGCGCTTCAAGTGTGCGGCGCCGATAAGCCCGGTAGGAATAGGGAGCTGCCCTTTCCATTATTTCGGCGCTATCCTGTACAGGAATCCGGATATTATGGCATATAGGATATTCGGCACCCAAAGCGCGATTCCTGGAGGCAGGAAATCCGTATGGACGAACATTTCGCTGAATTTCAGGAACAGGATGTAGGAGAAACTCAGCGCTATACCTATTCCTATGTTCCAGCCGATGCCTCCACGCCGTTTCTTCGAGGAGAGGGAAACTCCCATTATCGTCAGAATGAATGCGGAGAAAGGCAGGGCAAACCTGGTGTGCTTTTCTATCTGGGCCAGTTTTACATTGTCGTCCCCCCTCATTTTCTGCGTGGCTATCATCTGGTTCAGTTCTTTATAGGACAGTGTGGTGACAGTGTTTTTCGTCAGGTAGAAGTCAGTGATGGTGAGATTTATCACCGTATCGAGCCTGGCTCCGGTGCGGACTTTGTCCGTCATGGCTCCGCTGTAGTCGCGGATGGTGTATTTGTTCAGTCTCCAGCCGTTGAAGGTGCTGTCCCAGACAGCGGTTTCGGCAGACAGTTTGGACTCCAGACGGTTTTCCTTTATCTTCTCGAGAGTGAACTTGTATGCCGTATTGTTCCATCTGCTGAACGATTCCACATAGACGAATTCACCAGGGGAAATCTGGTAGTGGATATCCCGGCCCGTGTTCTGATAGCTTGTCTTTATGTATTTGCTTTTGAATTCATCCATCACCTTGTTTGAATTCGGGATGACAAAAAGGCTCAGAGTCAGGGAAAAAAGCGCTATGAGGGCAGCCGAGAACATATAGGGCACCATCATTCTGTGGAAACTGATGCCGCAGGACAGTATCGCTATTATCTCTGAGTTGGACGCCATCTTCGAGGTGAAGAATATTACCGTAATGAACACGAACAGCGGACTGAACATGTTCATGAAATAGGGAATGAAATTCAGGTAGTAATCGAATATTATGGCTTTCAGGGGCGCTTCATGGGATACGAAGTTGTCGATCTTCTCGCTTATGTCGAAAATGATGACGATACCTATTATCAGAAGCAGTGCGATGAAGAACGTGAAGATGAATTTCTTCACTATGTAAAGATCCAGTATTCTCGGTTTAAGATCCATCCCTTTCCATTTTTTAATTCCCGGAACAGCCGTCAGAGTCTGGTCATGACCCTTCTGACCGTTTCTTCTTTCCACGTACTGAAGTCCCCGGCGATAATATGTTTTCTGGCCTCCCGCACAAGATCCAGGTAGAATGCAAGGTTATGCTCGCTTGCAATCTGTCCGGCGAATATCTCTCCGGCAATGAACAGATGTCTGAGATAGGCCTTGCTGTATGTCCTGTCTACGAACGAGGTCCCGTCAGGGTCTATGGGGGAAAAGTCGTCGGCCCATTTCCTGTTGCGCATGTTCATGATGCCGTTCCATGTGAAGAGCATGCCGTTGCGCCCGTTGCGGGTCGGCATGACACAGTCGAACATGTCCACCCCTCGTGCGATGCCCTCAAGCAGGTTGGCCGGAGTGCCTACTCCCATCAGATATCTCGGTTTGTCGTCAGGAAGTATCGGACAGACGGTTTCCAGCATTTCGTACATCTTTTCCGTGGGTTCCCCGACCGCGAGTCCTCCTATTGCATATCCTTCCCTGTCGAATTTTACCGCATGTTCTACGGCCTCTTTCCTCAGGTCAGGATATATGCATCCCTGGATTATCGGGAAGAATGCCTGCGAGTATCCGTACAGGGGTTCCGTCTCGTCGAAATGCCGTATGCATCTTTCCAGCCATGACTGGGTGAGCTTCAGCGACTTTTTCGCATAGTCATATGTCGCGTCTCCAGGTGTGCATTCATCGAGCGCCATCACGATGTCGGCGCCGATGATTCTCTGGGTGTCGACGTTGTTTTCCGGCGTGAATGTATGTTTTGACCCGTCGATGTGGGAGGAGAACGTGCAGCCTTCAGGGGTCAGTTTCCTTATGGGGGACAGGGAGAATACCTGGAAGCCTCCGCTGTCGGTCAGTATCGGTCTGTCCCATGAAATGAACCTGTGCAGTCCTCCTGCCGCACGCAGGACATCGAGGCCCGGCCTCAGATACAGATGATATGTGTTTCCGAGTATGATTTCAGCCTTGATATCTTCTTTCAGATCCCTGTGATAGATGCCTTTTACCGACCCCACTGTGCCGACGGGCATGAATATCGGGGTCTGGATCTGCCCGTGGTCAGTGGTGATGGTGCCGCACCTTGCCCCGGACTGCGGATCTGTCGCGGTCTTGACGAATTCCATTACGCTTTCTGCAGATAGTTACTGTTGATTCAGGGGCCAAAGATAGTAAAAAGTGGATAAATACCCTTATATTTGTTCCCCGATAACATTTAAAAACAGTAATCAATGAAAAATAACTCAGTCCGTCTCAGGCTGATAGTCATGAGCTTTCTGCAGTTCGCAGTCTGGGGCGCGTATCTGACATCGATGGGAAACTATCTCGCAAAGGCAGGACTTGCAGACCATATCGGCTGGTTCTATTCGATGCAGGGAATAGTTTCCATCTTCATGCCGGCTCTTGTCGGTATCATAGCGGACAAGTTCATCCCTGCACAGAAAGTCCTCAGTATATGCCATGGGATTGCAGGTCTGGCAATGCTTGCGGCCGGATACTATTGCATGACAGCGGGGCAGGGGATCGGGTTCGGTCCGCTTTTCGCCCTGTACGGCCTTAGCGTGGCGTTTTATATGCCTACTATCGCCCTGTCAAATTCAGTGGCCTATAATATTCTGGAATCCAACGGCTATGATACAGTAAAGGACTTTCCACCGATAAGGGTTTTCGGTACGGTAGGCTTTATCTGCAGTATGCTGTTCGTGAATTTCATGAGGGACTCCGGCGGGGTCCAGTTCCAGTCTACTTACTGGCAGTTCGTCACATCAGGCGTTCTGGGGCTGCTGCTCATGGTTTATGCACTGACCCTTCAGAACTGTCCGGTAAAAGCATCCAAAGAGCATAAGGGGATGGCTGACGCTCTCGGCCTGAAGGCATTCACACTGTTCAGGGACAGGCAGATGGCGATATTCTTCATTTTCTCCATGCTGCTCGGCGTGGCTCTCCAGATAACAAACGGTTATGCCAACCCGTTCATCACCAGTTTCAAGGCCATGCCTGAATACGCAGGAACATTCGGCGCGGAGAACGCAAATGCCTTGATTTCCATTTCGCAGGTTTCCGAGACTCTGGGGATACTTCTTATTCCGGTGTGCCTGAGGAAATTCGGTATCAAGAAAGTAATGCTTATCGCAATGCTCGCGTGGTTTTTCCGTTTCGGCCTTTTCGGCGTCGGCAATCCGGGACCGGGCGTATGGATGTTCATCCTGTCAATGATAGTGTATGGCGTGGCTTTCGATTTCTTCAACATTTCGGGCTCGCTTTATGTCAATGAGAGGACCACTGAGGATATCCGCTCCAGCGCCCAGGGGCTTTTCATGCTGATGACCAACGGAGTCGGAGCGTCCATCGGAATGATAGGGGCCCAGGCGGTAGTCAATCATTTTACGTACGCTTCCGAAGTGGACGGGGTGTTCTATACAGTGGGCAACTGGAGTGCGGCATGGTATGTTTTTGCCGGATACTCTCTGCTTGTCGCTGTTTTGTTCGCGGTCTTCTTCAAGGATCCGGGGCGGAAGACTGCCTGACAGCCGCCATCGAATAGGCAGCCGCGTTTACGGCGTATGCATTTTGCATGCAAATCCATCTTTATTTAAATCGTAACAGCAATGCTAAAGTATCGTAAAGATGGAGTGTCTGTCATTGTCGTGCTCGACAGACGAAGAATGAAAAACAGCGGACTGTTCCCTGTCAAGATAGAAGTAGTGTACCGACGGCACCAGAGATATATCCCCACGTGGGTGGACATGTCTGAAAAAGAGTGGGCGAAGGTTACGGAGAGCAACAGATACCGGAAGAAACTTCCCGAAATAGAACGGGCTTTCAGCCGTGTGAGGGAAGCGGTGGACGACATTGTCAGCAGCGGGACGTTTTCCTACAGCGGTAATGTTGCCAAAAATAGTTGGTGACATAAGTTGAATAAAGGAAAATAGCCGGCTATTTTCCTTTATTTTTATTATCCTTATTTCTAAAATAATATGTTTGGCGTATGAACGCTGTATTAATAAAGAAGGAACTGATGAATTTCAGTCCCTTCTTTATAATATTTGAGATCCATATCTATTCGATGAAGCGGCACCAGCCGAACGGGTCTTCGATTTCCCCGTACTGGATTCCGGTGATGAATTTGTAGAGCCTGAGACTCTTTTCTCCGCATTTGTCCGGTGAACCGAATTCATATGAAGTCACCTGATCCGATTCCAGTGTCGGTTTGTCGTCTATCCTGTAGACAGGAGTGATGACTACGGCTGTCCCGCATTCTCCGGTTTCTTCGAAAGTGGAAAGCTCCTCGACCTTTACCGGTCTGCGCTCGACTTCCATGCCGAGATATTTTGCCGCCTGTTCAAGCGATTTGTTGGTTATCGACGGCAGGATGCTGTCGGATTTAGGGGTTATGTATGTATTGCCCTTGATTGCGAAAAAGTTGGATGAATTGAATTCATCGATGTATGTCTTTGTCGCCGGATCCAGGTACAGGACTGCCTTATAGCCCTGGCTTGTCGCAAGATTGAACGAGCAAAGCGATGCCGCATAGTTTCCTCCGAGTTTGTAGCATCCGCAACCGTTAGGGGCGGCCCTGTCATAGTTCCTTGCTATCACGACTTTGATAGGTTCAAGGTTGCCGCCGGTATATGCCCCGACCGGAGAGCAGAGCATCATGAAAAGGCATTCTCTGGAGGATTTGACTCCCAGCTGCGGGTCTGAACCTATGAGGGTAGGCCTGAGATAGAGAGAGGCCCCGCTTCCGTATGGCGGAAGAAAATCGAGGTTTTCCTTTACGGCCCTTTCGCACATTTCAATGAACAGTTCCGCAGGAGGAGGGGCAATCCCAAGAAATCTGGCAGACCGCTGCAGCCTTGCAGCATTTTCCTCTGGCCTGAACATCCTGACTTTTCCGTCCTTGCCTCTGAAAGCCTTCAGTCCCTCGAAGCACTCTACACTGTAGTGAAGGGCTCCTGCAAATGCACTTAGCCTTATACTGTCGTCCGTGCGGCTTTCAACTTCACCCCATTTCCCGTCCTTGAAAGAGCAGCACAGCATGGTGGCTGTCTTCGTGTACGAAAATGTCAGTTTACTCCAGTCAATGTTTCCCATAATCCATTCCTTTCTATTTATATGAGTATTTCGAACAGTTTGTTGTTCTCGTTTATATATTCATAGTTTATATTATTGGCTTTCATCCTGTTTATGAGAGCCTGATAGTCCTCTTTGCTTGCAACTTCTATTCCTATGAGCGCCGGGCCTTCTTCCTTGTTGGTCTTTTTGATGTACTGGATATGCACCAGATCGTCGGTAGGTCCGATTATATCGCGGATGAAGGAGAGTATCGCTCCGGAGCGCTGCGGGAAGGTGACGATGAAATAATGTTTCAACCCTTCGTACAGCATTGATTTTTCCCGGATTTCTTCCGTACGGGTGATATCGTTGTTGCTTCCGCTGATTATGCAGCCTACCCGTTTGCCCTTTATCCTGTCAGCATAGAACCTGAGTGCAGCTACGGAAAGGGCGCCGGCCGGTTCGACTACGATTGCACTCTTGTTGTACATGTCTATGATGCTTGTGCAGACTGCGCCTTCCGGTACCGGGATTATGTCATCGAGAATTTCACGGCATATTTTGAAGGTACGCTCTCCTGGCTTCTTTACGGCAGCTCCGTCTACGAATTTGTCAATGGTCGGCAAATCCACTATTTCACCTTTGTCTATGGACGCTTTCATTGAGGCCGCGCCTGCAGGCTCTACCCCTATGATTTTTGTCTGGGGCCATACTTGCCTGATGAAGGCTCCGACTCCGGAAGCGAGTCCGCCTCCTCCGATCGGTATGAAAATATAGTCGAGCGGCTCCGACAGCTGTCGGGTGATTTCGAACCCTATCGTACCCTGTCCTTCTATGATCCTTTCATGGTCGAACGGCGGGATGAATGTCTTTCCCGTCTTCTGCGCGTATTCTATTGCCGCCGAGTTCGCTGCATCGAAAGTGTCCCCTGTGAGCACTATGTCGATATTGCCTTTGCCGAACATCTTCACCTGCTCGATTTTCTGCTTCGGTGTCGTGGTCGGCATGTAGATGGAGCCCATGATGTTCAGTTTCTGGCATGAAAACGCCACTCCCTGTGCATGGTTGCCGGCGCTTGCGCAGACCACCCCGTATTTCAGGATTTCAGGGGAGATGGACTTTATCATGTTGTATGCACCCCTGATTTTGTACGACCTGACCATCTGGAGATCTTCTCTCTTCAGATAGACCTCGGCTTCATACTTTTCGGAAAGGTTGGGGTTTCTCATCATAGGAGTAGGTTCCAGAATTTCGCTTAGCGTTTTTTCTGCAGCCTCGATGTCGCTTGTCGATGGAAAATATTCTGTTGCCATTTCGTTATAATTTATTTGTCAATAATTAATTCTTCTCCAAAATTATAATTAAAATCAGGAAATTCCTAATCAATTCTGATTAATCCAATAGTATGAGCGCTATCGATTTGTGGCTGAATTCCAGCTTTACCGTATCCTCGGAAGCCCTGTTGAGCGTAGCTTTCCACAGATTGTCGAAAACGACATTGTCAGTAGGCCAGACAAGTCCTTCGGAGTGGATTCTCAGACTGTTGTCAGGCGAGATTACGGATATTTTCCTGTCTTTCCCGCAATGCAGTTCCACGGTGTCCGTTATCGCGAATGCTGTCCCGTAGTCATATACGGAATCGACACTTATCCCCATCTTGTCCAGGTCATGTTCTCTGGCATATTCCATTAGCAGGGACAGGTTGCCGATTGTGTGCTCGGCCCTTTTCCCCGTTGCTCCTACAATATGTATCGAGGAGACGTCCCCGAATCTGGAAATCACCAGATTGAAGGCTTTTGTCTGGTCATTTGTCTCCTGGTCGGTGTCGTGTATGATTATGTCGCTGAATCTGTTTCTATATGATCCGGGCAGCGAGTCCATGTCGCCGATTACGGCATCGGGTCTTCGTTCAGACCCGAAAATCGCACTGCAGTGCTTCAGATAGGTCTGCAATGCGGCATCACAGCAGATTATGTAGTCGGCTTCCCGTATAAGATAGCGGGGATATTCTTTTCTGGGAAAATCCCCGTTGCAGATGATCACTGCGCTTTTCATGCCTGTAGCCTTTTCTTTACTTCGGCAGAAGTGCCCTTGTCGGTAGTGTACAGTCCGGCATCTCTGAATCCGAGGAGGAACTCCTTGACTGCCATGCGTTTTTTTCCTGCCATCTGCAGATCCTCGATGAGGACTGCTCCGTCGGCGGTCGCTATGGCCAGGTAAGTCCTGCCGTCGGACAGAACGGTGCCGGCAGGTATATTCCCGTCAGGGAACCTGTCTGCTGCATCGGCCTTGATTCCGGCCATCATTCCGGAATCCGCAATCGCGGAACCGAATATCTTCATCTGGATTTCTTTCCCGTCCCTGACGAGGCATGTGAATGCTCCCGGATACGGGCTGAGTCCGCGGATGAGGTTGTATATATGCCTGCTGGAGTCATCCCAGTCGATATGGCACAGTTCCCGGCTGAGTTTAGGTGCCGGCCTGAGCTGCTCCGCACCCTGGATGAAACTCTTCTGCAGCTGCAGTTCGACATGGTTTTCCAGAATGGCCTCGACTGTCTGCAGTACGAGGTTCGCTCCGGTTTCCATCAGCTTGTCGTGGAGGTCGCCTGCCGTGTCGGTATCTTCTATCTTGCACTGTTCCCGGAATATAATATGGCCGGTATCCATCCCGTCGTCGATCATGAACGTCGTTACTCCCGAGAGATGGTCTCCGTTGATGACGGCCCAGTTTATAGGGGCCGCACCTCGGTATTGCGGCAGGAGGGCCGCATGCAGGTTGAATGTGCCGAGCCTCGGTATTTCCCATACTGCTTTCGGCAGAAGACGGAATGCCACGACAACGGCAAGGTCTGGCTGCCATGCCTTGAATGCCTCTATGAACCCGGGGTCTTTTAAGGAAACCGGCTGGAGTACCGGAATGTTATGCTCCACGGCATATTTCTTTACCGCGCTTTCATTGACTTTCAGTCCTCTTCCGCTGGCCTTGTCGGCAACCGTAACCACTCCGACGACATGATAGCCGTTTCTGATCAGGGCATCCAGAGGAGCGACGGCAAATTCCGGAGTACCCATATATACTATCCTTGTCCTGCGTATCTTTCCCATTATCTTTATCTTGATCTTATTGAACAGTGTCTTCATGCTGTCGGTACTGAAAATCGCAGAGTCGTTTATCGCCTTCCATGTAAGGAACAGCCCTGTCGGAAGCAGGACGATCGTGGAAATGAATACACCGAAAGCAGGTCCTACGGCTCCGTCTTTCGCCAGTTTCTTCCCTGTGACGTCGATCACCCAGTACGCGACGAAGAACAGCACTGATATGATGGCGGGGGTTCCGAGCCCTCCTTTGCGGATCAATGCCCCCAAAGGCGCCCCTATCAGGAAGAATACGAAGCATGCGAACGCCTGTGCGAACTTCTCCAGAATGGCGATGTCTATCCTTCTTATATTGAATGTGTACTGATAGGTGTCCCTGTTGAATGCGGTGAGCGTGGATATATATTCGTTGGCACTGGAAATGGCCTGGTCGTATGCCCTTATTTCCCGGTCAAGGTTGCTGTCGCTTTTCACGGACTTGAGGTCAAGAGGCTGTTTCGTGCCGGTATCCCGCCGTGCCGTATCCAGCTGCATGTTGTAGCGGAGGATCCTGCTGTCCGTAAGAGTCTGTATGTTTTTCGCCTGGGCTTCCGTATTCAGCCTTCCTACCGAGTCCTGATCGTGGAACAGCTGCTTGAGGTTCATTGTCCTTGCATCGTTCCAGTCTTTTTCTTCCGATTTCTGGAAAGCATAGTTTTCAAGAGGTATGATCAGCTCCTGCTGCAGAAATTCTATTTTCTGCAACTGGAGTGTCGTGTCCCTGTACTTTCTGGTGTTGGTCTCTTCATAATTGACCCCATTGTACATTATGAATGTCAGGGATGCCTTGCTTTTCGACATCTGCATGAGGGCGGAATCGGCAAGCGTGAGGCTCGTATTGCCTTTCTTGCCTGTGTGGTTATAGACCATCACGTCATACATCATCTGTGTCTCATCGTTCCTGTCCTCTATTCTGAGTATGTATCCCTCTATACCGTCATAAAATGTCCCTGTCGGAATCTTGATTTCCTCTTTGGTCCTTTTTATGTCGTTCCTTAAAGTGAAAATCTTGTTGAATGCGACAGGTACGAGATTGTTGGCTGTAAAGAAAGCCCCTATGCTTATGATGACCGATATCGTCACCAGCGGAGCCAGAACCCTTTTCAATGAAATTCCGGCCGCCTTGATGGCCAGAAGTTCATTGTTCTCTCCGAACGTGCCCAGCGTCATCATCGAGGCCAGCAGTGTCGCCAAAGGTATGGACAGCGGCAGCAGTGTAGCGCAACCCCATCCCAAAAATTCGAGTATTATCTTGAGACTCAGACCTTTCCCCACAAGTTCGTCAATATACAGCCATAAGGTCTGCATCATGAGAATGAAGACTACGACAAGGAGGATCGCGAAGAACGGTCCTATGAATGATTTGAGTATGAATCTGTCTAATATCTTCATTTTCTTGTGCCGGATTTACGGCATCTGTTACGTTATCTGCGTCGTTCAAATCCTCATTACCATTAGGTAACTCCGGTTTTCACTCCTTGATGGCCTTACATCTGCCGCAAATCCGGCACAAGCCGTGGGCGGTCATCGGCATTTATGTCGTTGTCTTCGTCATTCGGTTCCTCACTACCGGAAGGTAGCTGCGGACCTCATTCCTTGACGGCCTTATAACTGCCGGTTTCCGGCACAAGTCATGGTCGGGGTGTCGGCATTTATGTCGTTGTCTTCGTCGGGCCGCTATTCTTTCTTTGTGGCGAGGGAGACCAGGGTTTCAAGGGCTTCCGGAAGGCCTGCATTATTCTTGCCTCCTGCAGTGGCGAGTCCCGGCTGTCCGCCGCCGCCGCCGAGTATTGCCTTGGAAGCCTCTTTTATATCCCTGGATGCATTGCATCCCTTCTCTACCAGATCATGCGAGTACATCAGCAGGAGCTGCGGCTTTCCTTCATACTCGAACGCGCCTATGACAACGAAATTCTCTGTTTCTCCCTGAAGCATTCCGGCTGCGTTCTTCAGCATGGCCGGATTGGTCGGAGTCGTGATTGTCACCACATTGATGCCGTTTATGTCCGTACTGTTGTCCTGAAGCACCTTTTTGAACGCCAGGGTCTTTTCTTTCAGTATTTCCTCAAAACGCTTCTTGAAGTCGCTGTTCTCCTCTATGAGCTTGCGGATGGCTCCGGCGAGGTCCGGGGCATTGTTGAAAAGCGCTTTCGCCCCTCTCAATGCGCTCTCCATCTGGTCTACAATGGCTTCGGCTGCAGCTCCCGTCGTCGCTTCGATCCTGCGGATACCTGCCGCAATGGCTGATTCGGATATGATCTTGAAGAATCCGATCTGCCCTGTGGCTGCAGCGTGCGTGCCTCCGCAGAGTTCGACGGAATCTCCGAATTTCACGATTCTTACCTTGTCTCCGTATTTTTCCCCGAAAAGCGCCATTGCGCCCATCTCCTGGGCTTGCTCCATTGTGGCCGAGCGGTTCTCCTCGAGAGGGGAGTTCGCCCGTATAAGTTCATTGACACGGTTCTCCACCATGTCGATCTGTTCGTCCGTCATCTTCTCGAAATGCGAGAAGTCGAAGCGGAAGTATCCGTCGCTCACGAACGAGCCTTTCTGCTCTACATGTGTCCCGAGTATCTCTCTCAGAGCCTTGTGAAGCAGGTGGGTGGCAGTATGGTTGTTGGTGATTTTCAGTCTTCTGTCTGCATCTACGTGCAGAGAGAAACTTTCGCTGCAGTCTGACGGGATGCGCTCGGCAATGTGGATGGTGAGGTTGTTTTCCTTGATGGTGTTCAGGATGTTTATCCTTTCGCCGCTTTCGGAGACTATGTAGCCGGTGTCTCCTACCTGTCCTCCCATCTCGGCATAGAACGGAGTGCGGTCGAAAACCAGCTGGTACAGCACCTTGTTTTTCGCCTTAACTGTCCTGTGCCGTGTCAGGCAGGCCCCGTCAATCTCGGTAAAGTCGTATCCTGCGAATTCCACGTTTTCGCAATGATGGAACTCTACCCAGTCGCCGGACTCGATGGCAGTGGCGTTGCGTGCGCGGTCTTTCTGCTTCTGCAGTTCTGTCTCGAAAGCCTTGATGTCTATGGTGTAGCCGTTTTCCGAGGCGATCAGCTCGCTCAGGTCGATCGGGAAGCCGAAGGTGTCATACAGGACGAATGCGTCTTCGCCTTTTATTACCCGGGTGTCCCTGTATTTTTCCATCAGGTTGTCGAACAGCCTGATACCCCTGTCCAGCGTGCGCAGGAAGGCCATTTCCTCTTCGCGTATCACTTTCTCGATGAGTTCCTGCTGCTTTACGATTTCAGGATAGAATTCACCCATGTCGGACACGAGCTGCCCTACGAGTCTGCAGAGGAACGGTTCGTTGAATCCGAGGAAAGTGTATCCGTAGCGGACGGCCCTGCGGAGGATACGTCTTATCACATATCCCGCCTTTACGTTTGAAGGCAGCTGTCCGTCGGCGATTGAAAAACTTATTGCCCTGATATGGTCTGCGATGACCCTCATGGCCACTTCTGTCTTCTCCGACTCGTGATATTTATGTCCGGAGAGTTCCTCCACCTTGGCTATCATGCCTGTGAAGACATCCGTATCGTAGTTGCTGGTCTTTCCCTGAAGCGTCATGCAAAGTCTTTCGAAACCCATTCCGGTGTCGACGTTCTTGTTCGGAAGAGGCTCGAGCTCACCGCTTGCCTTTCTGTTGAACTGCATGAACACGAGATTCCATATCTCGATTACCAGATGGTGTCCTTTGTTGACAAGTTCGCTTCCGGGAATCCGCTGCCTTTCCTCGTCGCTTCGCAGGTCGACATGGATCTCGCTGCATGGACCGCATGGCCCGGTATCACCCATCTCCCAGAAGTTGTCATGCTTGTTCCCGAAAAGGATCCTGTCTTCCGGCAGATGCTTCTTCCATTCTTCAAGCGCTTCAAGGTCCTTCTCCGTCCCGTCTGCCGCATCTCCTTCAAAAACGGTGGCGTAGAGCCTGTCCTTGTCTATTTTGTACACTTCGGTGAGCAGCTCCCATGCCCAGCTGATGGCTTCTTTCTTGAAGTAGTCCCCGAAACTCCAGTTCCCCAGCATCTCGAACATGGTGTGGTGGTAGGAGTCATGGCCGACTTCTTCCAGGTCGTTGTGCTTCCCGCTGACCCTGAGACATTTCTGGCTGTCGGTGGCGCGCTTGTATTTCGGAACGCTGTTCCCGAGGAACCAGTCCTTGAACTGGTTCATTCCGGCGTTTGTGAACATGAGGGTCGGGTCGTTCTTTACGACCATCGGTGCGGAAGGTACTATAGTGTGTCCCTTGGAGGCGAAAAAATCAAGGAATGCTTTTCTTATTTCTTTGGATGTCATCATGATAAAACCGTTGTTTCATATCTCCGGAAAAATATCCGGCCTTTATTTTGACCTGCAAAAATAATAACATTTTTCTGAAAAATTTCTATATTTGCACGATGTCTAAATTCAAAAGGTATATTTTCAATCCGGAGACTCTGACCTACGAGGTGAAGGAGCGTTCGGTAAAGGGCCGTTTTTTCAAAGGGGTCCTGCTTTTTGCTGCCAGTCTCGGCATGGCTGTCCTGTATGCCTGGATATACACTTCCGTCCTCGGTTACGACCTGCCGAAGACCGTTGCCCTCAAGAAAGTGAATACACGCTGGAGTCTTAAGATGGATATCATGAACAGCCGGCTCGACAGATATGCTGCCAGTCTGGAGTCCATTAGGGTCCGGGATGACGATGTGTACAGGTCGATATTCGGTATGAATGAGATTCCGGGCGAGGTGAGGAATGCAGGTATCGGCGGAGTTGACCGCTATTCCTGGCTCGACGAGGCAGGCGCGGCCGCGCTGCTGAAAAATACCAGGATGCGACTGGATATGCTTTCCCGCAAGACATATGTCCAGAGCAGGTCGTTCGACGATGTATCGGCCCTGTCGAAGAAAGCCGGGGATATGGTTCTGTGCATACCGGCCATCCCGCCGATAGATCCTGCTCCGGGGACATACAGGATTTCAAGTTCTTTCGGACGGAGGACGGATCCGGTGTCCGGGCGTTCCGCATATCATGAAGGGGTCGATTTCGCATGCCATGTCGGCAATCCTGTCTATGCCACTGCCGACGGGACAGTGGTAAAGGTGCAGATGGCGCGTTTCGGATATGGCAACAATGTGGTGATCGACCACGGTTTCGGCTACAGGACCAGGTATGCCCATATGGATGAGATAGATGTGAAGCCCGGCGATGTGGTCAAAAGGGGCAAGTACATAGGTACTTCCGGAAATTCCGGAAAGTCTACGGGGCCGCATCTTCACTATGAGGTACTTTACAGGGGTGCCCATGTCAACCCTTATAATTATTATGACCTCAGCATGACTCATGAAGAATACATGTCTCTGATAGCGAATACAAATGGGTAGCCATTATGTCTATGACAACGATGATTTCAGATTCCGCAGGCAGAGGCGTTCCTATCGTTCGGTCCTGTTGCGGGTGCTGAAATATTTTCTGGCCAGTCTTTCCCTGGCTGTCCTCTACTATGCAGTATTCGCCCTGTTTTTCAATACCGACAACGAGCGCAGGCTGAAAGCCGAGAACCGCATGTACGAGAAGCTGTATCCTGAAATGGAACAGGAGCAGAGACTGCTGGAAGATGTCGTGTCCGGACTTGAGGCTAAAGACAATATGATATACAATGATCTTTTCCAGACCGATGTCCTTACTCTCGGAAGCCGGACCTCAGGGTATCTTGCGGGAAGCGATTCGATGGAAGTGTGCGATATCCTCCTGCATTCGGAGTGCCTGTACAGGCCGCTTTACCGGAAATCGGAGGAAATAGACGGCGAGTTCATGGAAATATTCAGGCTTCTGTCGTCCGAAAACCTCAGGCTGCCGCCGCTTGCCTTCCCGATAGAAGGCTTTGCATATACATCGGCAGGAGCCTCTGTGGGCAATAAGATCAATCCTTTCTATAAGGTCAAGGTCAGCCATGACGGACTGGATATGGTCGCTCCGTCCGGGACAAAGGTCCTGGCTTCGGCAGACGGGGTCGTATCCTCGGTGCAAAGGTCATCGAAGGGTTTGGGCAATGTCGTGACAATCCGTCATGACGGGGGATATGTCACCAGGTATGCCCATCTGTCGGATATTAAGGTCCTGAAGGGGCGCAAGGTCGCGAAAGGGGATCTGATCGGGCGTGTCGGGATGTCCGGAAATTCGTTCGCTCCGCATCTGCATTATGAAATATGGAAGGATACGGTCGCCCTTGATCCGGTAAATTATTTTTTCAGCTCTGTCACTCCGGACGAGTACAGCGCAATGCTGCTTCTGTCTGCCAGTGCCGGGCAGTCTCTGGATTGATTATGGAAAAGGTTTATTATACTATCGGCGAAGTGGCGGATGCTCTCGGTGAAAATGTCCCTTTGGTCAGGTCCTGGTCGAATAATTTCTCTATGTTTATCCATCCTGTCCGTAATGCCAAAGGGAACAGGCTGTTCTCTTTGGCCGATCTCGAGACTTTCCGTCAGATCCATTTCCTTGTGAGAAAGTGCGGACTGTCTCTGGACGGAGCAGCCAGGCAGATGAAAGAGGACCGGCAGCCTGTCGGGTCGAAGGTCAAGGCGATAGAAATACTCAAAGGAATCCGCAGCCAGCTGGAGGAGATACGTCAGGACCTTCTGTGATTCCGGACATGGTTCCGCCCGGGCCGGAGGACCTGTATATATAATATAAGGTATGGATACAAGAACATATAAGGTAAAGGACGTGACTGCCGTAATCGAGGACTTCGCTCCTCTCGGCATCCAGGAAAGCTGGGACAACAGCGGACTGTGCATCGGCTCACCCGAGTCCCCGGTGCACTCTGTCCTTCTGGGGCTCGACTGTACTCCGGAGCTTGTAGATGAAGCCGTCGCGTCCGGTGCGGACATGATAGTGACTCATCATCCGCTTATTTTTTCAGGTCTTAAAAGGATTACGCCGGACGACCCTGTCGGTCTGACTGTGATAAAGGCGGTATCTGCCGGCATTTCCGTATATGCGGCGCATACTACGGCCGACAAGGTCATGGCTGGAGTAAGCGGGGCCATGGCCAGAAGGCTCGGACTGCAGAATATGGAAATCCTGGACAAGGAAGAAGACGGGGTCGGGCTCGGCATGGTAGGCGACCTGCCTTCGCCGGTATCCGCGGCCGAGGCTGTGGAACTGGTGAAAGAGAAGTTCGGACTGAAGGCAGTGAGGACTTCCCGTCTGATCAACAGGCCTGTGAGCAGGGTGGCAATGTGCGGCGGGGCCGGAAGTTCCCTTATCGGCAAGGCCATGGAGTCCGGTGCGCAGCTGTATCTCTGCGGTGATGTCTCCTACCACCATTTCTTTACGTCCAAAGACTTCATGATAATGGATATAGGCCATTATGAAAGTGAGATAGAGATAGTTGCTATTTTATTTTCGTTACTCAAGAAAAATTTTCCTACCTTTGCAGTCCGCATTACGGAGAATATATATAGTAACCCGGTATTTTATTTTTAAGCGATATGGCTAAGAAGACAAAAAAAATCGAAACTCCTATCGACCAGAGGGAAACCTTCGTGTCGATCCAGAAGAGTTTTGCAGATTCAGACTTGAGCGTTGAAGAAAAGCTCAAGACCTTATATGCACTTCAGCAGGCAGATACTGAAATAGATAAGATTCTCCAGCTCAGGGGAGAGCTTCCGCTGGAGGTCGAGTCGCTGGAAAACGAAATCGCGGACCTGAAGACAAAGTCCGCCCGTATCAACGAACAGATAGACGATGCCGGAAAGCGTATTGCAGAGTACAAGCATAATATCGTGGAGTGCGATGCCCAGCTTGAGAAATACAAGGCCCAGGTCGACAACGTGGCAAACAGCCGCGAATACGATTCCCTTAACAAGGAAATAGAGAACCAGGGACTTCTCAGGGAGATCGCCGAGAAAAATATCTATGAGACCAAGGAGTTCGTCGCTTCCAAGAAACAGGAACTCGAGTCGGTAAAGGAAAAGTCATCCGTAAAGAACGAGGATCTGAAAGCCAAGAAGCAGGAACTCGCTTCGATAGTGGAATCCACTTCAAAAGAGGAAGAGAGACTAAGGGCGGCCCGTCAGGTCTGTGCCGATAAGATCGATGCCAGGACGATGAGCGCCTACGAGCGTATCAGAAGCAGCTGCAACAATCATCTTGCCGTAGTTTCCGTATTCAACGGAAACGCTTGCGGAGGATGCTTCAATACGATACCTCCCCAGAGGCTTATCGACATAGCCTCCAACAGGAAAATGATAGTGTGCGAATATTGCGGAAGGATACTTGTCAATCCGGATTTCGAATAGCAAGATATGGCAGACGAGGTAAAAAGACGGTCTTCAAGGAAGAAAGATGCCGTGAACCTCGAAACATTAGGGCTTGAGATGGGAAACAAACCGCCTCAAGCTCTTGATGTAGAAGAGGCTGTCATAGGCGCTCTGCTCATAGAGCCGGGCTGTGTCGACGAGGCCATGGAGGAGCTTACCCCTTCATGCTTCTATAGTGAAAGGCACAGGATGGTCTTTCAGGCCATGGTCTCGCTTTCCAATGAGCATTCTCCTATCGACATCCTCACCGTTACCCAGAAACTCAAGGCTGACGGGAATCTCGAAGTCGTGGGCGGGGCCGTGGCTCTGGCGCAGCTTTCACAGAAAGTCGGTGCCGCCGCGCACATAGAAGTGTATATCAAGATACTCAAGCAGAAGAGTATCCAGAGGGAGCTGATAACCGCTTCCTATGATATACTCAAGAACTCCTATGACGATTCGACCAATGTCGATGACCTTATTGACATGGCCCAGACAAAGATTTTCGCTGCCATACAGAATAATGTCAAGAAGGATGTCCAGGAGATAGGCTCTGTCATCAACCAGGCTATTCAGGACATAGAGAACCTCCAGAATACCACAGGGCTGAGTGGAGTGCCGTCCGGCTTCCAGTCCCTTGACAAGATCACTCTCGGCTGGCAGGCTTCGGACCTTATCATTCTTGCGGCGCGGCCTTCGGTCGGAAAGACCGCCTTTGTGCTCAATGTCGCAAGGAACGCCGCAGTGGACTATCATATGCCGGTGGCTTTCTTTTCCCTTGAAATGCCGGCAATCCAGCTTGCAAAACGTATGATGGTGACAGAGACCGGCCTTAATGCCGACAAGGTAAAGGGCGGCCAGAAACTGGAGCCGTACGAGTGGAAGCAGCTCGAGGAGAAACTCAAGGATCTGACCAAGGCCCCGCTGTACATAGACGATACCCCGTCCCTTCCTGTGATGGAGTTCCGTTCCAAGGTGAAGCGTCTTGTGAAACAGAAGGGGGTAAGGCTTGTAATCGTCGATTATCTTCAGCTTATGCAGGGACCTACGGAGCTCCGCGGCATGCGCGAGCAGGAAGTCGCGGCCATATCCAGGACGCTTAAAGCCACTGCAAAAGAGATGAATGTCCCTATCATAGCGCTTTCCCAGCTGAGCCGGCAGGCTGTCCAGCGCACGGGAAGCAACAACCGTCCCCAGCTCAGCGACCTGCGCGAGTCAGGTTCCATAGAGCAGGATGCGGATATGGTCCTTTTTATCCACAGGTATGACTATCAGGGACTTTCCGATAATCCTGAGGATGTCGGAAAAACATCTCTGATAATCGCAAAGCACAGGAACGGAGAAATCGGCGAGCTCGATATGATGTTCCGTGCTTCGGAGGTGCGTTTCGTGGATATGGCGGATTCTCTTGTGGGCAGCATATCCGATATGCCTGTATCATCGGCCATGAATGACGATGTGCCTTTCGGTCCACCGGATGATTTCCGGCCGGGGGAAGGCTTCCCTTCAGGAGGTGCGGATTTCGGGGTTAACAATGATTTCATGTAGGCTCCGTATGTCCAGGCTTTCTGTCATATCGGTACTTGCCTGTGCGGTCTGCTGCTTTCCGGCGTTTTCACAGGACGTGGTCGATGCCGGAAGTTCCGGCGGCTGCATACCCGTCCGGACTGTTGCCGAAGACGATCTTGCGTATAAGTCCGGTGAACGGTTCTCCTTTACCATACATTATGAATGGGGAGCCATCGATTCCGATGTAGGCTGGGCTTCCGTAAGCCTCGATACCGTGTCTTTCAACGGGGAAAAGGCATTCCATTGTTCTGTCTACGGCCGGACTACCCGTCTTTACGATCTTTTTTTCAAGGTCAGGGAGGATTTCCAGTCATGGTTTACCGCAGACGGACTGAAACCTCTGAAATTCACCAGAAATACACGGGAAGGCAAATATGAGGCGAGGAATACGTATTCATATATGTGGGACAGTCCCGAAGACTCCGTATACATAGCTGCCGATGTCTTCACGTCTTCCGGCGGACCGCGTTCTGTCAGGCTCCCTCTGGGCGCCTGTACCTATGACCTCCCGTCCCTGTTCTACCTTGCCAGGAATATAGATATGGACAAGGTCGTCCCTGATGTCAAATATCCTATGACATTCGCTATCGATGACGATGTGTACAACGTCTATTTCATATACAGGGGCAGGGAGAGGAAGAAGGTAAAGGGATTCGGTACGGTGAACACAATGAAGTTTTCGGCAAAGCTCCTCGCCGGAAACGTCTTTACCGGTGACGAGGACCTTACCGTATGGATTTCGGATGACAGTAACAGGATTCCTGTCCTGTTCGAGGCCCCGATACTCGTCGGAGTGGCCTCAGGACGCATTGAAAGCTGTTCCGGGCTGAAGTATCCGTTCACTTCATTGGTGAAGAAGCGTTAGCGTATTGCCATTCCGGGCATTGAAATGATAATTGTTTTGTGATCCTGGACGAAGTCGGAGGATCTGGTTTAATAAAAGAGTTTATGTCGAAAAACGAAATATCGCATATCGGCAGGGTCAAGGAAATGACTCCTGAATCCACTGTCGTGGAAATCATTTCCTCGTCTGCCTGCTCGGCCTGCCATGCCAAAGGCCTGTGCGGCGTGTCAGAAGAGAAAGTCAAGGAAATAGAGGTCCCTACGGACCCTTATGCTACATGGAATGTCGGTGATGAGGTCCGTGTCATGCTCAGGCAGACGATGGGGCTGAAGGCCGTCTGGATTTCTTATGTGATACCTTTGCTCATTTTAATGATTTTAATATTAACTTTGTCCGCCGTTAAATTGCACGAGGCTCTCGTGGGGCTCGTGTCGGTCTGCGCCGTGGCTGTCTATTATCTGGTCATTTACCTTATGAAGGACAGGCTGGCCAAGGATTTCGTTTTCTACCTGAAAGAAAAGTAGGAATATTTTTAAATGACACTATAATGACAACAACAATTATCTGGACTATTGCGATCATCACCCTTCTCGGCGTCGTGCTTGCGGTAGTCCTTTACCTTGTAGCGAAGAAGTTCAAGGTGGAGGAAGACCCGAGGATCGATGAAGTCGAGAAAGTGATGCCCGGGGCCAACTGCGGAGGCTGCGGATTTGCCGGATGCCGAGCTTTTGCCCAATCCTGCGTCGAGGCCATGAATCTGGACAGCAATTTCTGTCCTGTCGGCGGCAATGACGTTATGAAGAAAGTCGCCGCCGTCCTCGGACTGGAGGTCAAGGAAAAGGCTCCTATGGTAGCTGTCGTGCGCTGTAACGGAACCTGTGCCAACCGTCCGAAGACCAGCGAGTACGACGGTTATCAGTCTTGTAAGGTGAAAGCGGCGCTTTACAGCGGCGACACCGGATGCTTTTACGGATGCCTCGGATGCGGGGACTGTGTGGCCGCCTGCCAGTTCGGCGCCATTTCCATGGACCCGGAGACAGGACTTCCTGTGGTGGACGAAGAAAAGTGTACGGCATGCGGCGCCTGTGTCAAGGCTTGTCCGAAGAGGATTATAGAGCTCCGCAACAAGGGTCCGAAGAACCGCCGGGTATTCGTCTCCTGCGTAAACATGGAGAAAGGCGCCGTTGCAAGGAAATCATGTAAGGCGGCCTGCATCGGCTGCGGCAAGTGCGAGAAGGCATGCCCGTTCGGAGCTATCAAGGTGGAACACAATGTCGCCTATATCGATTTCGAGAAATGCAGGCTTTGCCGCAAGTGTGTAGTCGAATGCCCTACCGGTGCCATTCACGATGTGAATTTCCCGACTCCTGCAGTAAAACCTGCACCGAAGCCGGCTGCTCCGGCACAGGTCGCAACGCCTGCAGCACCTGCACCGAAGCCGGCTGAAACAGCCGCTCCTGCAGCAGAAAAACCTGTTGCTCCGGTGAAGGGAACGGAAAAGGAAGTTGAACCCGAGAAAAAGAGCGAGGAGTAGACCATGAAGACGTTTTCAATAGGTGGCGTACACCCGGATGACAAGAAAATATCCGCAGGCAGCAAGATAGAAGTCCTGCCTGTTCCCAAGACTGTATACATATCCATGGCCCAGCATCTTGGAGGGCCGGCGAAAGCCATTGTCGCTCCTGGCGACAGGGTGAAGACCGGACAGGTGATAGGGGAGCCTACAGGGTTCATTTCAGCTTATGTCCATTCTTCCGTGACCGGCACTGTAAAATCTGTCGGGTTGAGGAAGGATCTTGCCGGTATCCAGGTGATCCATGTGGAGATAGAGACGGAACCTGACGAGTGGGCAGAAGGAATAGACACTTCAGATACGCTCGTAACTGAAATCCCGCAGGACAGACAGTTCATTATCGACAGGATAAAGAACAACGGTGTCGTCGGACTCGGCGGCGCCACTTTCCCGACCCATGTGAAACTCTGTCCTCCACCGGACAAGAAGGCCGAGTGTCTGATTCTCAACGGGGCGGAATGCGAGCCTTATCTGACTTCCGACTACCGTATAATGCTTGAAAAGACCAGGCAGATAGTGGTAGGGGCCGCTCTCATGAAGAAAGTCCTGGGCGTATCGAAAGCCGTAATAGGTATCGAGGAGAACAAGCCTGAAGCTATCAAGGCCATGTCGGCTGCAGTGGCAGAGCTGCAGAAAGTGTCACAGGACTATAGCGGAATCGAAGTGCAGACCCTCAAGAAGAAATATCCCCAGGGCGGTGAAAAACAGTTGATCGATGCCGTCATGCACCGTCAGGTGAAGTCGATGGGACTTCCTATCGATGTCGGTGCAGTCGTGCAGAATGTGGCTACTTCTCTGGCAGTCTACGATGCTGTCCAGAAGAATATGCCTTTGATTTCCAATACGCTTACCGTTACGGGTGACTGCCTTCCTGCAGACCGGCAGAAAAATTATCTGTTCCGTATCGGCTACCCTCTTTCATATATCGCCGGGTATAACGGCGGAGTGCCGGCAGAGGCCGTCAAAATCATCAGCGGCGGCCCTATGATGGGTAAGGCTGTATCCAATCTTGATGCTGCTACCCTGAAAGGTTCTTCTTCGATTCTTTACATGACTCAGGAGCAGACCGCCAGGAAGCCGGAGTCTAACTGCATCCGTTGCGGAAAATGCGCCGAGGCCTGTCCGATGGGTCTGGAGCCGTTCCTGCTCAACAAGCTGGCCCGCAACGGTATGATGGAGGATCTGGAGGCGAACGCCGTACAGGACTGTATCGAATGCGGATGCTGCCTCTACAGCTGTCCTGCAAATATCCCTCTGCTGGATGTCATAAGAGTGGCCAAAGGCGAAGTAATCAGAGCGATGCGTGCCCGCACGGCTCCAAAGAAATAATGAAATAAAAATTACAGGCAATGAATAGAATATTGGTTTCACCGTCTCCACATATCCACGCGAAGACTTCCACTTCGGTCCTCATGCGTGATGTGGTGATAGCCCTGCTGCCTTCGGTCATCGTCTCCATACTCTACTATGGTGCGGCGGCCATCGGCCTTCTGGCAGCGAGCGTGGTATCATGTATCCTGGTGGAATATCTCATCACCAGATTCATGTTCAAGGCCCCGAGTACGATAGGGGACTGGTCTTCATCCGTGACAGGTGTCCTGCTGTTCCTGAATCTTCCTCCTTCCTGCCCTTGGTGGGTGGCAGTGATAGGCGCCATCTTCGCAATCGGAGTCATCAAGATGACTTTCGGCGGACTGGGTCAGAATCTTTTCAACCCTGCCATTGCAGCCAGGGTGTTCCTTCTGGTTTCATTCCCAACATTCATGACCAACTGGGCCGCTCCGAAAGGCTTCCTCGGTGTGGACGCCGTTTCCGGAGCCACACCTCTGGGAATCGTCAAGGAAGGGCTGGCGCAGGGGCTGACACTTCCGGAAATCTATGCACAGCATGATTTCTCGTACCTGCAGACCCTGTTTATAAACATTGGAGGCTCGGTAGGCGAGATTTCCGCCATAGCCATTCTGGCTGGATTCGTATATCTTCTGGCACGCAAAGTCATCAGGCCTTATATCACGCTTTCGATCCTGGCTACCGTATTTGTGTTCTCGGGGATATTCTGGCTCGTCAACCCTGACCAGTACACCGATCCGCTTTTCAACCTTCTCACCGGAGGTGTCCTTCTCGGTGCCGTATTCATGGCCACCGACTATGTGACATCCCCTATGAGCGACAAGGGCGGTGTCATCTTCGGTGTAGGCATAGGTCTTCTGACTATCCTGATAAGGTATTTCGGTTCATATCCGGAAGGAATGTCATTCGCAATCCTGATCATGAACTCGGTTGTGCCTCTTATCAACAAATTCTGCAAACAAAAGAAATACGGGAGGTAAAATCATGGCTGTACAATCATCATTCAAGAATATGGTGCTGTGCCTGCTGGTAATATGCTTCGTAAGTTCCGCCCTGCTCGCAGTAGTCTATGCTGTGACTAAGGCTCCGATCGAAGCGGCGGCCGCAGCCAAGACCAACAATGCCATTGCGCAGGTCGTGCCTGAGTTCGACGGTACTCCTGAACTTTCGCAGATCAATGTGGCCGGCACCGATTATACTTATTATAAGGTATCCAAGGACGGTGCTGTCGCAGGCTATGCGATAATGGCCGCCGCTACAGGGTTCAGCGGTCCGGTTTCACTTATGGTAGGGGTTACTGCCGACGGTATCATCTACAATACTTCCGTACTCTCCCAGAGCGAGACTCCAGGACTCGGAGCCAAATGTACCGAGCCTGCATTTGCAGACCAGTTCAGGAATTTCAACCCTGCAGAAAAGGTGCTCAAAGTAAAGAAGGACGGCGGCGATGTCGATGCCATTACAGCATCCACCATTACTTCAAGGGCATATACCAATGCGGTACAGATCGCAATAGATGTCTACAAGGCGATAACGACCGGCGCCCAGCCGGATGCCGCATCCGGAGCTTCAGTTTCAGCAAACGGTTCTTCTGAACCGGAAAACAATGGAGGACAGGACAATGAGTAAACTTCAGCTTATAACCAAAGGACTTATAAAGGAGAATCCTACATTTGTCCTTATTCTCGGTATGTGTCCTACCCTGGCCACAACTACTTCGGCAATGAACGGAATGGGCATGGGATTCGCGACCCTGTTCGTGCTTGTGCTCTCGAACATGGCGATTTCTGCTGCAGCCCCGTATATTCCGGACAAGGTGCGCATCCCGTCATATATCGTGATTATCGCAGCCTTCGTGACTATCCTCCAGTTCATCATGCAGGCTTATACTCCTGCAATGTACGAGACCCTTGGACTGTTCATCCCTCTTATAGTGGTGAACTGCATCGTGCTCGGGCGTGCCGAGGCCTTCGCCAACAAGAACAGCGTCATCGACTCTGCCTGTGACGGACTCGGTATCGGACTCGGATTCACCCTGGCCCTGACTGTGCTCGGCCTTATCCGCGAGATTATCGGAAGCGGCTCGGCATTCGGGTTCAAGTTCATCTCAGGTGACGGTATCCTTGTGTTCGTACTTGCGCCAGGCGCATTCCTTGCGCTTGGGTATCTTATCGTGCTTTTCAGAAAACTTACGGCTAAAAAGTAGAAGGTTATGGAGTATATAATTATCATCATATCGGCGATATTCGTAAACAATATCCTGCTGTCGCAGTTCCTGGGCTGCTGTCCGTTCCTCGGGGTTTCCAACAAGCTCAGTACTGCCGTGGGAATGTCCGGAGCCGTATGTTTCGTAATCACGCTTGCGACCCTGGTGACTTATCTTCTGCAGTATTACGTGCTGGTCCCGCTCCATATCGAGTTCATGCAGACGATTTCGTTCATCTTAGTGATAGCGGCTCTGGTCCAGATGGTGGAGATCGTGCTGAAAAAAGTCAGCCCGTCTCTGTATCAGGCTCTCGGAATCTTCCTCCCGCTGATTACTACCAACTGTGCCGTGCTCGGAGTTGCACTCATAGTAGTGACCAAGGAGTTCACTTTCGGTGGCGAGCCCCACATGCTGAATCTGGCCGAGTCTGTCGTGTATGCTTTTGCCACATCGGTAGGATTCGGAGTGGCGATGATCCTGTTTGCCGGCCTGCGCGAGCAGCTTGCGCTGAATAAGGTACCGAAGGCTTTCCAGGGGATTCCTATCGCCCTTATCACGGCAAGTATTCTTGCTCTCGCCTTTATGGGCTTCTCCGGACTGGTATAAAATATGGTGACTCAAAAGGGTAATTTCTACGTTACGCTTGATTCGAAAATCCTCATGTACGGCAGTACACTGCGGTTTTCTCATCTGCGCAAGCCTTGAAATTCCTCCTTTTGAGCCACCATCTTGTCAGAACATTGCAAGCCTTGAAAATCCTGAATTTATGTGAATTTTACGTGGCTGATATAATATGACAGAAAAGAAGAGCAACAATGAACCCAGGTCTGCCTCAGAGTGGTATGACCTGGGTTGTGTTTACAGGAAAAACGGTGAATTCGGGGAGGCCGTGAATGCTTTCCGGGCCGCTATTGAAGAAGCCGGGGCCCAGATGCAGCTTGTGGATGATGCAGACCTTCTGGAGCGCCTGGTATCAGTCAGGGAAAAGGCGGAGGCATCTGTCGGACTTATCCTTCGTATCACGAGCTTTGTCAACAAGGATCTGATGAATCCCTGATGCATGATTTGAGGTACAAGTCATCTATGATACCGTCGGCCAGTCCTATTACCGGTACATAAATCGTAGTCGAGCCTAAGATATCGGCTATAGTAAGGAAAATCTCCGCTGCAGGGACTATCACATCGGCCCGGTCGGGCTTAAGGTCGAAACTTTCTATCCTTTCATCTACGCTGAGCCCTTTAAGCGTATCGTAAAGCTCTTTCAGTGAAGCGACAGTCATTTTTGGGTAACGCTTGTCGCGGCCTTTTACCATCTTTACGAGTTTGTTGATGTTGCCTCCCGAGCCTATGAGCTCTATACCCGGATAAGATACGGAAAGGTCCTTCATGTCTTTTTTCAGCCGTTTCCATTCGTCTTCTGTTGCGGCGTTGTTGAGGATACGGACTGTTCCTATATTGTATGAACGCGAGCAGACCAGTCCTCCGTCCGAGATAAGGTTTATTTCGGTACTTCCGCCTCCTACATCGACATACATGTAGTTGCCTTTACGGCCTTTCATGTTTTCGATGTGGTTTTCATAAACGATCCTGGCTTCTTCCTGTCCGTCTATGATTTCTATTTTGATTCCGCTGGCCTTTTCCACCCTTTTTATGATCTGCGGTCCGTTTGCGGCATCGCGCATGGCGGAAGTTGCGCAGGCTCGGTAAACATCGGTCCCGTAGATTTTCATAAGCTGTTTGTAGCTTTTCATCAGTCTGACCAGATTCTTTTCTTTCTTTCCGGATATCTTTCCTTCCGAAAATACGTCGAATCCGAGCCGTAGCGGCACCCTGACCAGAAGCGCCTTGTTCAGTCTGGGATGTCTGCCGGGATCTACGACTTGCTTGATGAGGAGCCTTACGGCATTGCTTCCGATGTCTATGGCTGCGAATGATTGCAGTCCGGAATAAAGTTCAGTGGCCTTTTCCATGATATTATCGGTTTTGTGGGTTGTTTAGTTGCGTTCCTTCTGTTCCAGTTCAAGATAGTGGCTGTACAATGCTTCCTGGGATCCGGTCGGAAGCGGGCTGTCGCATGTCCATGGTCTGTTTTCTCCGCTTCCGTCGACGATCCTTCCCTGAATGGAATCCCTAAGTCCGTAGTCTACGATAAGTTTCATTTCGCTTTTGACCGCCGGGTCATAGACAGGTGTGACCACCTCGATGCGGTTGTCCAGGTTGCGCGGCATCCAGTCGGCAGAGCCGATGAATATCTTTTCCTGTCCGCCTGAGGCGAAAATGAATATGCGCGAGTGTTCGAGATACCGGTCTATGATACCGTTGATTCTCAGATGGCATCCCTCCGGGAGACGTGTCGTGTCGAGCGAACAGTTTCCCCTTACTATAAGATCTACAGGCACTCCCCTGGAGGCCGCTTCATATATTTTCCTGACCATTATCGGGTCGGTGACATGGTTCACTTTCATCCTGATATAGGCCGGCTTCCCGGCCAGGTGGTTGCGGATTTCCGCATTGACAAGGGAGATGAACCGTTTCTTCATTTCGTTCGGGGAAACCAGAAGTTCCTTGAACGATACCGGCAGGTAAGGCTTTTCTATGAATTCAAAGACCCTGTCGACATCTTCCGTGATACGTCTGGCGGCAGTCATCAGGATGCAGTCCGTGTATGTCCTTGCATTGCCTTCATGGAAATTGCCGGTGCTGATGCACGCTATGTCCGATCCCTGCTTCATTCCGATGAATACTATCTTGGAATGGACTTTAAGGCCTTCTACTCCATACATTACCTTGACTCCTGCATCCTGAAGCTTCTGGGACCAGACGATGTTCGATTCTTCATCGAACCTTGCCAGCAGCTCTATCACTACGGTCACTTTCTTTCCGTTCCTGGCTGCCGCGATAAGGGATTTCACCACTCTCGAGTCTTTGGCAAGCCTGTAAAGCGATATCTTTATCGATTTTACCCTGCGGTCAGTGGCCGCTTCATGCAGCAGTCTGAGAAAATGTGAAAAGCTGTGATAAGGGACATGCAGGAAACGGTCCGATTCCCTTATCAGGTCGAGAAGGCTGCGCCGGACATCCAGCGAGGCTCTCATGACAGGCGGCATGGGTTTGAATTTCAGATCTTTCCTTCCGCAGTCAGGGAACTGCATCAGGTCCTTGTGGTTCTGATATCGTCCGCCTTTCAGGATTGTATCGTTATTCTCCAGATCGAGTTTGCCAAGTACGCGCTTGAGAAGATCGGGAGGCATCTTTTCATCATAGACGAATCTCAGCGGCTCTCCTTTTTTCCGGCTTTTTATTCCTTTTGATATTTTCTGCAGGATTCCGCTTCTGCGGTCATTGTCGATCTCCATTTCGGAGTCTCGTGTGAATTTGAATGCATATGCCTCGAAGTTCGTGTAGTCCGTACCGATGAAGATTTCATCGAGCGAGCACCTGATTATATTGTCGATGTACATTATGTAACTTTCGCCGTTCCTGTCCGGGAGCCTTACGAACCTTCCCTTTACAGGGATGGCGAAATATGCATAATCATATTTTTTCTTTTCTCCTTCTTTCCCGGCCTTGACGGCGAAATAGATGTTTTCATCGCTTTCATAGTCCAGGCGCTTTACTGCGGAAAACCATATCGGAACGATAAGTCCGTCCAGGTTGTTCCGGTAATAGCTCCTGATGAAAGCCAGCTGGCCGGCATCTGCCTCAGTATCGGAAATGAGATGGATGCCGTTGTCTGCCAGTTCTTTATATACGGTCTCGACAGCAGCTTCGTAATCGTTGAGATAGCAGCTGTTGAGCCTGGCTACTTCCTTTGCGATCTTTTTTGCATTCTTTGCTTCTTTTTCTGCTGACTTGTCTCCCCATTCGATAATCCTGTTGAGGGAAGCGACCCTTACGCGGAAAAATTCATCCAGATTGTTGGAATATATTCCCAGAAAAGACATTCTCTCCAGAAGCGGCACGGTGCTCTTGCATGCTTCCTGCAGGATTCTCCTGTTGAAATACATCCAGCTTATATCCCTCTCAAGATACGGAGGCATAAGATTGTTTTTCTTCATTTCCATATCATATTGACATACAATCTGTAAAATAAGCAAAAATTTTTTACAAAATTGTGTCGGTTATGTTAAGGGGGCGTATTTTCGCGAGTTTTCCGCAGAAGTGATGATCAGAACCGGTATCTTACTGATAATGAAGGTATGAAACCCATCATTCCGTAATTATAGAATCCGGTTTTAGACCTGTAGCTGTAGAATCCGTCGTTTATATGGAATCCGAAGTAGGGCCTGATGTCTACGGACAGCTGCAGAGGAAACCAGAAATTGTATTCCAGTCCCACCTGTCCCGTAAATGACAGCATGAATCCGTGGTCTGCCGGATGTATTCTGGCCGGCAGTTCACCCATACCCCCGCTTACCAGTACCGTATAGGTAGTCCTGTCGGATACATAGCCCATCGCCAGTCCGGGACCTGCGTAAAGAGCCCATGAGCCGCGGTCAGACCATGCCGGGCGTGCAAATACGAAATTGTATGAAGCTGACGCCTTGAATCCCGGACCGCCGTATCCGAAATCCATGCCGGCTTCGGCTTCTATGAAATTCTTGCCGAGAGTATGCTGGTATGAGGCTTCCAGTCCTGTGGCGCCGAACCGGAGGCCTACGGCTCTGGGCTGGGCGCTCGAAGTCAAAGAAAGGCAGCAGCTCAAAAGGACTGCTGCCATAAACATACATATGTGTTTCATCGGATTTCCGGATATGCTGTTAGAATCTGTACCGTACACTCAGAGCAGGACCTATCCCGAAATAGAATGCCTTGCCTCCGAAAGCGTATCCGAGCTGTGCCCTCAGGTCGAATGACAACTGCAGAGGGAACCAGAAAGTATACTCCAGTCCTACCTGTCCGGCTGCGCTGAGGTTGAATCCTCCGGCTCCGTTCAGGACACCGATGCCGACTGCTCCGCCCGGGCCTGCATAGAATCCCCATTCGCCTCTGTCGGTCCATGCCGGCTGGGCAATCATGAAATTATAGACGACTGCTCCGTTCAGGGCCGTCGTGAATAGACCGAGGTCGGCTTCGAGGAAATCAGCACCTTTCATGGTATGCTGGTAAGATGCTTCGAAACCCCATCCCATCCTGGCTCCTATCGCCCTCGGCTGGGCTGCAGCCGCAAAGGAAATTCCCAATGCAAGGACTGCGATTGCTAAAATTTTCTTCATGATATGAATGTTAAAAGTTTATGTTTCTACACACGTTTCTCACAAATGTAGTCTTTTTTTTATATGGTTGTGCCTGTTTTATGAAAATAATCCGGTTAATCTGTCCTGGAAATGACAGAATTATTATCTTTGTGAATTGGTTGAACATTAAAAAACAAAAGATTATGGAAGGACAGGAGTCACGGGTACCGGCAGGGAACCCGCAGGAAAGCCGGTTGAAGAACATTATGTATGTAATGATCGCTGTTGCAGTGGTACTGGCTGCCGCATTGGCATATATATGGTTTGAAAGGACTTCCCTCGTGAATGACCTCAAGATCGAGAAAGAGGATCTTACAGCCCAGATGATAGCTCTTCAGAATGACTACGCTTCACTCTCGTCTGATTACGAGACCATCAATTCGCAGCTGGACTCGTCAAGGGAGGAGGTTTCCCAGCTCATAGAAAGAATCAAAAGGACAGATGCGACCAACAGGACAAAGATCCGTCAGTATGAGAAGGAACTCGGTACTCTCAGAAGTATCATGAGAAGCTATATCGTCCAGATAGATTCTCTGAATACCCTGAATCAGAAACTTACGGCCGATGCCGCTGCTGCCCGCCGCGAGGCTGCGGAAAGCCGCCGCCAGTCCGAGCAGCTCAGCAAGACTGTGGAAAGCCTTTCAGACCAGGTGGCGATAGGTTCCCAGATGAAGGCCAGGGCAATAACCCTTGTAGGTTATAACGGCTCCAACAAGGTCACTGACCGCAGCAGCAGGGTGGTCCGCCTTATGGCATCCCTCAGCCTGGTAGAGAACGAACTCGCCCCGAAAGGTCCGGTGCGCGTATATATCAGGGTAAAGGATCCTGACGGTATCCTTCTTACCAATGAGGAGCAGCGTACATTCTCTTTCAATGGAGAGCCTCTCATCAGTTCCGCTTCCCGTGAAGTGGATTATCAGGGGAAGGAAGTGGAGATGAGCATATACCTTAATGATATTCCTGAGTACGTAAGAGGCATCTACACCGTTGAGGTGTACACTGAGAACAATCTGCTCGGTTCGGCCGAACTGATGCTCAGGTAGCGTGATATACATCCATATACCCTTTTGCGGAAGTTTCTGTACCTATTGCGGTTTCTATTCCGAAATCGCGGACAGGGAGGTTGCAGGACGGTATGTCAAAGCTCTTTGCACCGAGATTTCATCGAGGAAAAAGGAACTTGCGGAAGGTCCGGATACGCTATACATAGGAGGCGGCACCCCATCGGTGCTGCCTCTTTCTGCTGTCATGGAGATTGCCTCGGCTGCCGGCGGGGCCGCTTTGGCGGGGATTCCTTTGTCGCAAAGACATTTCCGGGAATTTACGTTTGAGGCCAATCCCGAAGATATCGCCGGCAGGGGAAGGGCTTACGCTGAAGGACTTGCCGCGTGCGGAGTGAACCGTATCAGCATGGGTGTGCAGTCATTCGATGACGGGATACTGCGCTGGATGAACCGCAGACACAGTGCCGGAACTGCTGTCAAGGCTTATGACATAATAAGGGAATCCGGTATTGAAAATGTCAGCATAGACCTGATTTTCGGCATTTCCCAAATGGATGATGACCTGTGGAATGATACCTTGGACAAGGCCGTTGCGCTGAGACCGCAGCACATATCCGCCTATCAGCTTTCCATAGAGCCGGAAAGTACACTCGCTTCCATGGTCCGGACAGGAAGATACCGGGAGGCTTCCGAACCGGTATGCCGGAGACAGTATGACATGCTCTGCAGAAAACTTTCCGAGGCAGGGTATCGTCACTATGAAATATCCAATTTCGCATTACCCGGGTATGAGGCTCTGCACAACAGTTCCTACTGGAGGCATGTCCCGTATGCAGGGTTCGGTCCCGGGGCGCATTCTTTCAGTATCGGAGGAGATACCGCCCTGTCCGGAACTTTACGGAAATACATGCGTTTCTGGAATATACCGGATGTCAGGAAGTATATCTCGTCCTGTCTGTCCGGAGGCTGTGGTGCTTATCCTGAAGAATCGGCTGATACCGGGATCGTCCAGACCGAGACTCTGACTCCGGAGCAGGTGGCGATAGAGCGGATCATGCTCGGGCTGAGGACAGACAGAGGAGTGGAATCCTCCTGTCTTGAATCGTACGCAGACGGCTCCGGACTGGCAAAGATGATAGACAAGGGTTTTCTTGTCCCTGCCTCCGACCCGTCTTTCCTGCGTATCCCCGAAAAACATTTCTTCATATCCGACAGTATCATCGCAGATATCATATAGGTCATTCCGGGCCTGATCCGTAATCGGCCTGGACAAGTCACCGTCACAGGTTATCCGGAGACCTGCCGCCTTATTGTCATTTCGACCGACCGGAGGGAGTGGAGAAATCTGCCTTAAAAGTTTTATTTTTGTCTTCCGGAAAATCAAGACTGACCATACGACATGAAAAGATATATAATTGCAGCAATAACGATACTGGCCTTCGCCGCAATCTTGGTATCATGCACAGACCGTAAAGTCATCCGGCAACTGGATGATGTCGGGTCTTATATAAACGAACATCCAGACAGCGCACTCTCTGTCCTCGACTCTCTTTCTACAGCCGGCATCCAGGGCCGGGAGGCCAACGCAAAGTTCGCCCTGCTCTATTCGATAGCGCTGGACAAGAGCTATATAGACGCGACGGATGACAGTCTGATAAACATAGCCGTGGACTGGTATAGAAAGCACGGGACTGCCGGCGAGCGGCTGAAGTCATACTACTATCAGGGCCGGGTCTACCAGAACTCCGGGGACAACGAAGCCGCGATGGGGAGTTTCGTAAGGGCGGAAGCCTATGCCGGGCAATCAGACGACAAGACTGCAGCCGGATTATTATATCTTGCCATGTCAAATATATCAATGGACATATTCGACATGGATAAAGTCCTCGAATACAGTTCGGATGCTGAAAAGATTTTCAAAGAGACAGAAGATACGGCCAGATATTCATCCTCATTATTGAAAGTCTGTACGTATTATTCCATACAGGAAGATTACGAGAAGGCATCAGACATACTGGACACTCTTGCCGCCTTATGGGACAATATGGATATGCAGAACCGGAACTCATATTTCCAGATGAAACTGGACCTTTTTAAGGAAACAGGAAATCTTGACAGCCTTTCATCCGGTTTAGAAGAATATATCGATACATTTCCTATAGAAGAAATCAACTTGCTAAGTATATCTGAATATTTCCTTGCTCTTGGTGAGGCAGACAAGGCTCTGTCCGCATTGCAGAGACATGAGAATATCGACTCGACATACAAGACAGATCCATTATATTACAAATATTTATCCGAAGCGTACGATTCATTGGGGATTGTAGAGAGATCGCTTGAAGCATACAAAGAATATGCATATTTGACAGATTCCGTCAGTATGGTAATCTTTAACCAGGACACTAAATATTTGAGGGATAAGCATGAAAATGAACTTCGCCTGACACAGACAAGAAACAGCAGAACAATAGCGGTATTGGTTGGTATCATCATTATGATGTCAGCAGTTTTCACTGTCTACCTGCTCCGAAAAGGTATCCGGAAAAGAGAGGAGGAAAGGCAGATAGCGGAAGCGAGAAGCAGGGCCCTTGCAGATGAGAAGGCTCGACTGGAGCGTGAAATGACCAGATACAAGGAGAATTACGCCCGTCTGGAGCAGGAGCGGGACGAACTTTCCGAGATGCTCTCGTCAAACCCGCCTGCCGACCGCCAGTGTATGAGAGTCCTGAATGACCGTCTCGAACTTCTGAACAGGTTCTTCGCCGCCGCCATATCCGGCAACGAGGAGACAGACCGAATCGCCAGCCATGAACTTGACCGCCTCGTCGCGGACAGGGACATGTTTCTCTATACTACCCGGATGACTTTCGCGGCGGCACATCCGGATTTCATCAGTTACCTTGAATTGAAGGGACTGACAGAGCATGAAATCGAATATTGCTGTCTCTACGCAATCGGCCTTAAAGGAAAGGAAATCGGACAGTATATAAAACGGGCCTGCCATTACAACGAAAGCAGTGACATCAGGGCCAAACTCGGTCTGGGGAAGCATGACACCAACCTGAGCAACTACCTGCGGGATCTCCTCGCACAGGATCTCGCTGTCCATTAATGTTAAACTCATATGTCAAAGATTAAATTCCAAGAAAAATAATATTGACTGTCAACGTATTAAACTGGCAATTATTAAAGTCGAAATTTGTACATTAAATATAAAAGACCTATTTTTAAGCCATTGTAAAACACGCAATGCATGGAAAAAACAGATTCTGATATACTTCAGGAGGTAATAGGTGAATGGAGGACTTTGTCCCGGATACTCGCAATACAAAAACACGACCCCACTACATCTTATATTATATGTGCCCGTCTGTATCACATTACGAAAGCCATAGACAAAATTTTCGTCAACCACGGACCTATGACATCCACTTTACGGACTGCCATGCACAGCATATTACATAGCAGGGATGAATTTTTGCACGACATATCAGCAAGTTTTTCACGAAACCATAAACGATTCATGGCATTCCTGAAAGATACCGGTATGAACGAACGTGAAAAGAATTACTGCGTTATGGGAGCAATCGGTTTCTATGGCAAGGATATAGGAATGTATATGTCAAGAAAGAATCACTATAATATATGCAGTGCTATCCGTAAAAAACTTGGATTGTCCGAGCATGATACCAATTTAGGCAATCACCTCAGATCGCTTCTTCAATGAGGTTTCTTTCAAAAGGGCGGCAAAGGCCGTCCTTTTTCAGTATTCACCTGATTTCATAGAACAAAATCCTGCAATATTAAACTCCGTTCTTCGGATTGCGTCAATTTTTACCCACCCCTATTGATAATCAACAAATTACAATTCAAAATATTAAACTATAAATTTCGAGATTAAACTTTGTTGGAATAATTTTGTGGACACAACTCAAACAAAACAAAGTCATGAGACAGATTTTTAAATTTCTGATTCCGATGCTGATTGTCGGAGCATTCATCGGCCAGGATGTCGATGCCAAAAGTGGCAGGCGTGCAAAAAAAAGAATTGCATTGACTACCTTTTGAAACACCACGAGAAAATATGTGATCGTTATTTGAACTCAGATGCAGATGTCACCTATTATCCGGATGAAGATATCATTGAACTGGCATGTGGCGGCACAAAAGAAACAAGTGTATATATAGTCAACTCAAACGGAGAAGAAATCTCGTATGATTCCTTTGATGCCGGAATGACTCCTTACTATATGGTAGATGTACCTCAAACTCCCGGGACTTATTATATTATAATAGATTCCCCAGTACTGTATGTAGAAGGTGCATTTGTAGTAGAATAAATAACCACATTAAAACAATATGAATATGAAAATGAAAAGAATCGCATCTGTCATCCTTTTCATACTGTCTGTCTCTTGCATACAGGTTTTTGCACAGAAGATGGTGGGGAGGGGAACGTTCGAGTTTGAATTGGCGACAATCCATTCTCAAGGCACATTTAGTCCCGGCATAAACGGCAGACTTTCTGTAGGATACGTTGTCCCTTCAGGAAAAGCGGGAGTTTATGTAGACTGGGGAAGTGGAAGCGGAAATATTTCAGAGACGGCCCATACTGTCCTAGTTTCAGGAGGACTGCCATGGTATGCGGGAGAGCGTTTTTCCGTCGTTCCGAAAATCGGGTTCGGCATGGGGACGGCAGAAAACGGCACAGAAGACAGGAAATACTGCTTTGCCGCGGCCCTGTCGGCTACGCTGAGATACTATATATCCAACAGTTTCTATTGCGGTTTTGATGCCCGGTTTGTAGGCTTGAATAGGTCTTCAGGGAAACAGGAAGGGTTCATGTACAATCCCGAATTCGGAATATGTATCGGGGTTGTCCTATAGGACTTCTTGAATAGGAGAATTTATGTTGAACTAAATATTTGATACATAATTTTAACCTGAAACAGGGTGATCTTGCACTCCTGTCTGTCCCTGCAAGTCAGCCGGAAACAAGAAAACCTTCCTATAAGACAAGCAAAAACAGGAACTGGTATCCCATAAGTTTAACTTAAAACATAGAAAGGCGTATCACTTTCCTGAAAACGGCAGTATGAAGTCTGCCGGAACTGAATTCTATAACATCATAAAAAGTACGTTTATGAAAACACTATCTATTGAACAAATGGAGTCTATTAATTGTGGGTCGGATTGTGCACAAAATGTTTTGTTTGCAGCAATCGGTGTTGTCGGTATGATTGGTGCAATTGCAACTCTTGGTCCAGGTGCTGCCTTATTTTAGTCAACAGTTGGCTTTATAGGTAGCGAATGGAGCACATTAGCTTCTATTGAGGGAATGATCAAAACTTGTTAGCGAAACCTAACCTATGAGGCAATTTAGGGGAAAGACTATGTTCCCTGCTCCGAAAAAATTAGTTATTGTATTATGCGGTGCTATTATTGGTTTACTCATATATATTATAATAAGGACGCAAGATAACACATTTATTATAATGAGAATATGCGGTATTATCGGTCTTGTATGTGTATTTATAGCTTTTTTGATTAATAAAAAAACTAAGCAGTAATAGTGCACTATATCTACTTCTTGCCGTGCATGCAATCTAAATATTATTGTACGGCAAGACTTATTTACAAATGATCCTACCTGATATCCAAATTATGGAGAAAGACGAAAAATGATAAAATCATATGTAAAAGTAAATAATTTTTCTTTATTGATAATATTTATAACACTACTAATTGTCTTTACCTGGCTCCAGCAGGAATATGTCGCCATACCCCAGCTGACGAACATGCCGGTGGTGGATGATGCCGTGAAAGGCAGGCTGATAGAAAATTTCTACAAATACAGGTGGGTGGGATTCCTTACAGCCCCTTTAATACTGCTTCTGAGAATAACGCTGACCACACTCTGTCTCTTTATCGGAGGCTTTCTCGACGAGGCCATGCCGAAGCAGAACTTCAGGCAGTGGTGGAACGTGGTGCTGGTCTCCATGATATTCCTTGCGGTATATTCCTGGGAGATTGCACTCGTTTCAGTGGTATGCGCTCCGGTTTTCTTCTGGATAATCTACAGGGACAACAAGAGGATAATCCGGCAGCAGACGGAAGTCATGGGCAGCTATGCAGTGACAGAAAGCAATTTCATCAGCACGATAACAGGAATCGCCACCATAAAGAACTTCGGGCGGCAGGACATATTCGGGAAACTGAACAGGATGCTGTACTCCATATTCCAGGACAGGGTGTTTTCTTTAGGGAAGACACAGATCAGGATCGGGGTGCTGTCAGGCATCGCAAGCGTTCTGATCATGACAGGGCTTGTCGCATACGGCGCCATGTCGGTATTCCATGGCCGGATGACCACAGGGGAACTGATGGCTGTCCTCGGAATCACAGGCTCGCTCTTTCCCGCCGTAGCCTCCCTTGCCCTGGTCGCCATTCCCGTAAACGAGGCGAAAGTGGCATTCGACCGCATGTTCGAAATCATAGGTGCCGGAGAGGATACTGATGAGAGCCGTGAGGCTCCGGTCCTGCATGATGTCAAAAAACTCTGTATAGAGAATCTCTCTTTCCGGTTCACCGGCAGGAAACTGCTGCTGGAGGATGTGGACAGGGAGACGGAGAGATTCGTATGCAATATCCTCGATACCCTCAGAAACCTGTTCATAACGGTGTTCGTGACACACCGGCTCGAGACCGCAAAGAAGCTTGCCGACAGGATATATGTTATAAGCGGAGGAAGAGTGCAAGCCTCGGGCACGCATGAACAACTGATGGCGACAGACAATTTCTACAGTGAATACTGGAAGCAGTTGTGAAAGTCTGCATAAAACTTTCAGAAACAATATTCACCCAAAAAACATTATCAGACAATGAAAAGATTCATTTTCGCTGCCCTTGTCGCAGCCGGATGCCTCTGGGGCATCAGCGTCTCCGCACAGGAACCGCAGGACGAGTACAAGAAGGAACTTAGGGTCTATCTGGAGACCAGCGGATCCCTGGCATCCTTTGACGGGATGATAGACCAGGTGTTCGCCATGATGGCAGGAAACCTTTCGGAGGAGGCCAAGGCCGACCTGAAGACACAGGCCGTCGAGAAGCTCATCTTCTACTACACGCCGATCTACAAGGAAAGCATTTCGCTTGACGACCTAAAGGAAATCAACAGGTTCTACCAGACACCGGCAGGGAAACGGATAGCGGAGGCCCAGCCGGTCATCACGACAAAGGCGACATCTGTCGGGCAGCAGTGGGGCATGTGGCTGCAGGGGGCGGTCCAGGCAGCGGCGTCGAAATAGGAGTACATGGACAGTTACCGCATATTCCAGGAAGCGCTGTCCTCCATAAGGCAGAACAAGGCACGCTCTGCGCTGTCAGGATTCGGTGTCGCATGGGGTATCTTCATCCTGACAGTGCTTCTTGGTGTCGGTGGCGGTATCGGACTTTACATTACCCCGGCAGAAATGGGAGGATACAAGACAAGATACCAGGTCCCTATATTCGCTGAAATCAAATACAGTTTCCTGGACTGGATCGTCAGCCCGTTCGTGGACCTGAAGGCAGGCGGATTCTATGACTACACTCTCGGAGGAACCGGGTATGTCATCAGACCGTCTGTCGGAGTGGACATCTGGAGATTCTCCATAAGTGCCGGATGGGATCACAACAGGTTCAGATGGGATATAGGAAGATTCGGTAACCCAGGATGGCATATCGGGGTGTCCTATAATTTCTGAATTCAATGAAAAACAAGATTGCGTGCCCTTCGCTCGGGACGACAAAACATAAATTTTTGTAATTTCGTCCCCGGTGATCATCGTATTGCCAGAAAGAACAATAAGCCAAACTTAAAATCGAACCACCATGAAAAGAATCGCATCTGTAATCCTTGCCGTGCTGTCTGTTGCCTGCATGCAGGTCTTTGCGCAGAATACGGAAGACTGGGGAACATTTGAACTTGAAGCTGCGATAAGCCATTCCCAGGGGACGTTCAGCCCCGGATTCAACGGCAGGCTGTCCGTAGGATACATCGTGCCTTCCGGGAAAGCCGGAGTATATTTGGACTGGGGAAGCGGCAGCGGGAATATTTCAGAGGCGGCCCATACTGTCCTGGTTTCAGGAGGACTGCCATGCTATACGGGTGAGCGGTTTTCAGTCGTTCCTAAAGTCGGGCTTGGCATGGGGACGGCGGAGAACGGCACCGGAGACAGGAAATACTATTTTGCCGCAGCCCTGTCGGCTACATTGAGATATTATGTCTCCAACAGTTTCTACTGCGGTTTCGATGCCAGATTTGTAGGGCTGAACTCGTCCGTAGGGAAACAGGACAGGTTCATGTATAACCCCGAATTCGGAATATGCGTCGGGGTTGTCCTGTAGAGAACCTCTTGAATAAGGGAATTTACTTTTGAGGTAAGTAAAAAAAAGACAGGCTCTGATGTACTCCGGAAACCCTCCCACTCCGTGGGGCCCTCCCTGTGCGGGCGCAACGTTTCCAATTACATCAGAGCCTGCCCTTTCGCTATAGTCAGGCTATCTCATGTCAAACCGATGTTTCACCGGCTGCATGATGAAGGTGAACACATAGTCTCCATAATGAAGCCTGTATTCCTCGCGAGTAATGTGCCCCCAACTGTTGATACAGCCGAGACCCATCTGTGCCTTGTCTACGCAGATGTTGGTAGAACCGGACTTGACAAGGTCGGAAGGGTGTCTGTTGTTCTTTCCGGCACCGTCGTCCAGCATTTCGATACTGTATTCGAGTGCAGAAGCAGAGAACGGTGCGTCGCTGTAGAAACGCAGCCCGGAGCCTGATGCATCCAGTACTTCCCACCATCTGAGACCAGCTTTGGTTCCGGTTTCCTGCGGGCGGATATACGGATAGAACTGTTCTTCCACTGTCTGTCTGTAGAGACCTACCAAAGCTGCATGCTGCCTGTCCGCATAGTTCTCGAAAGGACCCTTGCCGTAGAACTGGACGGTGCTGTAGCTTGCCGGCATTTCTGCCCTGAGACCGAAGCGGAACATGTCAGGGACATTTCCCTTGCTGCCTGCTGTCATCTTCTGGGTGACTTTTACGGTTCCGGCATTGTTTACAAGGTATTCCATCGTAAGGCTTGCCCCCACTTCCGGGATTTCATAAGTGGCTGTCACACGGGCCATTCCATCATCGGAGCCATGGTCGAGCCCGGTAAGTTTGAGAGTAGGGTTCCTCCATACTCCGTATCTGTTCTGCAGACCTGCTCCGTAGTCGTTGTCCGTACCTGCCCGCCAGAAGTTAGGCCTGAGCGTCGAACCGTCGGCCAGAAGGCTGTGCCCGTCCACTTCGTAGATGGACATGAACCCGTCCGACTTGTTGAATTCTATACGGAAGCCTTCCCCTGTGAGGATGAGATAGCGCTGGTCATTATCGGTAAATGCAGGAACAGGGATATCCTCATTGCTGCGTGTTTTATTGGCAAGCGAGGCATTGTATGTGTATCCTGTCAGCGGCAACTGGTTATATGCCACCGTATATCCGGCAGGGAGAAGCGTTTCGGCTTTCTTTAACTTGAAATACACGTTCAGCATCCATTCCTTGCATCCGCACACCTGGCTGTAGTCATATCCGAGGGACACTTCCTTAGTCTGCTGAGGTGCGACATCCAGATTGTCCACATATCCTGTCTGCATTACTTCGCCTTCTTTGAGTAGCTGCCATTCAAGCCTGTACGCTGAAAGGTCGCGGAAGAAATTCTCGTTGTACACCGAGATTGTCCCCTTTTCGAGGTCGGCCGGAGAGGCCCATACTGACTGGTAGATATGCTGCACTTCGTATGCGTGCGGGTTGAATACCCTGTCAGGGCTGATAAGCCCGTTGTTGCAGAAATTCTGGTCCTTGTCCACATCATACCGGTTGAAGTCCCCTGCATAGCCGTAGAACATCTTCCCGTTCCGGTCGTACCACCTCGGCGACTGGTCTACGAAATCCCAGATAAAGCCTCCCTGATATGCAGGGTACTTGCGCACCAGGTCCCAGTACTCCTTGAAACCTCCTTCAGAATTACCCATGGCATGGGCATACTCGCACTGGATAAGAGGTTTTTCAGGGTTGCTTTCGCAGTATTTTATGCAGTCGTCATAACGGTAGTACATCGGGCAGAAGATGTCTGTGAATTCATTGTTGCCGGCTCTTTCATACTGTACCGGGCGGGACGGATCTTCGTTCTTTACCCATCTGTAGCATGCTTCGAAGTTTACCCCGAAACCTGCTTCATTGCCAAGAGACCAGAAAATGATTGAAGGATGGTTGAAATTCCTCTGTACGTTCCTTTCGTTCCTTTCCATGTGGGTCTTTTCATATACGGGGAATTTGGCAAGACTCTCGTCTCCGTATCCCATTCCGTGCGACTCGATATTGGCTTCAGCCACTACATAGAGTCCGTATTTGTCGCACAGTTCGTACCAATAATAGTCGTCAGGATAGTGGCAGGTACGTACGGCGTTTATGTTCAGCTGCTTCATGCGCAGGACATCCTGAAGCATCCTTTCCCGGGATACCAGATAGCCTCCGTCCGGATCCATTTCGTGCCTGTTGGCGCCCTTGAAAAGGACAGGCTGGCCGTTTACGAGGACCTGTGCATTTTTCATCTCGATTTTCCTGAATCCCACTTTTACGGGAATCACTTCGGTCGCTCCTTTGGCTGAAGAAGTTGCCGTAAGGGTATAAAGATATGGTGTCTCGGCCGTCCATTTTGACGGAGAGTCCACTTCCATGGTTACATTCTGTGTCCCTTTCTTGCCTGTAACCTGCTGCTCTGCCACTTTGTTGCCGTCGGCATCGGTCAGCACCAGGGATACCGCGCAGGAGCCGGTAAGTTCGAGGCTGATGTCCAGTGAACCGTTATCGTAGCTGCTGTCCAGGTCAGGAGTGACCCTGATGTCCTGTATGCGGACTTTTTCCCTTGAATAGAGATAGCAGTCACGGGCTACGCCGGAATATCTCATGAAATCCTGGTCCTCGAAATATGAACCGTCACACCAGCGGAATACCTGGAACGCAATGAGGTTTTTCCCGGGTTTCACATATCTGGTGATGTCGAACTCGGCTTCGAGTTTCGTATCCTCGCTGTATCCGACGAATTTTCCGTTCACCCACAGGTACATGTTGGATGATACGCTTCCGAAATGGGCGAGGATCTGTTTCCCGTTCCAGTCTGCAGGGATAGTGATTTCCCGGCGGTATGAGCCTACATGGTTGTTCTTGACAGGGACTTCAGGAGGGTTGTTCCTGAACTGGTACTGCCATGGATAACCGACATTGTTGTAGAGGGGGTCGCCGTATCCGTTCAGCTCCCATATTCCCGGGACAGGAATCTGGTCCCATCCTTTGTCATTGAATCCGGTCAGGTAGAAGTCCAGCGGCCGCATATCAGCGTCTTTGACCCAGTTGAACTTCCACATTCCGTTCAGGGACATGTAGCTGGAAGAGGCTTCCATGCATCCTGCAGCCGCTTCTTTGGCGTCAGGGTATGCGAAATAACTTGTGTGCATCGGAGCCCGGTTTACGGCATTGACCTGAGGGTCGTGCCATTCCGTCTGCTCCGCTGCCGATGCTGCACCGGCAATGAGAACGGCCGGGAACAGCAGGGTGGTTTTCAAGAGTTTCATTACAGTTCTTTTTTAAGCGGCATCTAAGATAGGGAGAATTTTATAGAAAACATTCCGGTCTGTATTTTCTTTTTTATATTTTTGTGCCGGAAAGATTGTCAGTATAAACGAGAAGCCTCTGTCAGGCTTAAAATAATATACGAATGAAACATTTTCACAGTCTTGCGATGATGGCTGCGGCCATGCTTCCGGCAGTATGTTTTTCTCAGGAGAGGGCATCGGATTCTGCCGCTGCAGGGGAAATGGCTCGGGCCGTAATATTCATCGGGGACAGCATAACTTATGGCGCCGGGCTGCAGGACCCTGAAACGGAGGCCCCTCCCGTGCGGGCTGTGGAATTCATGTCGGATGAACTGCCGGACTGCAGGATCCTTTACTCGAACCAGGGGGTAAGCGGAAGTACGACAGCGGACTTCCTCCCGTCGGAACACAGGCTTTACGACAGTGTCGTGGAGGCGGCCGACAGACTCTCCCGGGAGACGGACGGGCCCGTGCTCTTTTCCATAATGCTCGGGACAAATGACAGTGCCGGGTCGGGCCCTTTCGGAAGTCCCGTTTCTCCGGAACGGTATGAAGCCAATATGTGCAGCATCATAGACAGCCTGCTGTCCCGTTATCCGGACAGCAGGGTTATCCTGCACTGTCCCATATGGTACAGTCCCAATACCCATAATGGCGCCGTGTACCTCGACTCCGGGCTCAAACGCCTCAAGAGCTACCGGCCAGTCATCCGCCATATAGTGAAATCATATTCTGTCAGGTATCCGGGCAGAGTCTGTGCCGGCGACGTTAAGGGATTTCCGGTTTTCAAACGGAAAAGTCTTGAATATCTGCAGCCGGAACAGGGATACAGCGGCATTTTCTACCTGCATCCGAACGTAAAAGGTGCGGCTGTGCTCGGCCGGCTTTGGGCGGAGGCGATTCTCGGGATGCCCGAATAAGTCTGTATATATACATTATTACTGATAATCAATAATCATATGAAACTTTTGAAAACAATCTTAGTTCCTGCTGCCGCAATGGCTCTGTCCTGTGCTCAGCTCTCCGCTGTCAGCATTGTGCCGCAGCCGTCTGTAATCAAGGAAAACCGTTCCATCGTCCTGCTCCCTTCGGACAGGCTTTCGGTATATGCCGGTGATGCCGTTCTAAAGCCGGTCGGGAAAGTCTGGGCTGAATCTCTGGAGAAAATCTATGAGCCGGGCAGGGAAAAACTCGCAACCGGTTTTGAAAGAATCGTGTCCGATACCGTCCTTCCTGAGGTGAAGCTTACGGGCAATGAGTCAAAGGCTGATGTCCGTCTGTACCTGGACCCGTCATTGGCCGTGGAAGAGTACGTCATGGAAGTCTCGCAGGATGGCGTATCCATCAAGGGCGGCACTGAAAAAGGCGTATGGTGGGGACTTCAGTCCCTCAGCCAGATACTGATCCAGGCAGCTTCGTCATCAAAGCCCGGAGAACCGCTGAGAACTTCCGGACTGTATATCCAGGACAAGCCCCATTTTGCATACAGGGGCGCAATGCTCGACTGCTGCCGTCATTTCTTTACAGTAGATGAGGTGAAAAGGTATATCGACATTCTGGCGGTACACAAGCTCAACACCCTGCACTGGCATCTAACCGATGACCAGGGCTGGAGAATCGAAATCGAGAAATATCCTCTTCTCACACAAACAGGGGCAGTGCGTAAGGAAACCAAGGTCGGCCATTACAACGATGCTTCTGCCGGGTATGACGGCACTCCGTACGGGGAAGGCTGTTACTACACCCATAAGGATATAAAGGAAGTGCTTGAATATGCCTCCGCCCGCCAGATCACTGTCATTCCTGAAATCGAGATGCCCGGCCATGCCGTTGCCGCTCTTGCAAGCTATCCATGGCTCGGCTGCACTGGCGGACCGTATGAGGTCAGGACCACATGGGGTATCAGTGACGATGTGTTCTGCATAGGTAAGGAGAGCACTTTCGGATTCCTGGAGGATGTGCTTGACGAAGTGTGCGAACTGTTCCCGAGCGAGTATATCCATATCGGAGGCGACGAGTGCCCTGCGATCCGCTGGGAGAGTTGCCCTGACTGCCAGAAAAGGATGAAGGAAGAAGGGCTCGAAAACGAGCGCCAGCTTCAGGGATACCTTCTCCACCGCATAGAGAAGTACCTGAATGCCAAAGGACGGAAGATCATCGGATGGGACGAGATACTTGAAGGCGGGGTGACCCCTACCGCTACGGTCATGTCCTGGAGAGGTCCTAAGGGCGGCATCAATGCTGCAAAGCAGGGTAACGATGTGGTCATGACTCCAAACAACTACTTCTATCTGGATTACTACCAGACCGCTGATCCTCAGGCCAGCGGCGAGCCTCTCGGTATCGGCGGATATGTCTCTCTTGAAAAGTGCTATTCGTTCGATCCGTACGACCAGCTCGATGAAAATACGAAAAAGCACATTAAAGGCATCCAGGCCAATACCTGGGCGGAGTATCTTAAGGTCTTTGACCATGTGCAGCATATGGACCTGCCTCGTTTCTCGGCCCTTGCAGAAGTCGCATGGAGCGAGAACAAGACAGACTATGACCAGTTCCTTTCCCGCGTAACGGCTTCAATGAAACCTGTCTACGAATACTTCGGCTTTATCTATGCACCGTATGTATTTGAAGGGATAAAGTAATGATGCTGTAGAGGGTGGCTCAAAAGGGTAATTTCTGCGTTACGCTTGAAATTCCTCCTTTTGAGCCGCCCTTTTTCTGCATTCGCTCGGAGTATAGCCGAAATGCTGCTTGAACGCGGCACTGAAGTATGACGTGTCGGAATATCCTACCTTGAATGCTATTTCAGAAACAGGCATTTTGCTGTTTTTCAACAGGTCCGTGGCGATTGTCATCCTTTTTTCAGTAACGTACTCCATTACTCCCAGTCCTGTCAGAGACTTGAACTTCTTATAGAAGCTTGCCCTTCCCATACACATATGGTCTATCAGCATCCGGGCATTCAGAGAGTCATTGGATATGTTTTCTGCAATGAACCGGGTCGCTTTTAGCATGAATTCTTCATCGGCCCTGCTTGCCTCAGTATCATTTACAATGGCAGGGGAGAACAGGTTGCCGTATTTTTCGTTTATCTGTTTCCCGGAATCCGGGACCATGTCTGTCCTGTGGTGATACAGCTGCGTCGCCTTGGCCTTTTCATACCTGCGGTACACGCAGGTTCCTGCAACGGCGCCGAGCATCAGCAGTGAAGTCAGTCCTATAATGAAAATAATTCCTCGGGGGGGGCAAGTACAGTAACAGACAAGATGTCATTATGACTGATCCATCTGTCCGTCCTGTCAATACATGCTATGTCTATATCGTATGTTCCGGGGTCCAGAGCGGGGAGAGCCAGATGGCTGTCCGAGTATATGACTGTCCGTTTCTTCCCTTTTCTGACCGTATACCGGTACTCGTTTTGAGAGAAGACATCGCTCCCTATTGTGTATATGTTCAGATCGAGGGACGAATAGTTCCATGGAACGGTTATGGCAGGCGTTTCCGAGGATTCCGGAATACTGTATCCGGCATTATCCCCGTCTATCGATGCTGACAGGATTGCGATGTCTGTCATGTTCTGTACCGCAGGTGCGCCGCCGTTCTTTATGATATAAAGTCCGGAGTATCCTCCGAAGTACATGTCTCCGGAGCTTGATGCCATTGCTGCATCCGGAAGGAATTCATCGGACCGGAAATCTTCCGAGCGGACGATATAGCTGTCCGGGGAGAGTTTAGCCAGCTGTATGATTTTTTCCTGCGTGGCGAGCCACAGGTTGCCTTTCCGGTCGGTTTCCATAGAGAACACATGTCCGTTATAGTGGAACGGGATTTCCTCGAATGACATGTTTTCCGGATTTATTCTGGAAAGAGAATATGATTTTATGACATACAGTTCCTCGCCGGCCTTCTTTACCTGTCTGATATCTCCCGTCCTGCTGTAGAGCAGCTGTCTTATGTCATTCCGGTCCCGGATAAGGTATATTTCGTACGGATTGTACACTACGATGAAGTCCGGACCGCAATACGCTATGCTGAAATTGCTTTTTCCGCTCAGTCCGTACCTGGTCATCTCTCCTGTCCCGGTGTCGTATGACCAGATGTCCCTGGCCGAGATAATTATGTTGCCGTCTGTTTTTTTTTTCAGTCTTACAACGACAGGCTGTCCGAGAATCGAGGCTTCTGTTTCCCTGTCCCTGGCTTTGAGCCGTCTGATGCCTCCAGTGTCCGTGTCGATGATATACAGTCCTTTACTGTAGACGGAAACCATCATGCGGCCATTGCCGATGTCGGCGAGCGCGTTGATATTCCCTGTCTTCAGTTTTTCAAATGGAGTGCAGGTCCCGGTCCGGGGGTCATATACGCTTATTCCCGCCCCGTCTGTACCTATCCATATTTTACCGCTGGAATCTTCTGTCAGGCATGAAACGATGGATGTGTTGGCCCCGCGCTCGCTCCCGAAGCCGAAATCCGTGGCGTCGATGTGTTTCATGCTGCTCTTTTTCAGCTGTATGACCCCGTGGTGGATTGTCCCCATCCAGATTTCGTCTTTGCAGAACAGCATTGAGGACGCGTATTCCGCTTGCACCGGAAGAGAGCATCCCATACAGGATTCCGTGTCTGCTTCTTCAAGATTCGCGAGATTGACGGACCTGATTCCTCCTCCGTCCGTCATTATATACAGGTATCCGTCATGCTCGTGCATGTTTATCGGGATGTGGCCTTTCAGCAGACTTCCGTCAATGGGAAAGTACCTTATCGTGTTTTCTCCGTCTGGTGTCAGGCACATAAGCCCGGTATTGTAGACGGATACCCAGATTCTTTTGTCGGAATCGATATGCAGGCCGTTGATGCTGTTCCCGGTCCCGGGGGTGCGTGTCTTTTTCTCGGTGCCGGATGACAGGTTGAGTCTGTAAATGGCGTCCGGATATTTTACCGCAATGGCAGTAGTGTCGTTCATGAGTTTGAAATACCTGTACCATTCCCCGGATTTCTGCCCGTGGTCGGAAAACGACAGGGAGCCGTCTGCATAATTATACCGGACAAATCCTTCTTCCGCATAAAACAGTATGCCGTCGGATGTGAAATCGTATGACATGGGATGGAAACCGTTGCAATTGACAGTGACGTTTGCGAATGAGCCTGTCTGACTGTCATATCTGAACAGGCCTCCGAAAACGCCTGCCCATACCTGTCCCGTATCGTCTGTTACGACAAAACGTACCGGCCGGTTGAAGAATTCGTCCGTGTCGCAGCTGATGACCTTGTTCTCACAGAATCTGTCCAGACCCCTGGTAGTGCCCACCCATAGCGTCCCGAGTCTGTCTTTGGCAATGGAAGTCACCCTGTCGGACTGCAGCCCTCCGGCCTGGTCCAGTATCCTGTATGTCATGAAATGGTCTTGCCCGGATATATCCGGACTGCCGGTGAGCAATATGGCTGCCGTGACAAGGGTCCGTATTAAGGCTCCGTATCCATGGGAGATATTTTTCATATCGGAGTTTTTATGGATTTTGTCTGTAAAAATAAGCATTATGTGAATACTTCTCCGGCTTATTCCGGCGCCCTCTGCGTTTTCCGTGTCGTTTTGGACAAAATCTAAACTTATCTGGATGAAAGCAAAACCGATTGTTTCGGGCGGAAAATACTTTTGTATAACATTATTAACAACATAAAACTATGAAGCAAATTAAAGACTGTTTGATTTTGCATCGCACGGCTATGCTGCTCGTAGTTTTCCTGCTTGCCGGGGCAATGTCGTATGCCCAGGATGTGGGGATAACCGTGAGCGGTAAAGTGTATGACCAGAACGGTCAGCCTGTAATAGGTGCGGGTGTCCTTGTCAAAGGTACCGGCACCGGTGCAATCACTGATGTAGACGGCGGTTTTGAATTGACCGTCCCGTCGGAGGGTTCTGTCCTGGAAGTTTCCGCGCTTGGTTTTACTGCACAGGAAATCCAGGTGGGGAAAAAGGTCCTGTTCGAAATATTCCTTGAAGAGGACAGGATGGTCCTGGATGATGTGGTCGTGGTCGCATACGGAACCCAGACCAGGGCTACAGTGACAGGTGCGCTGTCGACAATGGATTCGAAGGAACTTGTCAAAGCCCCTGTGGCCAGTATCACCAATGTAATCGCCGGTGCCGTTCCGGGCGTCTCTACCGTCCAGTTGAGCGGCCAGCCCGGTGCCGATGCCGCTTCGATCTATGTCAGGGGTATAGGCTCCCTGTCGAGTTCGGCTTCAAGCCCTCTGGTCCTGGTGGATGGCGTAGAGAGGGATTTTTCCCAGATCGACCCCAATGAAATCGAGAATTTCTCCGTACTGAAGGATGCGGCCTCTACTGCCGTGTTCGGAGTAAGGGGAGCCAACGGTGTCATCCTTATAACGACAAAGCGCGGTACCGAAGGCAAACCGACGATTTCCGTAAGTTCCAACAACGGTCTCCAGCAACCGATGTCCATCGTAGAACAGGTCGGCAGTTATGAATATGCCACGTTCTGGAATACGAAAATGAGAAATGACGGAGTGACCAACCAGAAGCGTTATTTCACACGAGAGGCCATCGAGGCTTTCCGTACCGGTTCGGACCCTGTGATGTATCCTAACATGAAATGGAAAGACCTGATGTTCAATGATGTATTTTTCCAGACAAAGAACAACATCAACATCTCCGGAGGAAGCCGCCATGTCCGGTATTTCGTTTCACTTGGATATCTGTACCAGAACGGACTTCTGAAGCAGATGGAGACGCTTCCGTACAACAACAACTACAAGTACAACCGTTACAACTACCGCGCTAACGTGGATTTCGACCTTTCTCCTACGACTATCATGAAACTGGGCATAGGAGGCAATATAGGAATCCAGCAGGAGCCGAGGTATATTGAAGGTATCGGTAACCCGTGGGTGTACTCTACCGTATGGTCCATTCCAATGGCCGGTCCCGGATTCGTCAACGGGCAGCGGACCCTGATCGCTTCAGGATTCTTTCCTGCCGACCTGGAATTGAGGGACGGTTTCAATACGTTCTACGGGTACGGTTATAACCAGTATTACACTACTACCCTGAACATAGACGTCGAGATTTCCCAGCGTCTGGACTTCATAACCGAAGGCCTTTCCCTGACCCTCAAGGGCGCCTATGACAACAACTTCAGACTGGATAAATACCGGTCCAGTTCAGGTGCCGAATACCAGACCGTGTACTACAAGTCATTCCTTGAGGACAGGAACAAGCTTATCACGGACCCTGACTACGACAAGACCATCGTATATGTTCCTGTCTCATGGACACAGGACCAGCCTCTTTCCTATAGCGAGGCTTACGGCAGGGACAGGAACTGGTATCTCGAGGCAAAACTGGACTGGAACCGTTCCTTCGGTCCTTCGGGCGACCACAAGGTTTCTGCCCTGCTGCTGTATAACCAGTCCAGGGACTACTATCCTACGTATAACGGCTCTGCCGCTTCATACCAGTACATCCCCCGCAGTTATGTCGGGTTTGTAGGACGTGTTACATACGGCTACAAGAATAAATATCTGGCTGATTTCAATATCGGATATAACGGATCCGAGAACTTCGCTCCGGGCAAGATGCGTTACGGTGCATTCCCTTCTGCCTCCATAGGATGGGTGATAAGCGAAGAAAACTTCATGAAGAGGCAGAATGTCGTGGACTATCTGAAGCTCAGGGCTTCTTACGGTATCGTCGGTAATGACTTGACCAGCATCCGTTTCCTTTATATGCCGGGAGTATGGTCATCATCCGGATCATACAGCTTCGGAGTGAACAATCCGAATTCGTCGGAGGCTTTCGGTTACGGAACACCGGGTAATGACGAGGTCTCATGGGAGACTTCCGCCAAGCAGAACTATGGTGTGGATATCGAAATGTTCAGGAACAGGCTGTCGTTCAGTGCCGATGTCTTCTTCGAGCACCGTACCGGCATTCTTCTGACTCCTAACAATACTCCTTCCATCATCGCGACGAGTCTGCCTCAGATGAATATGGGAGAGGTGACCAACAAAGGTTATGAACTTTCCCTCGGCTGGAACGAGACCACCAGAAGCGGGTTCAACTATTTTGTAAAGGCCAATGTCTCTTTCGCCCGCAACAAAATCATCAATATGGATGAGGTCAAAAGCGAGTTTGAATACCAGAACCAGACCGGAGGGTCGGTAGGAAGGAATACGGGTCTTTACAAATTCGTACGGCTTTACCAGTACAGCGATTTCGATATCGCCGAGGATGGAAGTTATGTGCTTAAGCCAGGGCTGCCTGTACCGAATGCTACGGTATATCCCGGAGATGCAATGTATGCTGACCTTAACGGGGACAACAAGGTGGACGGCAACGACACCATGGTAGCAGGTTACGCCATGCAGCCTGAATATGTCTTCGGACTGAATGCCGGGTTTAACTGGAAAGGGTGGAATTTCTCCATGCAGTGGACCGGCGCGACCAATGTCGACAGGCTCATGCAGATCGAGTACAGGATTCCTTATACCAACGCAGGCGGGCGAGGCCTCCTGAAATATTTTTACGAGGACTGCTGGACTCCGGAAAACCAGGACGGTACATTGCCGAGGGCCGCGGAGACTTCCGAGACATGGAACTCGGCCGCTTCTACCCTGTGGTTAAGGGATGCGTCGTATTTCCGTCTCAAGAATGTGACCCTCGGATATACCTTCTCGGGAGGAAAGTTCCTGAAGTCCTTGGGAATCAATTCGCTGAATTTGTCTTTGACAGGATATAACCTGCTTACGTTCACTCCTCTGGATTTCATGGATCCTGAGGCAGACCCGAACAACAATGGAGCATATCCTCTGGTCAAGATATACAGTTTCGGACTCAATATTAACTTCTAAACCGCTCTGATATGAAAAAGATTACACTTATTCTGGCAATGCTGGCGGTTATATTCTCGACCTTTTCCTGCTACGACCTGAAGTTCGGTGATGAATTCATGGGAGAGCAGCCGGAAAGTTCCGGGGCTACTCTGGACACCATGTTCAGTTCTTACGCAAATGCCGAAAGGGTCCTTAACAAGGCTTATACATACCTTCCATACGGGATACCGACCAGCGTTGACAGTAAAATGGGGAACAATACCATAGAAGCCCTTACCGACCTGCACCGCAGTTTCCGCAACAATGTCGGTGACGGTCCTGTCAACCTGTACTACAGCGGAGTCCTGGATGCGACGACCGAATCGGGGAACCAGACATACCTTTTCGGATACGGACGTGGCGGACGCCAGTACAGCGCTATCCGCTATGCATGGATATATCTGGAGAATTGCGACAGGATACCTGACGTTTCACCTGACGTCCTTGCGGAGAGGAAGGCCGAGGCCAAGATGATAATAGCCATATCATATGCTGAAATGCTCCGCTATGTGGGCGGTGTGCCTCTGCTGAAACGTTCTATAAATGTAAATGACGAGATGGTCTTCCCGCGCAATACATTCAGCGAGACGGTCGACTATATCGTGCAGCTTCTGGACGAGGCTATCCCCGATCTGAAGTGGTCATGGGATACCAATAATGACGGACGTATGACCAGTGCCGGTGCCATGGCACTGAAACTCAGGGTGCTCCTTTTTGCCGCCAGCCCTACATTCAATTCCAACGAGCCTTTCCATCCTGAAGCTGATGAGTATTCATGCTATATGAATTATGATGCATCAAGATGGGACCGCGCCCTCCAGGCAGGCAAGGATTTCTTCGACGCCCTTGAAGATAACGGATATTATGCCCTGATAACAAAGGATGATCCTTCTGTAACCGGCACGACCGAGCATGACCGGTACAGGCATGCATTCCGCAAGGCCTATTATGAAAGAGGAGGGACGGAAGTCCTGATTTCATCGAGGGCTGCCGGATATGACGTGTCGGCATATAGCGGTTTCATGGGAGAGCGTTACTGGGTAGGACCTACCCTTAACTATGCGAACATGTTCCCTTGGGCGGACGGATCGGAGTTCATTCCGGATCCGGATGATCCGTCAGGATTTGACTGGGCCAATCCTCGAAAGCAGCCGTTTTTTACGCCTGACGGCAATACTCCGGGTACTCCTACCCGTGATCCGAGGCTTTATGAGACTATCGCCGTTCCTGGTGATATCTATATAAACGGTACTGTCGCTCCTCTGCATACCAATGCTGACGGGTACGATGCCAACTCGAGCGGATTCCAGCAGATGAAGTTCCTGCTCCAGCGCAATACCGACAGAGACGGCGTGCCTATCCAGTGGTCATATATACGTCTGGCTGAAGTGATGCTTTCATATGCCGAGGCAATAAACGAGTGCAAAAACGGTCCGGATAAAACTGCATATGAAATGGTAAATGCAGTACGCGGGCGTGTCGGCCTTTCAGAACTTTCAGGGCTGTCGAAGGACCAGTTCCGGGAGGCTCTTCTGAAAGAGCGTGCATGTGAGCTCGGCTTCGAGGAGGTACGGTGGTTTGACCTTGTACGCTACGGGCGCGAGAAGGATTTCAGAAAGCAGCTCTACGGCTTGCGCTCGACAGGTATCGCTTCGGTGGACGGGAATGTCAATGCATCTCCTACCGAGTTCTCTTTTGAACCGTATCCGCTCAGCGACCGCTATTGGGTGAACACGTGGGATACGAAATGGTATCTGGCTCCTATCCCTCAGAGCGAACTGAACAAGAACTACGGCATGACCCAGAATCCTGGCTGGTAGCAGCAATCTTGAACAACTTGAAAAAACAGAGATGAAAAAATATATATTCTTATTTGTTATATGTATGACCATACTGCCTGCATCGGCTCAGGACGCCGGCGGAAGGTCTCAGGCTACTGACAGCCTTGACCTCGGCTACGGCATCAGTGTGGACTATCGTACAGCATCCTACTCTATTCAGAGGGCAGGAAGGGATGTCATTGAGGGCTCTCCATATATAGACATCTCAAAATCACTGTACGGCCGTATCGCCGGACTCAATGTATATCAGGGTACCGGCCCTACGTCTTCCAACCTGTCATCGCTTTCCATCCACGGCAATGCGCCTCTGGTCCTTGTCGATGGTTTCCCACGGGACATCAAGGATATCACCGCACTTGAAATAGAGTCGGTGTCGGTTCTCAAGGATGCCGTGGCATCTGCCCTTTATGGAGTGCGCGGTGCCAACGGGGTGGTGATGATCACTACCCGCAGAGGAACGGAAGGCAAGCTCAAAGTATCGGCAGACTACCATTACGGACTCGGGATGCAGTTCCGTTCCCCTGAATTCGCCGATTCCTATACTTATGCCAATGCCCTGAACAGCGCATTGACCCTTGACGGGCTGACTCCCCGCTACAACGCCCTCGAACTGGACGCTTTCCGCACGGGACAGTATCCTGCGGAATTCCCTGACGTGAACTGGTGGGACGAGGTCTACAAGAAGACTACCTCCAACCATCGTCTCGGGATGACATTTGAAGGCGGGTCCGACAGGTTCAAATACTATTCGGTAGTGGATTATATGTACGATGTCGGGCTTTTCAGGAGCAGGACCAACAGGGATTCCCGCTATGACACCACCCCTTCTGACGTAAGGCTGAACATCAGGGCGAACATTGATGTGAAAATCACCCGGACCACATTCATGCAGCTCCATGTCACGGGAAAACTCGGCGAGACCAACAGGGCAAACTACGGTGATATTTACAATATCCTCTATGACACGCCTTCCGCCGCCTTCCCTGTCCGCCAGAAAGACGGGATATATGGCGGGTCCAGTATTTACGGGGCAAACAACCCTGTAGCCCTTTTGAACGACAGCGGAAACTACAGGGAGACCACGGGTATCCTCCTTTTGGACATGTCCCTCAAGCAGAAGCTGGATGCTTTGACAGAAGGTCTGTCCGCAGAGGCCCGCCTGTCTTTCGACAACTGCGGGGTCATGTACGACTCCTCCTCCAAGACCTACCGCTATGAAGAGTCGGGTGCGAGCATATCAGATGACGGGACACTGATGACATCCCCTGTAATATACAGCAGGGATTCCGAGACGCTTGGACACTCTCAGTCATTTACTTCAATGTTTGTCCGCAATGCTTTCCAGGCCAAGGTGGACTATGCCCGCAAATTCGGCGCGCATGACGTAGCGGCTGCGGCGATATACGACCAGCAGTCGTATGTGGCGAATGGCAGGAATGTTTCCACCAAGCGGCAGTCCGCCCTGTTCACGGCATCGTACAACTATGACGGACGCTATTCCGTAAGTGTCGCCGGCAACTGGTCCGGTTCCGCATATCTGGAAAAAGGCTCCCGTTTCCATTTCTATCCTGCAGTCAACGCCGCATGGATAGCCACCGGAGAGGATTTCCTGAAAGATGTGAAGAACCTTGATTACTGGAAGGTATTTGCTTCTGCAGGTCTTTCCGGATGGGACGGCAACCTGTCTCATGAACTTTTCAGGCAGTCTTACGGCAGCGGCGGTTCTTATTTCCTCGGTACCAATGTGACACAGGTGTGGGGAAGTGCCGAAGGTACGCTTCCTGTGGAGAACCTTGTTCCCGAGACCTCCCGCAAAATCACCCTCGGGACAGAGCTGAAAGCTTTGGGAAACAGGCTCGGAGTCTATGCTGAAGGTTTCCTGGAGAGACGTTCCGGGATTCTGGTGAGCGCTTCTTCGTCCGTATCAGGTGTCATAGGTATCGGGACCAGCTATGAATGTGCAGGAGAAAACCTGTACCGCGGTCTGGATGCTTCTGTTACATGGGATGACAAGTGCGGCGACTTCTCCTATGGACTGTACGGGAATCTGGCTTATCTGAATACTGAAGTCGTAAACGAGAACCAGGAATTCCAGGAGTACGACTATCTGTATCACGCCGGAAATCCTGTAGGACAGAGATACGGACTTGAGGTCATAGGTTTTTTCCAGAACCAGATGGAAATCAACAACAGCCCCCAGCAGACTTTCTCTACCGTCCGGCCCGGAGACATCAAGTACAAGGACCAGAACGGGGACAATGTCATAGACAGCAAGGACGTTGTAAAGATGTTCGGCTCTAATGTGCCCAAACTTTATTTCGGTTTCGGCTTCAACCTCGGTTATAAGGGATTCGAACTTTCCGCGGACTTCCAGGGTATGACGGGAGTGACCGTAAATCTGCTCGACTCTCCTCTGTACCAGCCTCTGATCGGTAACGGGAACATATCCGGGACGTTGCTTGACAATGAGATTCCATGGACTCCGGAGAATGCCTCAAAGGCCACTCTCCCACGGCTGACTACCCTGGAGAACCCGAACAACTACACGAACAATTCGCTGTGGTACCGTGACGGTTCTTTCATCAAGCTGAGAAACCTCACTCTGTCATATACGTTTTCTAGGAAGATGCTGCGGTTTGCAGATATGAAAGTATATCTCCAGGGAACGAACCTTTTCAGTCTTGACAACCTGAAAGTATTGGACCCTGAGCAACTCGGAGCTGCCTATCCGGCAATGAGAGCATTCTGGGCTGGAGTAAAATTCACCTTTTAACAGAATCAGTACGATATGAGAAGAAAAGCGATATTGGGTATCCTTGCAGTGCTTGCAACTGCTGTTTCATGCAATTATCTGGACTTCGACGAGACCAGCAGCCTGTATGATCATGACAGCATGTACAAGTACTTCGGCAATGCAAGGCAGATGCTCAACAATATATATTCCTACATGCCCCAGGATCTCGGGACGATTGACGGGGCGATGAGGGACTGCGCCAGCGATGATGCCGAGTATGGGAACGTCGGGGCTTCAGTCCAGAGTTTCAACAATGGCAGATGGTCTGCTGTCGACACATACGATACTGCATGGAATCTTTATTACGGAGTCCGGTCCGCCAACGAGTTCCTTTCTTCCATCGGCGAGGTCGACCTTTCCAGATACGAGTATGACAGCGGCTATGCCAGCAATGTCAGGAACCTGAAAATCTTCCCTTATGAGGCAAGGCTCCTGAGGGCGTATTATCTGTTTGAACTGGCAAAAAGGTATGGCGATATAGCCATGCCTCTGGAGATGTTGTCTATCGAGCAGGCCAACACCATAGGCAAGACTCCGTTTGCCGAGGTGATCGAGTTCATCGTGTCCGAATGCGATGTGTGCGCCGACAACCTTCCTGTCAGATATGACTCCGACTACAACGATGAAGTGGGCCGTGTCACTAAGGGATTCGCCCTTGCTGTCAAATCCAAGGCCCTCCTTTATGCCGCCAGCGAACTGCACAACCCTTCTATGGATACGGAACTGTGGAAGACGGCTGCGAAAGCTGCGCTTGATCTGATCGCATTCGCTCCTGAAGCCGGGTATGCACTTGATCCTGCCAACAAATGGGACAATAGTGTCAACTCTTCCATTACGACATCCCCGGAAGTGATTCTGATGAGAATGAACGGCGATGACAACTCATTCGAACTGAATAACTTCCCGATCAGGTTCACTCTGGGTAACCGTACCGGCAATGTCGCTACCGCCACATTCCCTACCCAGAATCTGGTGGACGCCTTCCAGACCGTGAACGGCTATGCGGTGACATTGGGAGACAACGGCTGGGAGTGCGATGATCCTGCCTTTGACCCACGTAATCCGTATGCAAACCGCGATCCGCGTTTCTACTGGACAGTACTGGCTGACGGGAGTACGTTCAAGGATTCGGAAATCCAGACACGCATAGGAGGTCAGGACAACACTCTGGTAGCATCCGGAGGTACCCCTACAGGATATTTCCTTCGCAAGTATGTCCAGGAGGGGACTGATTTTGATACGGATAATCCTGTCACTAACAAGCATCACTGGATTATCTACCGTTATGCCGAGACTTTGCTTGCCTATGCCGAGTCCATGGCCGAGGCTTTCGGTGATCCGGACTATACTGACGGCACATTCACCCTGTCTGCGGCCGATGCCCTCAATCAGGTGCGGACCAATGCCGGTATGCCGGCAGTCTCCGCAACAGGAAAAGAAGAGTTCATTGAAGCTGTCAGGAACGAGTGGAGAGTGGAATTCGCATTCGAGGACCACAGGTTCTGGGATGTACGCAGATGGAAAATCGGGGCCGGGACGCAGCAGGATATCTATGGCGTGACCATAGCGGATGACGGAAACGGCGGTCTGACATACCAGAGGTCCCGGTACGAGACACGTACATGGAGCGAGAGGATGTATCTGTATCCTATCCCGCAGTCCGAACTGTTCAAGAACCCTAACCTCAATCCTCAGAACACCGGATGGTAACAGACGAGATGTATATCGAATTAAAACATAAAAGGACAAGATATGAAAATCTATAGATTCAAAGCTTTGCTGTATGGTACAGCTGCAGCATGCATGATGGCCGGATTCACGGCTTGCCAGGAATTCAGGATCGACTCACAGGCTGAGTTCCCTCCTCAGATGGAGATAGACGCCCAGACATCATATTCACTTCTGGCTCAGTCTCCCAATGTCATAACATTCAATATCTCATCCAATACGCCATGGACAATCAAGAGCGATGTCCAGTGGTGTACGCCTGATCCGGCCATGAGTTCTGCAAGCTCTCTGGTGGCTGAGATTACAGTGACTACGGAAGACAATACATCGGAGACGGCGCGTACTGCCACTCTCACCGTAACGGCGGAAGATGTTGCGGAGCCTTTCGTAATCACCGTAACACAAGAGGCTAAGGATGCCTTTATCCTTCAGGCCCCTGAGGAAGGCAATATCGCTCAGAACGGAGGCTCGAAACTTTTCAAGGTGATTTCCAACAAGCCGTGGAAGATAACCACAGAGGCTATCTGGCTTGAATTCAGCGCTCTTGAAGGAGAGGCCACATCTGCCGAAGGAGAAGAAGTTACAGTCAGTGCAAAAGACAATTCCGGCATGGAGCGTACCGCCCTCGTGACAGTAGCCAGCGGACTGGGAACCAAGACTTTCGAAGTTACCCAGGACGGTATCGTACTCAGATTCGAAGAGATAGAGGACGAAAGCAGCCTTATAGCCGGTTGTCTCGGCGAGACTCTCCAGTTCAAGGTCAATTCAAACATAGCCTGGAAACCGGGCAATGTCGAATATGACAATATCCTTCTTGAAAAGACCGACGAAGAAACACTCTCGGTGACTGTAACGAAGGCCAACAAGTATTTCACTACCCAGTATTATGAAATCACGGTCGTACCGGAAGATGATGCCATGACAGCAGTTGAGCCTGCTGCTCTTACCGTGGGCCAGCAGGCTATCGCATGGTGCAGCAACTGTTCTGCTAACGAGGACGGGTCCGTGACATTCATATCTGATAATACGGAATCACGGGTATGTACAAACGCAGGCCTCGCTATGGGAACACTGTTGTGGACGTTCCGCGATATAAACCTTTCTTCAGGTCTGTTCGACATAAATGCATGGCAGTCGCCCGGTCCTACATTCCACGCTTGGGTAGGAGGCGGCTCAAAAGATATGAATACTGGAGGTGGCCTTGAAAGCGGCGAAGATTTCTGGGCAGCGAGCAATATAGATGCCGAACTTGACGACATCAATGGAATGCAGACCTTGAAACTGACTATCTTCCCTGTTGATGATGGCTCCAAACTTGAATTCACCATGTATATTGATGACCGTCAGGTCGGGCAGTTTACCACTCCATGCAATCCGTGGGGCGAAATGGGTGAGAGTCCGGTGCCGTACTATTTCGGATTTGCAGGTGACAGCGGTGCCGTAGGTTCTATGACTGTCACTTCATTTGAGTATACTCCTTACGAAGAATAACGGCTATAAAAATGAAATCGATAAGAAATATAATAAGGACAATAGCACGGGGTGCCTTCATGGCACTCCCGGCCATGGCTGCCATTTCCCTTGCCTCCTGCAGGGAAGAGGAGCCGATGAAGTCGGTGGATCTGCGCTTCCTTGCGGAGGATTCCTATTCACTGACGGCTTCGGATGCGGAGCCCATAACGCTGTATGTCAGTTCCACCGATTCATGGGTGGTCTATAGCCAGAATCCCGACTGGTGCACCATCTCGCCTTCTGAAGGGGAAGCAGGCGTACTCGCTGAACCTACTGCGGTTACAGTGCAGTATATGGACAATGCAGAGCTGGATGACCGTATAGACACCCTTATTATCCAGAGTGACTACTGGATAGGAAAGTGGGTACAGGTGCTGCAGAAAGGTACCGCATATATGAATCTCACGCCTTCTGACCCTTCTTTGCCTCAGGATGGAGGCGACTCTTCAGTCGAGATATCTACCAACCATGACTGGAGTGCTGCCGTGACGGAGGGTTCCGGATGGCTTTCTATAAAAGGTGCCTCTTCCGGAAGCGGTGACGGAAGCATATCCTTTTCTGCAACGAAAAATCTTGGGGAGATGCGTTATGGCACCATCTCTATCTATGATCACAATGACAAGGTCTGCGGGGAACTGGTCGTGACCCAGGCCGGAGTACAGCTCGACCCGGCTGTTGTCCTTGTCAAGACAGACTGGACCGAAAAGGATTATGTCATTCATGTGGAATCCAACTCCGAATGGACTGTCACCAAGGATGACGAACTTGCGACATGGTACTCGTTCTCTCAGACGGAATTCAGCGGAAGTCAGGACCTGGTGGTACATTTCAGTGAAAGCCATGCTTCTGCAGTCAGGACGGCGACATTCACCATATCTTCCGTTTCCAGTGACGAGAGCCTGACTCCGGTAAGCAAGCAGATCACCATCAAGCAGTCTTATCAGTTCCTTCCTTCTATGATAGAGTTCACCCAGTCCGAGATCGATGCCACATGGATGGTATGGGGATACGGGTATTCTTCAAACGGAGATGATATGATAATGACTGCAGGTGCGAGGACCGAAAGCCGTTACCGGGAACTCGGATACCACACATTCAAAGTTAAATCGATGAAACAGGATGCAAGATTCAGGACTGAACTCCTGTATAACGGAGGCGCGTATGATGTCATGTTCCGCTGGGGCGGTGATGCCTCTACTGGCAAGACATTCTCCCAGTCCGGGGCTCTGAATGATGCAATCGAGCCTGTTCCGTTCGATTACACGCAGCCGAATGAGTTCAGCTACTATTTCGCTCCGAATGACGACAACTACATGTACGTAGAGTATATGCTGAACGGGACGACTGTGGGCACATATACGTTTGACGGATCGGACGGAGGCACTGTCATTAAATATCCTCTGGAGGGACAGATAACTCTCCTCATAGGAGCCGAGTCAGGTGCCGATGCCGACGCGGTTGTAGTTGACAGTTGGGGCCATCTGCCTGTAATCGACTGGGGCGACTGATGTTTAATCTCCGGAGGCGGGACATGCCAGGGATATCCGGCACAGGTCCCGGTCTCCGGTAAAATACGGTTATATGAAAAAATTGACTTATCTATTACTGGCGGCCGGACTTCTTGCGGCCTGTGAAAGCAGGGAACCGGGGCAGCCCGGGAACTCCGCCTTCCCTCTGGAGTCTTTCACCCTTTCGGCAGGAAGCTCTTATTATCATGGGAATATTGACCAGACAGAAGGCTCTGTCTCAATCGGAGTTATCCGTTACGGGGCTGAGGTCGACGGAGTCAGTTATGAACTGGCAGACGGTGCGGTTATAGCTCCGGACCCGCAGTCTTTTGTCGGAGCCTGGCCTGAAACACAGGATTTTACTGTCACTCTGAACGGGAAGGAGACGGTCTACACGGTTACCCTTACCGCATATGAAGGTCTTTCTCCGGAGCCTGAGGATCCGGACGATCCTGACAACCCTATGCCGCCTGCAGGAAAAGTCCTTTATTATGAGGATTTTGACCAGACGGGCTCCATTCCGGACGAGAAGTACTGGGGGCTTTGCTCCGCTGACGGTTCGGCATGGTCAAAGTATATGTCGGAGAGTTATGACCAGGCTTTTGTGGAGAACGGGGTCCTTGTCCTTCAGAGCGAAAAAGTCGACGGAGAGTATAAGGCCGGCGGAATCGAGATGATGAACAAGTTCAGTTTCAAGCACGCCAGAGTCGAGGTGAACGCCCGTTTCAAGACAGCACAGGGGGCATGGCCTGCTATCTGGCTGATGCCTCAGAAACAGCCTGCCATTTATCAGGGATGGCCGAACGGCGGAGAGGTGGATATTATGGAGCAGATAAGCAATGAGACCGTTGTCTACCAGACCGTCCATAGTCATTATACGTATGATCTCGGGATCAAGGACCCTCCGACTACCGTTACTCCTTCATATAATGTCGGGGAGTTTAACACCTATGCCGTTGATATGACTCCGGATAAACTTATCTTCTATGTAAACGGACAAGTGACCCTCGAGTATCCTAACCTTCATCTTGAAGACGAGGCTACAATGAAGCAGTGGCCGTTTGACGGAGAGTTCTATCTTATCCTGAACGTGGCGCTTGGCGGAGACGGCACATGGCCGGGTGCTATTGATGATACCCAGCTTCCGGCACGTATGGAGGTCGCCTGGGTGCGGATATCGGACTTGGGGTATTGACCCCTTGTCCGGAGAAGACAGATATTTCCGGTCATATCCTCCGGATAAGTTATATGATACAAAGGTCGGATTCAGAGGGCTTATGAGTTATAGTTAGTTAGTGTACCATTCCCTTCCCTCTCTGAATCCGGCTTTTGTAATTTATGGCAGGACCGGCAAAAGTCAGGCTATGAATTGAAAAATAATGGCAGTTAAATTAAAATAATTAAGTATAATTGCAGACAATTTTCAATGCTATGAGAAGGATTTCTGTAATATTGGTCACAGTGCTCCTGTCCTTTGCCGGACTTCAGGCGCAGGGACTCTCTCACCTGGTCAACGCTATCTATTCTGTAGGGGCAAGGCTGGACTCTGAAGACGATATCGTCAGGGAGGAACTTGCCTCCTTTGATTTTATCTATATGGTGGCTCCGCCTCAGTGGAAAGCGGAGGATTTTGATCTTACGCAGCAGGAGATAAACCGTAAATATGTGGAAAACCATGCGTATCCTGATCCCGGGTTTTTCCGGGAATATATTGGGACAGTGCATGAAACTGGGGGCAAAGTGCTGTGTTCGTTCCCCGGGTCGGAGTTCATCGATATCGCGGCATCGGAAGAAAGGAGCGTGAAATTTGCGGAGATGATGGCTGCTTTCGTGGAAAAATACGATTATGACGGCATAGAACTGGACTGGGAACATACTGTCACTGAAGAACTCCATCTGTCCTTTATGCAGAAGATCCGCAAGGCTCTCGATAATCTCGGCCAGGGGAAACGGCATTACCTGCTGACTACTGCCCTGCATCATTACAGGAATTATACCGCCTTGCAGGCGGAGCAGTTATGTGCCTGTGCGGACTGGATCAATATCATGTTTTATGATATGGGCGGCGGAATATGGGGTAAAGTCGCCACGCACAATGCTCCTCTCGATGTCATGGCCGCGACTGTCCCGAGGGACTGGAAATATTTCCCTCCGGAAAAGCTCCACATAGGACTTGCGAACTACGGCTTTTATTATAAGGGGATACTTCCCGGAGAACCCGTGCCGCAGGGGAAGACGCTCGGGGATTACGGCCGCTACTGCAACTATACCGAACTTCCTCCGCTTTTGGCAAATGGATGGGTGGAAGTCTGGGATGACACGGCTAAATGCTCCTATTTCTTTTCTCCCGACCGGACTGAGTTCATGACACTGGAGACCCGCAGGTCAATGGACGCCAAGCTCGAATGGATTGAGAAGAACGGGTTCGGCGGCGTATTCTGGTGGGAGTATTCATGCGACTGGATCCATCCTGAGAATCCCGGGGAAAAAGGCGTCCATCTGATAACGGACTATGTGACGGATAAAATCAAATCGGATATTGTAAAAAATTGAAAATATTAGGCGTTATGAAGTTTGTTGTATTTTGTACTGTTTGTGCAGCTGCGCTGTGTGCCGGGGCATGCGGGCAGAAAGACGGCTGGAAGCTTGTCTGGGAAGAGAATTTCGAGTCTGAGACCATTGACTGGAACGTATGGAGCAAGACGGAGCGCGGGACTGCCGACTGGGCCAACACCCAGTCCCATGACGAGAGATGCTACGGTTTCAGGGACGGTAACCTTATCCTGAGAGGGATAGTGAACGATGACCGGCAGGCGGATACCGCTGCGTTCCTTACCGGAGGCCTGGTGACTGAAGGAAAGAAATCCTTCGATTTCCCGGGCAGGCTGGAAGTACGGGCCCGGCTCCAGTCGGCTACGGGGGCATGGCCTGCCATCTGGCTGTTGCCGTTCGACAGGAATGCCCGTTGGCCTAAGGGAGGCGAGGTAGACATCATGGAGCGTCTGAACTATGACGGTTTCGTCTATCAGACAGTACATTCCAACTATACCTACACCCTCGGTTTCAAGGATGACCCTGCCAATTCCGGGACGATAGAGATAGATCGTGACGGGTTCAACACATACGGGGTGGATATCTACAGGGACAGTCTCGTATTCCATGTGAACGGTGTAAGGAACCATGCCTACCCGAGGCTGCCTGAACTCGACTCTCTGGGGCAGTTCCCTTATTGCCAGCCCATGTATCTGCTCATAGACATGCAGCTGGGCGGTGCCTGGGTAGGGGAGGTCGATCCTGAAGATCTCCCGGTAGAAATGGAAATCGACTGGGTTAAGTATTATACCAAATAAATATACAGGACTGATGAAAAGTACTTTTTCTGCTGTTTTGTTTTCCATCCTGGCACTTTTGTCCATTCAGGGATGCCATAGCGGAAAGACTGTAGGGATCATGGCTTACAATGTAGGCACTTTTACCAAATTCGAGGACAGCAGCCTTCGTATGGTAGCCTCCATGGTGAAGGAAACCGGGGCGGATGTCATTTCGCTCAACGAGCTCGACAGCTGTACCGTGAGAACCGGTGGAGTGTACCAGCTGGAGAAGTTCGCCGCTGAGATGGGCGGCTGGAACTACCGTTTCGGGGCCGCCATGCCATATGACGGAGGAGCCTACGGCGACGGTCTGGCTGTCAGAAGCGATGCCGAGGTGCTCGATACCTGGTCTGTCGTACTGCCTCAGGGCGACGGGGCGGAGCCAAGGGCTCTGGTCGTGATGGAGCTTGATGATTATGTCATAGCCTCTACCCATCTTGATCACGTCTCTTTTGATGCCCAGGTGCAGCAGGTGCGTGCCATTACTGAAGTCATGGAATCGCGGTATGCCGGCTATGCCAAGCCTGTCTTCCTGTGCGGGGACACGAATGCGGCTCCCGACAGCGATACCATGAAGGAATTCTCCAAATCATGGACAGTCTTGTCTCCCGCAGACAAAACTTATCCGTCCGATTCTCCTGAGATATGCATCGACTATATCCTCGCCCTGAAGGGTGCCGGAAAGTATGAACTGGTAAAGTCTTCGGTGCTGCAGGAATTCACATCAGGAGACGTCGCATCGGCCTCCGACCATCGTCCGGTCTATGCGGAAGTGAAGGTGTTGCGGTAGCCTGACTCTCAAAAAAATAGTAATAGTACACGGAAATGTTCAGATCAATATTACTCTCAATCGCATCTGCAGCCGTACTGGGCATGGCTGCAGATGCTTCTTCTTATGAAGGGAAGGTGTTTTCAGACAGGAATGCCAACGGCGTTTTTGACCGGGGGGACAAGGTCCTCTCAGGAGTGATGGTCACTGACGGCCTGAATGTGGTGCGGACTGACAGGAACGGGGACTTCGTTCTTCCGGGGCATGAAAAGGCCAGGTTCATAACCGTCACCGTACCGTCCGGGTACAAGACCTTTAATGCTCACTACAGGCGTATTGCACCTCAGACACGGGAATATGACTTTGCGCTTCTGCCGTATGATGCCGGCATCAGGAAAGACGGCTCACATGTATTCATGCAGGTGGCGGACAGCGAGATTTCCAGGGCCGACGGTAATGAGGAGTGGGTGGACAATATCCGCAGATGCGCCGCATCTTCACAGGCGGCATTCATTATCCATACCGGAGACATCTGTTACGAAAAAGGGTTGAAAGCCCATATAGATCTGATGAGTACCGAAAATATGGGTGTGCCTGTGTACTATGCCATCGGCAACCATGATCTGGTGAATGGGCAGTATGGAGAGGAACTTTTCGAAAGCATATACGGCCCGACATGGTATTCGTTCGATGTGGCAGGGACACATTATATAGTGACTCCGATGCTGCATGGGGATTACAGGCCGTCCTATACTCAGGAAGATGTGGCCGCATGGCTTGAAAATGACCTTGCATGCATAGATAGAGATACTCCGGTGGTCGTATTCAACCATGATCTGCTTACTTTTGGAGACTCTTTCATATACAAGGGCGCTGAAGGACAGGAAGTGGATCTGGGCAGCCACAACCTCAAGGCATGGATATACGGACATATACATACAAATTACATCCGTCGCCAGGGGGATGTCCTGACCATATGTTCAAGTTCTACGGACAAGGGAGGAATCGACCACTCAATGGCCGGATTCAGAATATTTACAATGGGGAAGGACGGCAGTCTGTCTTCGGAACTCCGCTATCCGTACCTGTATGACAAGGTGACTGTGGCAGCGCCTTCCGGAAAGGTCTCCTCCTGTGACCTTACGGTCAATGCATACTCGACCTGTTCTCCTGTCGTGTCCATTACTTACAGCTGCCTGTGCGATGGCAGGACCATCCTTAAAAACAGGGCTCTGCAGCAGGTCACGGACTGGAGCTGGACTGCCGCAATGCCTTTGAATGAGGAGTATGCCGGCAAGGATATGACAGTGGAGGTCAGGGCTGTTTTCCTCGATGGTCATACCGTCACTGAAACCTCGGACTTTTCGTATGTCCCGTCGGACAATCCTGTCCGCCTGGCCGGGGACTGGACAAATCTGCTCGGGAACGCTTCGCATACGGCGGTTGCTGCACCTCTGGAGGGCAACCTCCATCTTGCCTGGACGGCAAACGTAGGCGCGGACATATTCATGACGTCGCCTCTTATATATGAAGGGAGAGTCTATACGGCCACTACGGATGAGGATATGGAAGGCCGGTCATTCATCTGCGCTCTTGACGGGGGAACAGGGGATATCCTGTGGAAATATGCTACGAGAGGTTCGGTGAAAAATACCATGGCGATAGAAAAAGGACTGGTCTTCGCCCAGGATATCTACGGTTATCTCTATGCTGTGGATGCTCTGTCTGGCGTTCTCAAATGGGAGACACGTCTGTCTGTAAATGACGGGCTTCCTCCTCTTGTCGACGGACTTGCGGCTGCGGACGGAACCGTGTATGCCGGGAGCGGAAAAGGCCTTGCCGCCTATGATGCCCTTTCGGGAAAGGTGCTGTGGAAAAACGAAGACTGGTCCCAGCGGGAAGGGACAACTTCCACTCTTGCCGTAGGCGGAGGTACAGTGATAGGCGGTGTGCAGTGGATGGCCCTTTACGGGAATGACGCCGCTACCGGAAAAATGCTGTGGAGTCATGAAGACCACGGACTGAGGAACAGAGGGGCATCGCCTGCCATACACGGGCATCTGGCTTATGTGATATCGTTAAAGAGCTTTTTCATTATAGATGTGAGGTCCGGAGAGATACTCAGGAGCAGGGAACTTCCCTACAGCCTTGATGCTACATCGACTCCGCTTGTTACCTCTTCATCTGTCATTTTCGGGACGGCGGATAGAGGTGTCGTCGCCCTTGACAGGGAGACTCTTGAAGAAAAATGGAATTTCCGGACCGGTGATGCGCTTATATGCACTGTCCCTTACAGCAGGCCGTCAGGCGCTGCGGTGGAGACAAGTCCCGTCCTTGCCGGAAATACTGTATATTTCGGCGCTTCTGACGGGACTATATATGGCCTTGACTCAGATTCCGGAGAGAAAGTATGGAGCTATAATGTCGGGGCTCCGGTATTCGGCAGTGCGGCTGTTTCCGGAAACACTCTTGTTGTATCCGACTTCGGCGGGAATATATATGCTTTTGCAGCGGTTCCCGAGACCGGAAGGTAACAGGAGAAGGATATTTTTACAGGATTTTCCGTAATTTCGCTGGCATTTATGAAATATTGATGGCATGAGAACAATTGGATTCATTGCAGCCGTTGCGGCGGTTATCTGTACCGTTTCATGTAACCGGCAGAATGACTGGGAACTCGTATGGGAGGAGGACTTCAACGCGGAAGAAATCGACTGGAGCGTATGGAGCAAGACCAAACGCGGAACGCCGGACTGGGCGAATACGCAGTCCCAGGACGAGCGGTGTTACGGTCTCAGGGACGGTAAGCTCATCCTGAGAGGCATAGTGAATGATGACCGGCAGGCGGATACAGCCGCTTTCCTGACAGGAGGCCTGGTGACAAGCGGGAAAAAGGCTTTCGATTTCCCGGGCAGACTGGAAGTCCGTGCCCGGCTCCAGTCGGCTACAGGGGCATGGCCGGCCATCTGGATGAAACCGTTTGACGAGACCATCCGCTGGCCGCAGGGTGGCGAAGTGGACATAATGGAACATCTGAATTATGATGACATAGTATACCAGACCGTGCATTCCAACTATACCCACAATCTCGGTTTGGGAAATGATCCGGCCAATTCCCGCACCATAGAAATAAACAGGGACGAATTCAATACTTACGGGGTGGACATATACCGGGACAGCGTCGTGTTCCATGTCAACGACATCAGGAACCACTCTTATCCGAGATTGCCGGTAGCGGACTCCCTGAAACAGTTTCCGTATTGCAGTCCGATGTTCCTTCTTATAGATATGCAGCTCGGCGGCAATTGGGTAGGGGAAGTGGACCCTGATGATCTCCCTGTAGAGATGGAGGTGGACTGGGTACGTTTTTACAAGAAAAAAGGCATGTGATGGTTTCGATAAGAAGTATATTGACATTGGCTGTTCTGGCCGGAATGGGGTACGCATCCGGATGCTTCGACCTTCAACCCGGACAGGCTCGATACTGACCAGTGGCTCAGGACGGCCAGAAGCCTCGGCGCGAAGTATGCCGTATTGGTGGCCAAGCATTGCAGCGGTTTCAGTCTGTGGCCGACAAAGGCACACGGGTACAATATAGGCAATTCGCCATATAAGGACGGGAAAGGCGATATCGTCAAGGAATTCGTAGAGTCCTGCCGCAAATACGGGATAAAGCCGGGTATATACGCAAGTACAACGGCAAACGGGTATCTCCATGTTGCCAATCCCGGGTTTGTCCAGTCCGGCGGTCCGGTTTCGCAGGAAGAATACAACAGGATTGTAACCATGCAGCTTACCGAGCTGTGGAGCAACTACGGCAAACTGTTCGAAATCTGGTTTGACGGAGGCGTGCTTTCCAGAGAAGAAGGCGGAGCCGATGTCCTGAGTCTTGTACAGAAACTGCAACCTGATGCAATAGCTTTTCAGGGGCCTTTCGGCCATCCTAATCTTATCCGTTGGGTGGGGAACGAAGAAGGAACAGCTCCTTATCCGTGCTGGGCTACGGCAGAAGCGACTACAAGATCCGATGGGGTAAAGAGAATTGAGGGCCTTCACGGCGATCCGGATGCACCTTACTGGTGTCCGGGAGAAGCGGATTTCCCTTTGAGGCGGAGTTCCTATCTCGGCGGATGGTTCTGGAAAGCAGGGGAGGATAACGAGCTTTACTCTCTGGATGAGCTTATGGAAAAGTACATTACCAGTGTAGGACGCAATACCAACATGCTTGTCGGTCTTGTTGTGGATAATCATGGCCTTATTCCTGATGCCGATGTCAGAAGAGCAGCAGAATTCGGTCGGGAGATCCGGAAGAGTTTCGGCAGAGCGTACAGGAGCACGTCTTTCGAGGGCAATGTTTCCGAAATGGAATTCAACTCTCCGCAAGTCCTCCGGTATGCGGTCATCAAGGAGGATATACGGTATGGCGAACGGGTGATGTCGTATGTGCTGTCAGGGAAGTGTGCTGGCGAGTGGGTGAAAATATCGGAAGGCTCCTGCATCGGCCACAAGCGGATAGAGGTACTTGACGACAGCCGCAAATGGGAAGGTGTACGTCTGGAAATAACCTCCTGTAAAGCTGAACCGGTCATATCGGATTTTTCAGTATACAGGTAGACAGAGGACATCGCAATAGCAACGGGTACGGTCAAAACCATAAGATATGGAGATCGTACCCGTTGTCATTTGTACTGTCATGGTCCGGAATGTTCCGGATTGGCGGATCGGGTATGGCAAGCAGGAATAACAGTCTGTCTATCTTACTGTCCATCGCTCGATGTTCCGGGTCTCGCTGCTGAAGTTCACTCCTATGCTGTAGACCTTCCTGCTGTCCTTCGCGAACGGTAGGGCGTACTGCTTGTCCTCTATCTGCTGCAGGGCCTGCTCCGCACTTCCGTCCAGCTTGAACTCCATCACATACACATAGCTGTCGGTCTGCAGAACAAGGTCTATCCTGCCGCGAGAGGTGTGGTACTCCACTTTAGTGTACAGGCCTGCCAGGCGGAACACGATGAAAAGGACGTTCTGGTAGTGCAGCTCGATGTCCTTCGCCAGCTCGTAAGGGCAGTCCGCCAGAAACGACTGCAGACGCTCCATGAAGCCGTCGATGTCTCCCCGCTTTACGTCCTGTACGAACTTCTTTATCTCGAACGGCGAGCTGGTCTTGCTCACGCTGGAATAGTACGGCAGGAGGAACTTCATGAAACCTTCCTCTACTTCCCTGTTCGGGAACCCGAGTTCGTATATCCCGAACTCCTTGTCGTAGCCTTTGATGGTGAGGTAACCGCTCTGGTAGATGACCGGGATGGGGTTGTCGTCCGTGAAGATGCTGTCCAGCACATCGGCGTCAGTCTCCACATGACTCATTTCTTCAAGGTCATAGTTGCTCTTTTTCAGCAATTCGACTAAATAAGTCGGTGTGCCTGTCTCGAACCAGTAGCTCCCGTATCTTCTGGACTTGAACGTGTTGAGGATACTGAAAGGATTGTACATTCCCGGAGTATCCGGGCAGAAGTGATAGCCGTCATAGTCCTCTTTGAGCTGCTTGCATGCCTGCCCGAAGGTCTGCCCGTTGGCAGAGGCAAGCTCATGTATGTCCTCACTGAAGTTTTGCAGAAGTTCTTCTTCGCTTATACCGCAGATGTCGGTATAGCCTGGATTTCTGGACAGATCCTCCAGATTGTTCAGGTCGCTGAACACGCTCACCTTCCCGAACTTGGTGACTCCGGTCAGAAGGGCGAACCTGATATAACCGTCCATCGACTTGAGTACTCCGTAGAATGCCTTTAACGTATTTCTGTACTGTGTCTGCAGACTGTCGTTCCCGATGGCCTGCAGCATAGGCTTGTCATACTCGTCAACTAAGATTACGACCGGTTCCCCGGTTTTCTCGTATGCCATACGTATTATATGGTAGAATCTTTCTTCCGGAGCCCTGTCCGAATAGTCGCTGCCGTATGTCTTTTCCCACTGTTCCAGATGTTTGTCCAGTTCCTGTTCAAGGGATTTCTCCGAGTCATATTTACGTGCATTGAGATCGAGGTGGAGAACCGGATACTGCCTCCATTCTTTCTCCAGTCCATTGATGGCCAGTCCTTCGAAAAGCTCCTTCTTCCCCTGGAAGTATGCCTCCAGAGTGCTGATCAGAAGGCTCTTGCCGAACCTGCGCGGACGGCTCAGAAAATAATAGCTCCCTGTCTTGACCAGCTGATATAAAAGAGCCGTCTTGTCAATGTAACAGTATCCGTCCCTGCGGACTTTCTCGAAATTCTGGATCCCTACCGGGTATAACTTGTCTGACATGGCTTCTTTCTTTTGTTTCTTAACTTAATGTTTTACGGAGGCGGACTGTCATTTCACTATCCACCGCTCGATGTTCCGGGTCTCGCTGCTGAAGTTCACTCCTATCGTATAGACTTTTCTGGAGTCCTTTGCGAACGGGAGGGCGTACTGCTTGTCTTCTATCTGCTGCAGGGCCTGCTCCGCACTGCCGTCCAGTTTGAACTCCATGACATACACATAGCTGTCGGTCTGCAGAACAAGGTCTATCCTGCCTCTGGATGTATGGTACTCCACCTTAGTGTACAGGCCTGCCAGGCGGAATACGATGAAAAGGACGTTCTGGTAATGCAGCTCGATATCCTTCGCCAGCTCGTAAGGGCAGTCCGCAAGGAACGACTGCAGACGCTCCATGAACCCGTCGATGTCTCCCCGCTTAACGTCCTGAACGAACTTCTTTATCTCGAACGGCGAGCTGGTCTTGCTCACGCTGGAATAGTACGGCAGGAGGAACTTCATGAAACCTTCCTCTACTTCCCTGTTCGGGAACCCGAGTTCGTATATCCCGAACTCCTTGTCGTAGCCTTTGATGGTGAGGTAACCGCTCTGGTAGATGACCGGGATGGGGTTGTCGTCCGTGAAGATGCTGTCCAGCACATCGGCGTCAGTCTCCACATGACTCATTTCTTCAAGGTCATAGTTGCTCTTTTTCAGCAATTCGACTAAATAAGTCGGTGTCCCCGTCTCGAACCAATAGCTGCCGTAGGTCTTCTTGGCGAAAGTGTTGAGGATACTGAAAGGGTTGTACATTCCCGGAGTGTCCGGGCAGAAATGGTAACCGTCGTAGTCTTCCTTAAGTTGTTCGCACGCCTGGTCGAAGGTCTGCCCGTTGGCGGCGGCAAGCTCCTGTATGTCCTCACTGAAGTTTTGCAGAAGTTCTTCTTCGCTTATTCCGCAGATGTCGAAGTAGCGGTGGTCCCGGGACAGGTCCATCAAATTGTTCAGGTCGCTGAACACGCTTACCTTCCCGAACTTCGTCACACCGGTCAGAAGGGCGAACTTTATATAGCCGTCCATCGACTTGAGTACTCCGTAGAATGCCTTTAACGTATTTCTGTACTGTGTCTGCAGACTGTCGTTCCCGATGGCCTGCAGCATAGGCTTGTCATACTCGTCAACTAAGATTACGACCGGTTCCCCGGTTTTCTCGTATGCCATACGTATTATATGGTAGAATCTTTCTTCCGGAGCCCTGTCCGAATAGTCGCTGCCGTATGTCTTTTCCCACTGTTCCAGATGTTTGTCCAGTTCCTGTTCAAGGGATTTCTCCGAGTCATATTTACGTGCATTGAGATCGAGGTGGAGAACCGGATACTGCCTCCATTCTTTCTCCAGTCCATTGATGGCCAGTCCTTCGAAAAGCTCCTTCTTCCCCTGGAAGTATGCCTCCAGAGTGCTGATCAGAAGGCTCTTGCCGAACCTGCGCGGACGGCTCAGAAAATAGTATCTGCCGGTCCTTGCCAGTTCATATATACTGGCTGTCTTGTCCACATAAAAGTACCCGTCTCTGCGGAGACTTTCGAAATTCTGTATCCCTACCGGGTAAAGTTTTCCCATGCCGAAGTATTTTAACTTTCAAAGTTAGCAATTAATCCGCTATAAATTTAAAATTTATCCAGGCTCTTTTTTTTCTGAATTCCGCAACTGTATTTATCATTACGGCTATTTAAAGGGCTTCTTCGATCAGGGAGTCATCTGCAATGCTCGGAAGCGTGACCTTGAGACCTGGCGTCCGCTGCATTTCACGTTCGATGGCGTGGCGGGCGCCTTCGTTGCGGGCCCAGCTGCGGCGGGCTATGCCGTTGTTCACGTCCCAGAACAGCATTTCCCTGATGTGTCTCTCGGCATCCTGCGAACCGTCCGCTACCATTCCGAAGCCTCCGTTGATGACTTCTCCCCAGCCGACACCTCCTCCGTTATGTATCGATACCCAGGTGGCTCCGCGGAACGAGTCTCCTATGACATTCTGGACGGCCATGTCCGCGGTGAATGCCGAGCCGTCATAGATGTTGGATGTCTCACGGTAAGGCGAGTCCGTCCCGGATACGTCATGATGATCACGGCCGAGCACTATCGGTGCGGAGATTTCCCCTTTGCGGATGGCTTCGTTGAAGGCCAGCGCGATTTTCATCCTGCCCTCGCAGTCGGCGTAAAGGATGCGGGCCTGCGAGCCTACCACCAGGTTGTTCCGTCCGGCTTCTTCGATCCAGTGGATGTTGTCTTGAAGCTGTCCCCGGATTTCTTCCGGTGCATCTTGTGCGACTTCTTTCAGGACCTTTACAGCCAGGGCATCGCTCTTTGCCAGATCTTCCGGCTTTTCGGACATGCACACCCAGCGGAACGGGCCGAATCCGTAATCGAAGAACAGCGGTCCCATGATGTCCTGCACATATGAAGGGTAGCGGAAGGTGCCGTCCTCCTTTATGATGTCCGCCCCTGCGCGGGATGCTTCCAGAAGGAAGGCGTTGCCATAGTCGAAGAAATACATCCCTTTGTCTGCCAGTCGGTTGATGGCTGCAGCCTGCCTTCGCAGCGAAGCCTTGACGCATTCCTTGAACCGTTCAGGCTCTTCCGCCATCATTTTCCTGGATTCCTCATATGTATATCCGGCAGGATAATATCCGCCTGCCCACGGGTTATGCAGTGATGTCTGGTCGGAACCGAGGTCGACATGTATCCCTTCGTCAGCAAGCCGCTCCCACAGGTCGACTATATTGCCTTGATATGCAAGGGATACTATTTCCTTGTCGGTGCAGGCCTTCCTTATACGCGGTATCAGTTCGTCCAGGTCGGTGTGTATTTCGTCCACCCAGCCCTGGTCATAGCGCTTGCGGGCGGCCAGAGGGTTGATTTCGGCAGTGACGCTGACCACTCCGGAGATATTGCCGGCCTTTGGCTGTGCCCCTGACATCCCTCCGAGGCCTGCTGTTACGAAAAGCATCCCGCGCATGTTCTCGCGTGTTCCGGGAAGTCCTTTGGCTTTCAGTTGTTTGCGTGCCGCGTTCATGACCGTTATGGTCGTGCCGTGGACTATACCCTGCGGCCCTATGTACATATAGGAGCCTGCCGTCATCTGGCCGTACTGCGATACCCCGAGAGCATTGAACCTTTCCCAGTCATCTTGTTTCGAGTAGTTGGGGATGACCATACCGTTGGTGACGATGACTCTCGGCGCGTCCTTATGGCTCGGGAAAAGTCCGAGAGGATGTCCTGAATACATTACCAGAGTCTGTTCGTCGGTCATGGTCGCGAGGTACTGCATGGCGAGGCGGTACTGTGCCCAGTTCTGGAATACCGCCCCGTTGCCGCCGTAAGTGATGAGTTCATGAGGATGCTGTGCCACGCGCGGATCCAGGTTGTTCTGTATCATGGCCATTATGGCCGCGGCCTGGCGCGATCGGGCCGGATATTCGTCTATATGTCTGGCATACATCGGGTAATCCGGACGGAACCGGTACATGTAGATACGTCCGTATGTGCGGAGCTCTTGTGCGAATTCCTTTGCCAGGACGGTATGGTGCCTTGCAGGAAAATATCTCAGGGCATTTTTCAATGCCAATGCCTTTTCCTTGTCCGTTAGGATGTCTTTCCTTTTCGGAGCATGGTTGATGCTCTCGTCATATGGCTTCGGCTCCGGAAGTTCCTCGGGAATCCCTTCCAGTATTGCCGTTCTGAATTCTTCTTCTTTACTCATTTGCGTATTAATTAATAATCAATACTTAGTTAATTTTTAGTTTAGAGACTCATTTATAATATATTACGTCATATATACAGCACCTCTGACAGG
>CALVAJ010000009.1 GCA_944325505.1 uncultured Bacteroidales bacterium
CAGACTGCAACCCGTCACTACGCACACGTAGACTGCCCGGGCCACGCTGACTATGTGAAGAACATGGTAACAGGTGCCGCTCAGATGGATGGTGCAATCCTCGTTGTTGCAGCAACTGACGGTCCTATGCCTCAGACTCGTGAGCACATCCTTCTCGCACGTCAGGTAAACGTACCTAGAATCGTCGTTTTCCTTAACAAGGTTGACCTTGTAGACGATCCTGAGATGCTTGACCTCGTTGAGATGGAAGTACGTGACCTTCTTTCATTCTACAACTTCGACGGTGACAACGCTCCTATCATCCGTGGTTCCGCTCTCGGTGCTCTTAACGGAGATCCTCAGTACGAGGCAAAGATCATGGAACTGATGGATGCAGTTGACTCTTATATTCCAATTCCTCCACGTGACAACGAGAAACCGTTCCTTATGCCTATCGAGGACATCTTCTCTATCACAGGTCGTGGTACTGTTGCAACCGGCCGTATCGAGACAGGTGTTATCCACACTGGTGACGAGGTTGAAATCGTCGGTCTCGGCGAAGAGCCTAAGAAGACAGTGGTTACCGGAGTCGAGATGTTCCGCAAGATCCTTGATGAAGGAGAGGCTGGAGACAACGTCGGTCTTCTTCTCCGCGGTATCGACAAGAAGGAAATCAAGAGAGGACAGGTACTTGCAAAACCTGGTACTATCCATCCTCACCAGAAATTCCAGGCTGAGATCTACGTTCTGAAAAAAGACGAAGGTGGCCGTCATACTCCATTCCACAACCACTATCGTCCTCAGTTCTTCATCCGTACTCTCGATATTACAGGAGAGATTTCTCTTCCGGAGGGTGTTGAGATGGTAATGCCTGGAGACAATGTCACTATCACTGTAGAGCTCATCTACCCGGTAGCACTTAACGAAGGTCTTCGTTTCGCAATCCGTGAAGGTGGACGTACAGTAGGTGCAGGTCAGGTAACTAAGATTCTTGAATAATCTTAAAACCAGATACTCAAGCGGGTGCCCCAAAAGACGCCCGCTTTTATAGGGGAATAGAACAAGGGTAGTTCAGCGGTCTCCAAAACCGTCGATGTGGGTTCGAATCCTGCTTCCCCTGCAAATATCAAAGGTTACGATTTGGTAATTGTTTAACAGACATTCAGGCAAGCTTCCAACCCGGAATGTCCATTAAAGGTAAAGATGAGAAAGTTTATCAACTATCTTAAAGAGTCTTATACGGAGATGGCCAAGAAGGTCTCATGGCCGACTTGGAGCAAATTGCAGAGTTCCGCTATCGTAGTGATGGTAGCATCTGTGATTTTTGCCGTGGTCGTTTTCGTGATGGACTTCGCTTTCCAGAACCTGATGACAGCAATTTACACACTGTAATTAATACCTTTGCATCATGGGCGAAAAAAAATGGTATGTGCTGAGAGCAGCAGGCGGAAAGGAAAAGAAAGCCAAAGAGTATCTCGAGAAAGAGATTGAAAGATGTGGCCTTCAGGATCTGGTTTCTCAGGTTCTGGTACCGACAGAAAAGGTGTACAAGATACGCGATGGAAAGCGTGTCAGTTCTGAACGCCTTTTTTATCCCGGTTATGTCCTGATCGAGGCTGAACTTACCGGAGAGCTCCAGTATATAATCCGCAATGAAGTTCCTCACATGTCCGGCTTTCTTACAGAAAAACGGGATGTAAGCAGAGGGAACGGCAAAGCTCAGGAAGAGAAGATTCCTATTCCGCTCAGAGATTCCGAAGTCAAAAGGATCCTCGGAGAACAGGATGAGGTAGCAACCAGCGAAGGTGAGACTGTTGTAGACTACACTGTCGGAGAAGCAGTCAAGATTACAGACGGACCGTTCAGCGGATTCGACGGCACAGTGGAAGAAATCGTGGAAGATCGCAGCAAACTCAAGGTAATGGTCATGATCTTCGGAAGAAAGACTCTGCTAGAACTCAACTTTACGCAAGTAACTAAAGAATAATCAAAAATTATGGCAAAAGAAGTCACTGGGTTTATCAAACTCCAGATCAAAGGTGGCGCAGCAAATCCATCCCCTCCAGTAGGGCCGGCTCTCGGTTCAAAGGGTCTGAACATAATGGATTTCTGCAAACAGTTCAATGCCCGCACACAGGACAGCGCAGGCAAGGTTCTGCCGGTTGTCATTACAGTCTATAGCGACAAATCGTTCTCTTTTGAGGTAAAGCAGCCCCCTGTAGCCGTACAGCTCAAGGAAGCAGCAAAGATTTCAAGCGGTTCAGCAGAGCCGAACAGAAAGAAAGTCGCTACTGTAACCTGGGATCAGGTAAAGACTATCGCTGAGTCCAAAATGCCTGACATGAACGCGTTTACCTTAAAGTCAGCAATGACTATGGTCGCTGGTACAGCGAGAAGTATGGGTATCAAGGTTGAAGGAGAATTTCCTGCTGACATCTAAAAATCACACGCGAAATGAGTAAACTGACAAAAAACCAAAAAACGGTAATGGCCAAATATGATCCGGCCAAGCAGTACAAGCTTTCTGAGGCATGTGAAATTGTAAAGGATGTTACCTTCACGAAATTCGATGCGTCTGTAGAACTTGCCGTAAATCTCGGAGTAGATCCGCGTAAGGCAAACCAGATGGTCCGTGGCGTAGTTACACTTCCTCACGGTACCGGCAAGCAGACCAGGGTGCTCGTACTCTGTACTCCAGACAAGGAAACGGAAGCAAAAGAGGCTGGTGCAGATTTCGTCGGTCTTGACGAATATATAGATAAGATCAAAGGTGGATGGACTGACGTTGATGTCATCATCTGCACACCTTCAGTGATGGCCAAAGTCGGAGCCATCGGTAGGATTCTCGGTCCGAGAGGCCTTATGCCGAACCCTAAGACCGGAACGGTAACGATGGAAATCGGCAACGCAGTAAAAGAAGTGAAAGCCGGAAAAATCGATTTCAAAGTCGACAAGACCGGAATCGTACACGCAGCCATCGGAAAGGCATCTTTCACTGCACAGCAGATCTGTGAAAACGCTCAGGAGCTGATCTCGGCTATCATGAAGCTCAAACCGCAGACTCTTAAGGGAACATATTTGATAAGTGCTTCTATCTGCACTACAATGAGTCCCGGAGTTAGTCTTGATATCAAATCATTCAGTAGTGCTGACTAAATATATTCAATGTTATGAGAAAAGAAGACAAAGCCCAGATAATTGAATCGATTTCAGCACAAATCCAGGAGACTCCGAATTTCTATGTTACGGACATCTCCGGTCTGAATGCTGAACAGACGACGAAACTCCGTCGTGAATGCTTCGAAAAGAATATCAAACTCGTAGTAGTCAAGAATACTCTTTTCCACAAAGCGCTCACAAACATGGAGAATGAAGAGGTCAAACTCATTTTCCCTGCACTTGAAGGCCCTACAGCCATCATGTACACGGAGACCCCTAACGCTCCTGCCAAACTCATCAAAAAATATGCTGATGACGGCGCTGAAAAGCCTGTACTCAAGGCAGCATATGTTCAGGAGTGCTCATTCGTAGGCGCTGACAAGCTTGGCGAACTGTGCAACATCAAGTCTCGTGAAGAGCTCATCGGTGATATCATCGGACTGCTCCAGTCACCTGCACGCAATGTCGTATCCGCTCTCCAGTCTGCTGGTGGCAAACTGGCTGGCATCGTCAAGACACTTTCAGAAAGAGAATAATTAAGTAAACAAACTAAATAAATTAAATTATGGCAGATATTAAAGCACTTGCAGAAGAGTTGGTTAACCTTTCTGTAAAAGACGTTCAGGAACTCGCACAGATCCTCAAAGACGAGTATGGAATCGAACCTGCAGCAGCTGCAGTAGCAGTAGCAGGTCCTGCAGCCGGCGCAGGCGAGGCTGCAGCAGCAGAGCAGACTGAGTTCAATGTAATCCTCAAATCAGCAGGCCAGGCTAAACTCGGCGTAGTTAAAGCTGTTAAAGAGATTACAGGTCTCGGCCTCAAAGAGGCAAAGGATCTTGTAGACAAGGCTCCTGATGCTGTAATCAAAGAGAAAGTATCTAAAGCAGAGGCTGAGCAGATCAAAGCTGCCCTCGAAGAGGCTGGAGCAGAAGTTGAAGTTAAATAGCTTCACCTTCCCCCAGATGGGAAACTAAGTCAGGTTTAGGGTCTTGTAAGGCCCTAAACCTTTTTGTCGTATTTAAGTTTTTCTCTATACAAAGGCTGATAAGATGTCTCTACAACCAAAAACACAGCGAATATCTTTCGCATCATCGAAAATTCTCCTTGAGTATCCTGACCTGCTGGAGGTACAGCTGAAATCGTTCCAGGATTTCTTCCAGCTGGATACTACACCGGAGAACAGGCGCAATGAAGGCCTGTACCAGGTGTTTCAGGAGATATTCCCGATCGAAGATACAAGAAACAATTACAAACTTGAATTCATCGATTATTTCATAGATCCGCCGCAGTATTCCATTGATGAATGCCTCGAGCGCGGATTGACCTACAATGTGCCTCTGAAAGCGAAACTACGACTTTCCTGCAGTGATCCCGAGCATGAGGATTTCGACACAAGAGTCCAGGACGTATATCTTGGCAATATCCCTTACATGACACCGGGAGGCACATTCATAATCAACGGTTCAGAAAGGATCATTGTTTCACAGCTTCACAGATCTCCCGGCGTATTCTTCGGACAGAGCGTACACGCAAACGGGACAAAACTGTATTCAGCCAGAATCATCCCGTTCAAGGGTTCATGGATAGAATTCGCGACTGACATCAACAATGTCATGTATGCATACATTGACCGCAAGAAAAAACTGCCTGTAACAACCCTGCTCAGAGCCATTGGATTCAACGGCGACAAGGACATTATAGACATATTCGGACTGGCAGACGAGATCGAGGCCACTCCAGAGGTCCTTAAAGCTAACGAGGGAAGGAAACTCGCGGCAAAAGTACTGAAAACATGGATTGAAGACTTCGTGGATGAGGACACGGGAGAAGTCATTCCCGTAGAAAGGACAATGCCTATCGTAGAACGTGGAGAAGTCCTTTGCGACGAGACGATACAGAAGCTTGCCGAAACTGATGTAAAGACCATACTTCTGCAGAAAGAAGAGGCGAATGTCAATGAATACGCCATCATCTACAATACCCTGCAGAAAGACCCTACCAACACGGAAACCGAAGCTATCAATTACATATACAAACAGCTCCGCAACTCTGAACCGCCTGATGAAGCTACGGCAAGGGATGTCATAGACAAACTGTTCTTCTCGGAGAAACGCTATGACCTCGGAGATGTCGGAAGGTACCGTCTCAACCAGAAACTGAATCTCAGCACACCGGACAATGTCCGCGTACTGACCAATACCGACATTATAGAAATCATAAAATACCTGATACTGCTGATCAACTCCAAGGCTACTGTCGACGATATCGACCACCTGAGCAACAGACGTATCAGGACTGTCGGCGAACAGCTTGCAAACCAGTTCAGCGTCGGCCTTTCAAGAATGGCAAGGACCATCCGCGAAAGGATGAACGTAAGGGACAGCGAGCAGTTCTCCCCTATCGACCTTATCAATGCAAAGACACTGTCGTCAGTCATAAATTCCTTCTTCGGCACCAGCCAGCTGTCACAGTTCATGGACCAGACCAATCCGCTTTCAGAGATGACCCACAAACGCCGTCTCTCTGCACTCGGACCTGGAGGTCTTTCCCGTGACCGCGCCGGATTCGAAGTCAGGGACGTGCATTATACACATTACGGCCGTCTGTGCCCTATCGAGACGCCGGAAGGCCCGAACATCGGTCTGATATCTTCTCTGTGCGTTTATGCAAGAATCAATGACCTCGGATTCATTGAGACGCCTTACCGCAAGGTAAAGGACGGCAAGGTTGACCTCAGCCACGACGGATGGGTCTACATGAGTGCTGAACAGGAGGAAAACAGGATGATCTCCCTTGCCAATGTCAAGATGGACAACGACGGGAATATCCTCGAAGACAGGATACAGTGCCGTCTGGGAGCAGACTTCCCTGTCGTGACCAAAGACGAGGTAAACCTGATGGACGTAGCTCCGAACCAGATAGCGTCAGTGGCCGCATCCCTGATTCCGTTCCTTGAGCATGACGATGCACACAGGGCGCTGATGGGTGCGAACATGATGCGTCAGGCAGTTCCTCTGCTCAATCCGGAGTCCCCGATCGTAGGAACCGGACTCGAAGAAAGGGTATGCCTTGACTCAAGGACGCAGATTACCGCCGAAAGGAAAGGTGAAGTCGTATACGTGGATGCAAACGAGATCCATGTGAAATACGACCGTACGGACGATGAAAAATTCGTAAGCTTTTCTCCTGACATTACCGTATACAAACTTCCGATTTACAGGAGGACGAACCAGAGCACCACTATCCTGCTCAAACCGATTGTCCGGAAAGGCGATACCGTGGAGAAAGGCCAGATAATGACCGAAGGATATGCAACGCAGAACGGAGAGCTTGCACTCGGAAGGAACCTGAAAGTGGCATTCATGCCTTGGAAAGGATACAACTACGAGGACGCCATCGTTCTGTCGGAAAGAATGATCCGCTGGGATATCCTTACCTCGGTACATGTAGACGAATACATCACTGAAGTGCGCGACACCAAGCGCGGAATGGAAGAACTGACATCCGATATTCCAAATGTCAGCGAAGACGCTACCAAAAACCTTGACGAGAACGGTATAATCAGGATCGGTGCACATATCGAACCGGGAGATATCATGATCGGCAAGATCACCCCTAAGGGAGAGAGCGACCCTTCTCCTGAGGAAAAGCTTCTGAGAGCCATCTTCGGAGACAAGGCAGGTGACGTGAAGGACGCATCGCTTAAGGCGACTCCGTCACTGAGCGGAACCGTAATAGGAACAGCCCTCTACTCAAAAGTGGCAAAAGAGAGCAACCGAAAAGGCGCAAAGGCCGACCAGAAGGCAAAAATCGACAAGATCGAGGAAGAATTCAACACGAAGGCGGAAGCACTCAGGACCAGGTTCCTCGACAAGCTTTCCGCACTTGTCGAAGGGAAGAAGAGCGCCGGAATCAGTGACCTCTACGGGGTCGAAATCATCCCTAAGGACAAGACCATCGCATTTGCCGATATCCGCGATATCGATTACGAGAACATAAACTCAAGCAAGTGGACTGCCGACAAGAATACCAATATGCTTGTCCGCGAACTGATCAACAACTACTGTATTGCCTACAAGGAAGCAGCAGCAAAACACCGCCGCGCGGTCGACAAGATCAAGGTGGGCGACGAACTTCCTAACGGGGTGATGCAGCTGGCCAAAGTCTACGTCGCCAAGAAAAGGAAAATCAGGGTCGGAGACAAGATGGCCGGACGCCACGGAAACAAAGGTATTGTCGCCAAAGTTGTAAGAGACGAGGATATGCCGTTCCTTGAGGATGGTACTCCTGTAGACATAGTCCTCAACCCTCTCGGTGTGCCTTCCCGTATGAACCTCGGTCAGATATATGAGACCGTGCTCGGATGGGCAGGCGAAGAACTCGGACTCAAGTTCAGCACGCCGATCTTCGACGGTGCGAGCATCGACAGCATCTGCCAGTACACCGACAAGGCAGGACTTCCACGATTCGGAAAGACCTACCTCAGGGACGGCGGTACCGGAGACTGGTTCGACCAGCCTGCTACCGTAGGAGTGATCTATATGATCAAGCTCGGCCACATGGTAGATGACAAGATGCATGCAAGATCCATCGGACCTTACTCTCTGATAACCCAGCAGCCTCTCGGAGGAAAGGCACAGTTCGGCGGACAGAGATTCGGAGAGATGGAGGTGTGGGCTCTTGAAGCATTCGGAGCTTCCAACGTGCTGCAGGAAATCCTTACTGTCAAGTCGGATGACGTAAACGGCAGGTCGAAGACCTACGAGGCCATCGTCAAAGGAGACCTGATGCCTACCCCTGGTATTCCGGAATCCCTCAACGTGCTGCTGCACGAACTCAGGGGCCTGGGACTCAAGGTTACATTGGACTAGTTTATACACAGACAATTAGAAATATTGGGATATGCCTATTTTTAAAGAAAACAAGGTTAAAAGCAATTTCGAAAGAATCAGCATCTCACTCGCTTCGCCCGAGGACATCAAGGAGAGGTCTTCAGGTGAGGTCCTGAAGCCTGAGACAGTCAACTACAGGACTTACAAGCCGGAGCGGGACGGGCTTTTCTGCGAGAAGATCTTCGGTCCGACAAAGGACTACGAGTGCCATTGCGGCAAATACAAGAGGATCCGCTACAGAGGTATTGTCTGCGACCGGTGCGGTGTGGAAGTAACGGAGAAAAAGGTCCGCAGGGAAAGGATGGGGCACATCGAGCTCACCGTCCCGGTGGCACATATCTGGTACTTCAAATCCGCTCCGAACAAGATTGCCGCTCTGCTTGGCCTGGCAGCCAAGAAACTCGAGGCTGTGATATACTATGAAAAATATATAGTAATCAACCCGGGAACGACCGGCATAGCCAAAATGGAGCTTCTCTCCGAAGAGGAATATCTTGACCTGATAGATTCAATGCCGGAAAACCAGGCTCTGCCTAACGATGATCCTGACAAGTTCAGGGCAGGCATGGGAGCCGAGGCTATCTACGAGCTTCTGAAAGATATCGATGTGGATGCCCTTGCGAAGGATCTGCGCACCAAGATGAACACAGAGACGTCGCAGCAGAGAAGGGCGGAAGCGCTCAAGAGACTCAGCATAGTAAAATGGTTCCAGGAGTCAAAAGGCATAAACAAGCCTGAATGGATGATCCTGAAAGTCATTCCTGTCATTCCGCCTGACCTGCGTCCGCTCGTTCCGCTTGACGGAGGAAGGTTTGCGACTTCAGACCTTAATGATCTCTACAGACGTGTGATCATCAGAAACAACCGTCTGAAGAGACTCATCGAGATCAAAGCCCCTGAGGTCATACTCAGGAACGAGAAGCGTATGCTCCAGGAAGCGGTTGACTCTCTGTTCGACAACTCCAAGAAGTCAAATGCAGTAAAGAGCGAGGCCAACAGGACGCTCAAGTCTTTGTCTGACAGTCTGAAAGGAAAACAAGGAAGGTTCCGTCAGAATCTCCTCGGAAAGCGTGTAGACTATTCCGCACGTTCAGTCATCGTTGTAGGCCCTGAACTCAAGATGCATGAGTGCGGTCTGCCTAAATTCATGGCTGCAGAGCTTTACAAACCGTTCATCATCAGGAAACTGATTGAAAGAGGTATCGTAAAGACCGTGAAATCCGCCAAGAAGATTGTCGACAGGAAAGATCCTGTCATCTGGGATATTCTCGAGAATGTGATGAAAGGCCATCCGGTACTTCTGAACCGAGCCCCTACACTTCACAGGCTCGGTATCCAGGCCTTCCAGCCTAAGATGATCGAGGGTAAGGCTATCCAGCTCCACCCGCTCGCATGTACGGCATTCAACGCCGACTTCGACGGCGACCAGATGGCCGTTCACCTTCCGCTCGGAAATGCAGCCATCATGGAAGCCCAGCTGCTCATGCTCGGCTCGCACAACATCCTGAACCCTGCCAACGGTACCCCTATCACTGTCCCTTCACAGGACATGGTGCTCGGTCTGTACTACATTACCAAGATAAGACCGGGGGCAAAGGGCGAAGGCATGAAATTCTACGGACCGGAGGAAGTTATCATAGCTCTCAATGAAAAGGCCATAGACATACATGCCAAGGTCCAGGTACGTCTTCCTAAGGACAAAATGCATCCGGAAGAAGGCACGCAGATGGTAGAGACCACCCCGGGACGTATAATCGTCAACCAGTATGTCCCTCAGGAGGTTCCTTACGTAAATGAAATCCTCGGAAAGAAATCCCTCCGAAAGATCATTTCAGTAGTCATCAAGAACACAGGAGTAGCACGTACAGCCCAGTTCCTGGACGACATCAAGAACCTCGGATATACAATGGCGTTCAAGGGAGGACTTTCATTCAACCTCGGAGATGTCATCATCCCGGCCGAGAAAGAATCCCTCATCGAGAACGGATACAAGACAGTTGAATCCATCAAGAACAACTTCTCGATGGGATTCATCACCAATAACGAGCGTTACAACAAGGTCATCGACCTGTGGACATCCATCGACAACCAGATCACCGGCATTGTCGAGAAACAGATTTCCGCTGACCAGCAGGGCTTCAACCCTGTATACATGATGCTCGACTCCGGAGCCCGTGGTTCTACACAGCAGATCAAGCAGCTGTGCGGTATGCGCGGACTTATGGCAAAGCCTCAGAAATCAGGAGCGCAGGGAGCCGAAATTATCGAGAACCCTATCATATCGAACCTGAAGGAAGGCATGTCCGTGCTCGAGTACTTCATCTCTACCCACGGTGCACGTAAAGGTCTTGCCGATACCGCCCTCAAGACAGCAGATGCAGGTTATCTGACCCGCCGTCTGGTGGATGTATCGCACGATGTAATCATCAACGAAGAGGACTGCGGTACTCTCAGAGGCCTTATCGCGACTGCGATCAAGAGCAAGGACGAAGTAGTGGAATCCCTCGGAGAAAGAATTCTGGGACGTACATCGGTACATGATATCTTCAACCCGCTCACGGGAGAGCTCATTCTTCCTGCAGGAGAAGAAATCACGGAAGACAAGGCAGCGCTTATCGAGTCGCTTCCTATCGAGCAGGTGGAAATACGTTCAGTACTCACCTGCGAGTCACGCAAGGGAGTCTGCGCAAAATGCTACGGACGCAACCTCGCATCCGGAAGGATGGTCGAAAAGGGAGAGGTTGTCGGCGTAATCGCGGCACAGTCCATCGGAGAGCCTGGTACACAGCTTACACTCCGTACGTTCCACGTCGGAGGTACCGCATCAAGTACGGCAGCTGAAAGCTCAATCGAGTCCAAGTACAACGGCAAACTCGAATTCGAAGAGCTCAGGACCATCCAGAGAGTGCTCGATGACGGTACGGTCCAGGATGTCGTTGTCAGCCGTACTACGGAAGTGCGCATCGTGGATGAGAATACCGGCATCACATTCTCCCAGTACGACGTGCCTTACGGTTCCGTTCTCTACAAGAAAGACGGTGACAAGGTACAGAAAGGGGACATGATCTGCGAATGGGATGCCTACAACGCCATCACCATCATCGAAACGGCAGGAAAGGCCCATTTCGACAGTATGATCGACGGTGTAACATTCCGTGAGGAAGTAGCTGACGAATACTCTCTGAACAGGGACAAAGTCATCATCGAGTCCAGGGACAGGACTAAGAACCCTACCATCAATATCCTTGATGAAAACGGTGTCAGCAAGAAACAGTACAACCTTCCTGTCGGCGCCCATGTAATGATCAATGACGGAGACGATGTCAAAGTCGGAGACATTATCATCAAGATTCCTCGTGCAATCGGTAAGTCAAGCGATATCACAGGAGGTCTTCCACGCGTCACCGAGCTCTTCGAAGCCCGCAACCCGTCCAATCCTGCAATCGTCTCAGAGATTAACGGAGAGGTAATCATGGGCAAGATCAAGAGAGGTAACAGGGAGATCATCATCAAGAACAAGTCAGGTCAGGAGAAACGCTACCTCGTTCCTCTTACCAAGCAGATTCTTGTACAGGAGAACGACTATGTCAAAGCCGGAATGAGGCTTTCGGACGGAGCTGTCTCCCCTACAGATATCCTCAACATCCTCGGACCTATCAAGGTTCAGGAATATATCGTGAACGAGATTCAGGAAGTCTACAGACTCCAGGGTGTAAAGATCAACGACAAGCACTTCGAAATCATTGTCCGCCAGATGATGAGGAAAGTTCAGGTCAATGATCCCGGAGATACGGAATTCCTTCCGGAAGAACTGATCGACAGGTGGGTATTCATGGATACCAACGATGCAATCTACGGCAAGTTCTATGTAACTGATCCGGGAGATTCGCAGAAATACACTGAAGGTCAGATTATTTCGGCCCGAGAGATGAAGAGCGAGAACTCATCTCTCGAAAGACAGGGGCTCAAGATGATGACTCTTCGCGAGGCACGTCCTGCTACCGCGAGCCAGGTTCTCCAGGGTATTACAAGAGCTGCGCTGAAGACCAACAGCTTCATCTCCGCAGCTTCATTCCAGGAGACAACAAAAGTGCTCAGCGAAGCCGCTATCAGAGGCCGTATCGACACGCTCGAAGGACTGAAGGAAAATGTAATCTGCGGACACGCAATCCCTGCAGGTACAGGACAGAAAGAGTTCCAGGAAATCCTGGTTGCTCCTATGGACGAATACCAGAAAGCGATGAGCGAACTGTAGGATTTTCCTGCTCCACGTAAATAATAATGGCTGGCCCGCAAAGGTCAGCCATTATTATTTTCATCTGGGAAATACGGCTACTGCCCCATCTTCTTCAGGAAACACTCGATAGTGTTCTCCATCAGGCAGCAGATGGTCATAGGACCGACTCCGCCCGGGACAGGTGTGATTACCGATGCTTTCGGCTCGATGGCAGCGAAGTCGACATCACCGCAGAGCTTGCCCGTGACAGGGTCCCGGTTGACTCCGACATCTATCACTGCAGCACCTTCGGCAACCATATCGGCAGTCACAAATCTCGGCCTGCCGATAGCTACAACAAGGATTTCAGCCTGACGTGTAATGGAAGGAAGGTCGACAGTCCTGCTGTGGGCAATCGTCACCGTGGCGTTCTCGTCAAGAAGAAGCTTGGCGACAGGAAGGCCCACAATGTTGCTGCGGCCGATAACCACTGCCCTTTTGCCTTTGATCTCCACACCTGCAGCCTTCAGCATCTTGATGATCCCTTTAGGAGTACACGGAAGGACACACGGCTGTTTCTGCCAGAGGGCAGCTACATTCAACGGATGGAAACCGTCCACATCCTTTGCCTTGGATATGGTCTCTATTACTTTGGCCTCGCTGATATGGTCCGGAAGCGGGAGCTGGACGAGAATCCCGTCAACGGTATCATCTTCGTTAAGCTGCCTGATGAGATCCAGAAGTTCTGCTTCCGATATGTCGGCAGGCTTGCGTATTGTAGTGTTCCTTATTCCTACGACCTCGGAAGCCTTTGCCTTGCCTGTCACATACGACACGCTCGCAGGGTCATCCCCGACAAGAATGACAACCAGATGTGGCACCCTGCCGTATTTTTCAGGAAAGGCGGCCACCTGCTGCGCCATCTCCGCCTTCAGTTTAGCTGATAATTCTTTACCGCTTATTATCATAGTATCCCTTAAAATTATTAATCCCTGAAATTCCTCTTTATTCCATGTATAAACTAAATAAAAAGAGGAATTTTAAGGCGTCCGAAGATCCGGAAGCCGGAGTTACCTGCCGGTAATGAGGATTTCCGGAACAAGGACAACGAGAAAATTACCTTTTTATTTAGTTTATAAGACGCGCCAGCCGATATCACGGCGATAGAACAGATTATCACACTTGATCTTACCTACTGCTTCCAGAGCCTTGTCATGTGCAGACTTGAGTGTATCACCCGAGCCGATAACCATCAGGACACGGCCTCCGGCAGTAAGTATCTTCCCTTCTTTTTCAGCTGTTCCCATGTGGTAGATCCTCACATCCTGGTCTGAAAGCGCATCTTCAAGGCCTTCAATGACATGCCCTTTATCATAAGAGCCCGGATAGCCTTTGGAAGCCATGACAAATCCCATGGAAGACTTTGCTTCCCACTTGATTTCAGGCATAGGACCGCCATCGGCAACAGCCGAGAATATGTCATAGATATCGGATTTCAGGAGAGGCAGCACCACTTCTGTTTCAGGATCTCCGAAACGGCAGTTGAATTCAATGACCTTGATGCCGGAAGGGGTCTTCATCAGGCCTCCGTAGAGAACGCCTTTGAAAGGACGGCCTTCCTTGACCATTGCAGAAGCTACCGGTTTCATGATATGCTCCATAGCATATTCCTTGTCTTCATCGGAGATGAACGGGAGCGGAGAATACGCACCCATTCCACCGGTATTCGGGCCCTTGTCACCTTCGTATGCCCTCTTGTGATCCTGGGAAAGTGCCATAGGATAGACCTTCTCGCCATCTACGAAGCACATGAACGAGAATTCGGGGCCGGTAAGGAATTCCTCCACCACGACCTTGCCTTTGCCGAACTTGTCATCGAGAAGCATATCCTTGAGTGTATGCTCAGCCTCTTCGAAAGTCTCGGGAATCACTACCCCTTTCCCGGCTGCAAGCCCGTCATATTTCAAAACGACAGGGAATGAGCCGTTCCGGACATATTCCAGAGCGGCATCGTAGTCCTCAAATGTGCGGTATGCGGCAGTCGGGACATTGTATTTGGCCATCAGCTGTTTGGCGAAATCCTTGCTGGATTCGATGACGGCCGCAGCTTTGGACGGGCCGAAGATACGCAGCCCGGCGGCAGTGAACACGTCCACAATCCCGGCGGCAAGCGCCACCTCCGGTCCTACGACCGTAAGGTTCACTCCCTTTTCACGGGCAAAGTCCCTCAGCTGTTCGACCTGTGTCTCTTTGAGCGGGACACACTCCGCCTGGGCGGCAATCCCGGCATTGCCAGGAGCGCAGTATATCTTGCCTACCTGCGGCGAACGGGAAAGTGCGTCCACTATCGCGTGACAGCGACCGCCGCCGCCGACCACCAGGACAACAGCCTCTTTCGGATGCTCCATTTCGACTCCTTTCACGATTTTGGTATAGACTGCAGCATGGCCGTCAGGTCCTGGCTGCAGATGGTTTATTATTTCCATTATAAATTCCTTTAATGCTTAAAATGGCGCATACCGGTAAACAGCATCGCAATGCCGCATTCGTTGGCCTTGACGATAGAATCATTGTCGCGGATGCTGCCGCCCGGCTGGACAATGGCTTTCACTCCGTATTCCGCTGCCGTAGTTACACAGTCATCGAACGGGAAGAAACCGTCGGATGCCAGCACAAGACCTGCCTTGCGGACATCTTCACCTTTTTCCTTATAAGCAGCCTCCGCCTCTTTCAAGGCAATTTCGGCTGAGCCGATACGGTTCATCTGGCCGGCGCCTACTCCGAGGGTCATGCCGTTCTTCACGACTACTATAGCGTTGGATTTCACGTGTTTTACGATTCTCCATGCAAAGTTCAGGTCTGCCATTACGGACTCGTCCGGCTTGGTTTCGGTGACGCACATTTCGGGAACTACAGTCTTGGTAGTGAGGTCCTGGTCCTGTACGAGAAGACCGCCGTTCATGCTGACATATTGCTTATGAGGAGTGTTGTCCTTTGTCATGTCGACTTTCAGCAGGCGGAGATTCTTCTTGGTGCAGAGGACTTCAAGCGCTTCCGGAGTGAATGACGGAGCCATGATGATTTCAAGGAATACAGGTTTCATGAGAAGGGCGGCCTCCTTGTTGATTTCCTGATTGGTAGCCACTATTCCGCCAAAGATGCTGACCTTGTCAGCCTCGAATGTCTTCTGCCATGCTTCCACTACATCTTTTCCGATGGCGGCACCGCACGGATTCATGTGCTTGAGACCTACGCAGAAAGGCTCGTCGAATTCACGGACAATATTGAGGGCGGCATTGGCGTCCTGGATATTGTTGTAGGAGAGTTCCTTGCCGTTAAGCTGCTCTGCAGTAGCGAGAGAGAATGGCACTTTCTCCATTGAGGCATAGAACCTGGCCTCCTGATGAGGGTTTTCACCATAGCGGAGCGACTGCCTGAGGTCGTATTCAAGGAAGAGTTTTTCATTCAGCCCGGCCTGTTTCCTCATGTAGGAAGCGATCATCATGTCGTACTCTGCAGTATGGGTATAAGCCTTGGCCGAGAGCTTCAGACGGGTCTCCGGAGTGGTATTCCCCGTGTTCTTGATCTCGTCTATGACAGTCTGATAATCAGAAGGGTCGCATACGACTGTGACATCTTTCCAGTTCTTGGCCGCACTGCGGAGCATTGAAGGGCCTCCGATATCGATGTTCTCGATGGCGTCGGCCATGGTGACATCCGGCTTGGAAATGGTCTGTTTGAAAGGATAGAGATTTACGCATACCATGTCGATATACTCTATCCCGTTCTCTTTCAGTTCCTTGCGATGGCTTTCCAGATCGCGTCTGCCCAGAAGGGCACCATGAACTTTCGGATGAAGGGTCTTGACCCTTCCGTCACAGATTTCAGGGAAGCCTGTTATCTCACTGATGTTGATTACTTTAAGTCCGGCTTCCTGAAGGAGTTTCATTGTTCCTCCGGTAGCTATTATCTCCCAACCGAGGGATTCGAGGGCGGCAGCGAATTTGGCGACGCCCTGCTTATCACTTACAGAAAATAATGCTCGCATATTGTTATAATTATTTAATTCTTTAACCGGCAGCAGTATGCAGATATAATGCAACCCCCGCCGGCAAAGCCGGCACCCCCTAGCCGGGGGCGGCACGTCACATTATATCTGCATACTGCTTTCATACAAAAAAAATGATTATTTTATAAGCACACCGGGCTGGTCGGTAATGCGGCCGATGACCGATGCCTTTTCCCCATGGGACTGCAGTATGGAAACGGCCTTGTCCGCTTCGGACTCGTCGAGGGCGAGGACCATACCGATACCCATATTGAATATATTGAACATCTCCCTGTGCGCCACCTTGCCGTATTTCTCCAGGAACCGGAAGATAGGAAGGATTTCCCATGAGCCTTCGTTTATCTCTATCCCCTGTCCTTCATGAAGAATGCGCGGGATATTCTCGTCGAATCCGCCGCCGGTGATATGGGCCACGCCATGGACATCGCAGTTGCGGATGACATCGAGAACCTGCTTTACGTATATCCTTGTAGGGGTAAGAGCCACCTCTCCGAGTACACGGCCCCCGAGCTCAGGATATGAAGCATGGAGGTCAAGGTTGTTGTCAGAAAAGATCTTGCGCACAAGACTGAAACCGTTGGAATGAACACCCGAAGAAGCTATTCCTACGAGGACATCCCCGACCTTCACTTTCGACCCGTCGATCAGTTTTGATTTCTCGACGACCCCGGTAGTATAGCCGGCAATATCATATTCACCGTCAGAATACATGCCTGGCATTTCGGCAGTCTCGCCGCCTACAAGCGCACATCCTGCCTGACGGCAGCCTTCCGCGACTCCTGCCACAATGGCTTCGATCTTTGCGGGTTCATTGTGGCCTACAGCCACATAATCAAGGAAGAAAAGAGGCTCAGCCCCCTGTGCAAGCACGTCATTGACACACATGGCCACCGCATCGATTCCGATGGTGTCATGCTTGTCCATCGCAAATGCTATCTTGAGCTTGGTCCCGACTCCGTCCGTTCCGCTGACAAGGACAGGTTCTTTGACATTGAGGGCCGAAAGGTCGAACATTCCGCCGAACGACCCGATGTTTCCCATCACGCCGAGGCGTGAAGTAGATGCGACATGACTCTTGATCCTGCGGACTACTTCGTAGCCTGCCTCAAGATTCACACCTGCTTTTTCGTAACTGACTGCCATAATCTTATAGTTTTATTAATATTATATTTTCATTCTGCAACTCTCCGGCTGAGAGCGGCACCCAGGGCAGTGCGGAACTCGCGATGCTCCGGGAAATGGAATTCAATCCCGTACAGTTCCGCTATCCTCCTGAACTGAGAGGTACACTGAGGAAGCAGAGACATGTTCCCTATCAGGACGAAATCGGTCACACCCGTATTCCGTGCTATGAAGTTCGCCGAACTGCCGATAGTCTGGTATATCATGTTGACAAGCCCTGCGGCTATATCTTCCCGGGAGGAAGTCTGGTCCGCCTTGCCGAAATTGGATGCCGTGACATCCAGAGGAAGGCCGGGAAGTTCTTCACGGCATATGTCCCCTATATTCAGATCTACATTCCGCACATCCCCTTTCTCCGCCAGATCCGTTACCTTTCTGATATCGGACGTTTTCAGCAGCAGGCCGGAAAGTCCGCGAAGAGTACCTCCTCCTACCGCCAGTCCGCCAAGATGCGTAACGCTGTCCCCGTCTACCAGGACAAACGATGTTCCGGTTCCCATGCTCACTACGACCATGCGGTCAAGTCCGCTATTGTATCTCGCCCCTCTTGCATTCGCCAGGAACTCATCGACCCTGGATGTCGGCAGCCCATAGAGAGGTCCGGATACACAGGCACTGCCTGCACCTGTAATCATGACACGGTCTATGTTGCCGAGACTTATTCCATTGTCATAGATATATTTGCCGAAGGCACCGAAAAGCGAGGTAACCGGATCCGCCGCAGTTATGCACTGCGGGGAACGTATCTGCCCGTTCTCCACACCTACTATCTTGGTGGTACTGCCGCCGACGTCTATACCCAATGTTATCATATCATTAAAATTTTCCGTCCTTGTTGGCCTGCTCTACAGGCTGGTAAAGTCTGGTCGGGTATTTCCCGTTAAAGCAGGCAAGGCACAGCTGGCTGCGCTCCCCCGCCTTGAACAGGGCTTCTTCAGAGAGGAATGCCACGGAGTCTACATCCAGGATACTTTTCACCTCGTCCAAAGTCTTGTGGGCGCATATGAGTTCTTCATACGTAGACATGTCCACTCCATAAAAGCAAGGACTCTTGATCTGCGGGCTGGCAATCCTCAGATGAACCTCCTTCGCACCTGCTTCCCGCAGAATCTGCACTATCCTTTTCGATGTGGTTCCCCGTACGACCGAATCGTCTATCAGGACCACCCTCTTCCCCTTCACTATCGAAACCACTGCGGAAAGCTTCATCCTGACACCTTTCTCCCTCATCTCCTGGGAAGGCTGGATGAATGTCCTTCCTATATAGCGGTTCTTTACCAGCCCCATTTCGTAAGGAAGGCCCGATGCCTCGCTGTATCCTATCGCGGCACTGAGGCTCGAGTCCGGGACTCCGACCACGATGTCGGCGTCCGCCGGTGCCTCCTTATACAGAAGACGTCCTGATTCCTTTCTGAAACTATGGACGTTACATCCTTCTATGTCGCTGTCCGGACGGGCAAAATATATGTATTCCATCGCGCACATATGGTGCGAGCAGTCATCCGTGTATTTCCTGCTTCTGATGCCGTGATGGTCGATAGTGACTATCTCCCCGGGCTCGATATCCCTTATGTACTCGGCCCCTATAACATGGAATGCACATGTTTCGCTGCTGACCACGTATCCGTCTCCGAGACGCCCCAGAGCCAGAGGCCGGAGGCCGTATCTGTCACGGCAGGCATATATCCTGTTGGCGGTCATTATAAGGAATGCAAACGCCCCGTCCACTTCATTGAGGGCGCTTTCGATGGAAAATATCCTGGGCTTATGAGCTTCAGCACTGTCTTTCTTTATAAGGTGCGCCAGCACTTCGCTGTCGGAAGATGACTGGAACAGGCTTCCCTTGTCCTCCAGTGCCTTGCGCAAAAGCGCGTAGTTCACCAGATTTCCGTTATGCGCCAGTGCGAAATCCCCGGTATGGTGCCTGAAAAGGAAAGGCTGGACATTCTCTATGCCTCCGCCGCCCGTAGTGGAATAACGCACATGCCCTATCGCCATGCTTCCCGGAAGGGAGGAAAGTTTCTGTCCGTCGAATACCTCTGTCACCAGACCTTCCCCCTTGATCCTTTTCATGCTCCCGTCAGGGGCGGCAGCTACAATCCCGCAGCCCTCCTGTCCCCTGTGCTGCAGGGCATGAAGGGCATAATATGCAAGGTTTGCAGCATCCGGAACACCCCAGATGCCGAAGACACCACACTCTTCATTCAAACCTCTGTCAAACATAAGCCTATTTCCCTCTGAAATAATTTACAGCGTTTACAAAGAGCGGCTGCTCCAGCTCCTCCTCAATATTCTTGAACAGGTTCTTCTCGTAACGCTCGGTATGACCCATCTTTCCGAGTATCTGTCCGTTACGGCTGATGATACCTTCGATGGCATAGTAAGAGCCGTTAGGGTTGTACGGTGACTCCATCGTGACTTCTTCCGTCACCGGATCCACATACTGGAAAGCCACCTGGCCGTTTGCGAACAGTTCTTTTGCAAGTTCCTCGTTCACAACGAATTTCCCTTCGCCATGACTGACCGCTATAGTATGGAGGTCCCCTATGGAGAAACCTGAAAGCCACGGAGAATTGGTCGTCGATACCCTTGTGGTCACCATCTGGGAAATATGACGGTTGATATCATTCCTGAAAAGTGTAGGAGAATCCTTGGTCACCATGCCCAGGCGACCGTATGGCAGCAGGCCTGACTTGACCAGTGCCTGGAACCCGTTGCAGATACCGAGGATAAGTCCGCCACGGTCAAGAAGTTTGTGTATTTCCTCAGCGATTTCCTTGTTGTTCAACACATTCGCTATGAACTTACCGCTTCCGTCCGGCTCGTCACCGGCAGAGAATCCTCCGCAAAGGGCGAGAATGTTACACTCCGAAATGTTCTTTTTCATCTCGGCGATCGACCTGAAGACATCCTCCGGAGTAAGGTTACAGAATACTCCGAAGCGGACTTCGGCGCCGGCTTTGCGGAACGCCTTGGCCGTGTCATAGTCGCAGTTGGTCCCCGGGAATACCGGAAGGAACGCTACCGGATGCTCTACCGGCTCGCCTTTATACCTGAGTTCGGACTTCTTTACTTTAAGAGGCTTGATTTCCGGCATTCCAGACGGGGCGACCTTCTTGAACGAAGGCTCGCAGCTGTCCGGATAGACCTGTGAGAACTTAACTCCGTTCACCTCCATCAGTTCAAAGACCGACAACGCCTTGCCGTTGATATGGAGCATCCCGTCCTCGCCGGAAGTGACCGTACCAAGATATTCGGCGGCAGGATAGTCAAGTTCCTTTTCAGATTCCACCACAATGGAACCGTAACTGTAATTGAACAGGTCTTCTTCCGACACCTTCACATCGATTCCGAATGCGTTGCCGAACGACATCTTGCACAGGGCCTCGGCCACTCCGCCGAATCCTACCGCGTATCCGGAAACTATGTTCCCCGCTTCTATCTGACCCGTCACGTACTCGAAGTTCTTCTTCAGCTGCTCCGTGTCAGGCATACGGTTCTTAAGCGGCGTATGACGGATAAGATAGAGCCTGTTGTCTTCCCATTTCAGTTCAGGAGATATGACCTTGCCGGCATTTACTGTCGTTATACCGAAAGCCATAAGCATAGGAGGCACATTGATATGCTCGAACGTCCCGCTCATGGAGTCTTTTCCTCCGATGGACGGAAGGCCGAGCTCCACCTGCATCTTTATAGCACCCAGAAGTGCCGCAAGCGGCTTGCCCCATGATTTCGGATCATGCGTCATCCTCTCGAAATACTCCTGGTATGAGAATCTCATGTTCTTATATGAAGCGCCTGCCGCAACGACTTTTGCGCAGGCCTCGACTACAGAATATGCGGCTCCGTGGTACGGGCTCCATGTGGAAATGTAAGGGTTGTACCCGAACGCCATGATGCTGGCAGTATCGGTATACCCGTCTGTAGGAAGTTTCTGAACCGATACCTGCGTCTCGGTGGTCTGCAGACAGCCTCCGAACGGCATGAGGACAGTCGAGCGGCCTATGGTCGAGTCGAACATCTCGATAAGGCCTTTCTGTGAAGTGACATTGTATTCCGTGAGATCCGAGAAAATCTTTTCCTTAAGGTCGTTGCCTTTGACTTCCTTCTTGAACGGATCGCGGTCCTCCACCGCACCTACAAGCGCCTTTGCATAGTGCCTGGCTCCTGCACTGTCTATGAACTCACGAGAAATATCGACTACGAGTTTCCCTCCATTATACATACGGAGGCGCTCGGTATCAGTAACATCGGCCACATGGGTAACTTCTACGTTCTCGCTGCGGCAGTATTCCTCGAACACTTCCCTGTCTTTTGCTTCCACCACTACCGCCATCCTTTCCTGGGACTCACTGATGGCAAGTTCAGTGGAGTTGAGTCCGCTATATTTGACCGGAACCCTGTCCAGATAGATGTCCAGTCCGTCCGTAAGCTCTCCTATGGCTACGCTGACGCCGCCTGCACCGAAGTCGTTGGACTTCTTGATAAGGCGTGTCACTTCCGGACGGCGGAACAGCCGCTGGAGTTTCCTCTCTTCCGGCGCGTTACCTTTCTGCACTTCACTGCCGCAAGTTTCAAGGGATGCTTCGGTATGCTCCTTAGAAGAACCTGTAGCCCCGCCTATCCCGTCGCGGCCGGTACGGCCTCCGAGCAGGAGGATCACATCTCCCGGCACCGGACTCTCCCTGCGGACATTCTCAGCCTTCACTGCACCTACCACAGCCCCGACTTCAAGCCTTTTGGCCACATAACCCGGATGGTAGATTTCGCGCACATGGGTAGTTGCAAGCCCTATCTGGTTTCCATAGCTGGAATATCCGGCCGCAGCCTTGCGGCTTATGACCTTCTGCGGGAGCTTGCCGGGCATGGTGTCGGCAACTTTCTGGTAGATGTCACCCGCACCTGTAACCCTCATGGCCTGGTAGACATAGCTTCTGCCTGAAAGAGGGTCACGGATGGCGCCTCCCAGACATGTGGCGGCACCTCCGAAAGGTTCTATTTCCGTAGGATGGTTATGTGTCTCGTTCTTGAACTGGAGAAGCCATTTCTCTATCTCCCCGTCCACATCCACATCGACATAGATGCTGCAGGCATTGTTCTCCTCGCTTACCTCCATGTCATCCAGAAGGCCTTTTGACTTCAGGTAACGGGCTCCTATCGTAGCCATATCCATAAGGTTCAGTCCCTTATGCTCACGGCCCAGTTCTTTGCGCATCTTCAGGTAAAGGTTGAGCGTACCTTCTATGTCCTCCTTGATGAAAGAGTCCTCAACCCCGATTTCTTCAAGTTCAGTAGTAAATGTCGTATGGCGGCAATGGTCGCTCCAGTATGTATCCAGAATACGGAGCTCCGTCTCGAACGGATCCCTGCCTTCTTTCCGGAAGTAGTTCACCACCTCGCGCAGGTCATCCGCATTCATCGCCAGCCCCATCTTCTTGCAGTACGGCTCCAGTTCTTCGTCTTTCAACGCCGTAAGCCCCTCAAGCACAGGCACCGGAGCCACAGGAGCCTGCTCTGTATCGGTCAGCTTGGAAAGATCCTTCTGACGGGACTCTACCGTATTTATACAATAATGTTTTATCCTGGCGATATCCTCCTCGGAAGTGCCAGGATCGAGGATAATCAGTTTCGAACTTTTGATACGGACATCGGCATCTGGCTCGATAAGCTTTACGCAGTCCACTGCCGAAGCCGCCCTCTGGTCAAACTGCCCCGGGAGATATTCTATGGCAATATATTTCTTCCCTTCAAGGTCGCATTCATCCGTAACGCTGTCCGTTACAATCTCTCCGAACACGGAATACCTGCTTTTTTCCAGCAGTTCCGGAGTAAATCCGAACAAATCATAGACATTCAGAAGTCTGAGGCTCTGCAGGGAAAGCTGCAGATTCTCGTTAAGTTCATTCTTAAGGCTCCTGGCCTCGACCTGGAACTCTGGGTACTTTTCTACGAAAACTCGGTAGTTGCTCATATTGTCTATATAAATTATTTCTTTTACTTATTCTGTTCCTCAGGTTTCGGGATCCGCCTTCCGCACGACTATACGAAACGGGCCGCCCAAACGGACCTGAACTCATCCGGTGTCATGGGTGTGAAAGTGATATGTCCCATCTTGCGTTTCGGACGCGACTGGGACTTTCCGTACAGGTGCACATAAACACCTTTACCGGCTTCTCCGCAGAACGCGTTGTCAACATCCTCCGGGGAGTCCACGCTCACTCCAGGTCCGGCGCCTTTAAGGGATTCCGCCACAATAGCCTTTGCCGCCTCCAGATCCTGGCCGAGAATATTCTTCATTACGGTCGGAGCCAGCAGCTTCGGAGTCTCAAGCGGCTGGCCGAGGAGGAAACGGCACAGTTCCCTGTACTGGTTGGTGCTGCAGCCTTCTATGGTGTAATGGCCGCTGTTATGAGGACGCGGAGCCATCTCATTGAAATAGAAATCATCGCCTTTTATAAAAAGTTCGACAGCCAGTATCCCCTTGTACCCGCAGCTTTTCATGAAGTCTTCGCAGGCTTTTGCGATTCTTGCCCCGGCCGGGCTCTCGCGAAGTCCGTCAGACAATCCCGGAGCCGGGACTATGCTCAGATCAAGGATACCTCCGGTGTGTATATTTCGCCCGATAGGGAAATGGATGATTTTATCCCCGTCATTTACCATGACGACACTGGCCTCATAGTCGAAACCGACGAATTTTTCAAGTATGCACGGAACTTTCAGCAGCTCCGATGCAGTCTCTATGTCCTGTTCCCCTTTTATGACCGCCTGGCCGTGACCGTCATATCCGAGGGTCCTGGTCTTCAGGACACACGGCATGCCGAGAACAGACACGGCCTTTTCAAGCTGCGAGAGCCTCTCCTTTCTGGAAAGAGACGCGGCATCTTCAGCCGACATAGGGACAGGAAACTCCGGATTTCCGGGGAACGGCTCCTCCCCTTCTTCCGGAGTAATGAAATCAAGGGCAGGCACCGGAATGAAATCCGGGGTACGGAGACCGTGTATACGGGCATTGGCCTTCTCCCTGAGCCTGTCCTGGGAATCGAACAGAGGGGCTACCCCCTGCTTTATGTTGTATTTGCCTTCAATATGCCTGAGAACCTCGCCCGGGACATTCTCGAACTCGTATGTAACGACGTCACTTCCTTCACAGAGTTCCTCAAGGGCCTTTATGTCATCATACGCCCCGACGACATGTCTGTCCGCCACGGCGAAAGCAGGCGCATCCGGAGAAGGGTCAAGCACTGCGACTTCCGCGCCGAGGTCATGCGCTTCCTGCGCTATCATGAGGCCCAGCTGGCCGCCTCCTATTATTGCGATTGTCTTTTTATTGTCCATTGGTTTCCGATTCTTGTTCTGCCTGACTTCCGTTTACTGCCGTCCTAATTCAGATTTCAGCTTTCAGGACAGACTCCGTCTGGTCTTTACGGAACTTTTCAAGCTTCTCCGCAATGCCTCTGTCCTGGAGGGCAAGAATAGAAGCCGCTATGAGCGCAGCATTCTTCGCCCCGTTAATGGCCACCGTTGCAACCGGCACCCCGCCAGGCATCTGCACTATGGAAAGGAGTGAATCGAGACCGTTGAGAGCCCTGGATTTCACCGGCACTCCGATGACCGGCAGCGTAGTCATGGCAGCCACCATTCCGGGAAGGTGCGCAGCTCCGCCGGCTCCCGCGATAATGACGGATATTCCCCTGTCTTTGGCCGTCTTCGCGTATTCATACATAAGCTCCGGAGTACGGTGTGCGCTGACAACGCGTTTCTCGAATTCAATCCCGAGTTCCGCAAGCATGTCCACCGCTCCCGACATCACTTCGTAGTCACTGGTAGACCCCATGATAATCCCGACTTTCATAGCAGTTCGATTTAAATTTACATATCGTGCAAAGATACGGAAAGAAAATGAGATTCCGTTTTGATTCGTCATATTAAAATGACTATATTCGCACGATTTATCAATATTTCCTGAAAATATGAGAGATTTATATATCACCAACTCCCTTTCGAGGAAAAAGGAACTGTTCGTACCGCTTCAGAAAGACCATGTGGGACTCTATGTCTGCGGACCTACCGTATACGGTGACGCGCATCTGGGACACGCACGCCCGGGAATCACATACGACGTATTTGTCAGGCTGCTGCGCCATCTCGGATATAAAGTACGTTATGTCCGGAATATAACCGATGTAGGACATCTTGAACACGATGCAGACGAGGGCGAGGACAAGATAGCCAAAAAGGCAAGGCTGGAACAACTGGAGCCTATGGAGGTGGTCCAGACCTACACCCTGCGGTACCACGAAGCGATGAGGATGCTGAACGTGGCGCCTCCGTCCATAGAGCCCCGCGCGTCAGGGCATATAATAGAGCAGATAGAGCTGGTGCAGAAGATACTGGACTCCGGCTACGCATATATCAGCAACGGATCGGTATATTTCGATGTACGGAAATACGACCGGGACCATAAATACGGCATACTTTCCGGCCGCACGCTGGATGAAACCAGGGAAGGCACACGCGAGCTGGACGGACAGGGCGACAAGCATGCGCCGTACGATTTCGCACTCTGGAAAAAAGCATCTCCGGAGCATATAATGAAATGGCCTTCACCGTGGAGCGAAGGCTTCCCGGGCTGGCATCTGGAATGCTCTGCTATGAGTGAAAAATACCTCGGGAAAGAGTTCGACATACACGGCGGAGGGATGGACCTGATGTTCCCCCACCACGAATGCGAACTGGCTCAGAATACAGCCTCGCGCGGCGAAGGCGGCGTGCGTTACTGGATGCACAACAACATGATCACCATCAACGGCAAGAAGATGGGCAAGTCCCTCGGGAATTTCATCACCCTGCAGGAACTGTTCTCAGGATCACACAAGCTGCTGGAGCAGGCTTACTCTCCAATGACCGTCAGGTTCTTCATCCTCCAGGCTCATTACAGGAGTACCCTGGATTTCAGCAATGAAGCTCTTCAGGCAGCAGAAAAAGGACTTAGAAGAGTCATGCTGGCGGCAAAGGACCTTCGGGAAATGGCTTCCGCCGGGGTCGCATCGGAAGTACGGGGGACGGAAGGGCATGGACCCGGAGAACTGTCATACGGGGAATTCATCACCGACACCGCTCCGGAAAATTTCGACGGCGCATCAGCCGAGATAAAAACCTTGTGCGAAAATGTCTACGAAGCCCTGTGCGATGACCTCAACACCCCTGTAGCGATAGCGCATATCTTCGATGCCGTAAGAATCATAAATTCAGCCAAAGACAGGAAGGCTTCCCTTACAAAAGAAGACCTCTGCACCCTCCTCAGACTTTTCGATGATATAATTTTCGGCGTGCTCGGACTGAGAGACGAGGAAGCCGCAGGAGGAAAGGCAGAGAAGATCATAGACGGACTTATGGGAATGGTGCTGGAGGAGAGGAAGGCCGCCAAGGAGGCGAAGGACTGGGCCACCAGCGACCGTATCAGGGACGCCCTGAAAGCACTCGGCATCCAGATCAAGGACACCAAGGACGGCGCCACCTGGTCTATAGAATAAAACGGCAAACGAATGACGAATACCGCAGCATACCGATGTATGTGAGGATATGAGGAGAGAAGTTTAACGCAGTTATTACAAAAAGAAATAAAAATGGGGAGAATAAAACTCGTTTCATGGAATGTCAACGGCCTCCGCGCCTGCGCCTCCAAAGGCTTCGCCGACAGTTTCAGACAGCTGGATGCCGACTTTTTCTGCCTGCAGGAAACGAAAATGCAGGAAGGACAGCTGGATATGGAATTCGAGGGGTACAGGTCTTACTGGAACTATGCGGAGAAAAAAGGATATTCCGGAACTGCGGTATTCACGAAACATGAACCTGTGAATGTAACATACGGCATAGGCATTGGCGAGCATGACCATGAAGGCAGGGTCATCACGCTGGAAATGGATGATTTCTATCTTGTCAATGTTTACACTCCCAATTCACAGGACGAGCTGGCAAGACTCGATTACAGGATGAAATGGGAAGACGATTTCAGGAACTATCTTCTCGGACTTGAAAAAACAAAGCCTGTGATTGTATGCGGCGACCTCAATGTAGCACATAAGGAAATAGACCTGAAGAATCCGAAGACCAACAGGAGGAATGCAGGCTTCACGGACGAGGAAAGAGCCAAATTCTCCACTTTATTGGAAAGCGGATTCATTGACACTTTCCGGTATTTCTATCCTGATGCAGAAGGCATATATTCCTGGTGGTCATACAGATTCAGGTCCAGAGAAAAGAATGCGGGGTGGAGGATCGACTATTTTCTGGTATCCAAGGGCCTGCAGGAGAGAATAGAAGGGGCGGCAATCCATAACGAGATATTCGGGTCGGACCACTGCCCCGTAGAACTGACATTACGGTAAGCAGATTCTTCGACACTGGCTCTATCCCTCTATTCTGAATAACATTTGAAGGTGACTTTCGAGTCAAGCATAACGTAGAAAGTACCCTTTTGTGTCACTTTCACAGTCTGGATTCTTCATCAAGACTACCCACATTACGGTGACGCTGCTGCCCGTTTGACCCGAACCTCCAGGTGAAAGCTACGGTCGCACCGCCCTGGGTCTGGCGCTGTACGATAGAATACGTCCTTATACCGTTGTTTTCCATATAAATGTCGCTGTCACCGGTATTCAATATATCATAGACATACAGGGCCAGAGTGCCTTTCCCGTCCCAAAGGGTCTTGATCAGACTGACATTGAGTTGGCCGAGGGCCTTCATATTGAAATATCCGGCCGACTGCGGAGTCGACATCCATCCGTCAAGTCCGAATTTGAAGTCCTTGGGCAGGAAGAAAGTCGTTGACATATATGCATTGAGACTGTTCATTTCATTGCTGTACGGCTCTCCGTACACCTGCTGCGCGAGCTCGTCATAAGCGTTGAACTTGCAGTAAGAATAAGTCAGATTCGCCGTAAGGTTCCACCATTTTGTAAGCGGAAGTTCTGAAAGGGAAACGGTCGCGTATGCGGTATGCTGGACTCCGGCATTGGAATATATCAGTCCCATCACGCCTGTAGACTGGTCCAGATTAGGGGTCTGTATGTCGCTGAAATTTGTAGTATAGTTGTACCCGGCAGAGACGGACAACCTGCTGAACAGGACAGCCGTCAGGGAAGCATTGTGGCTGTACGAAGGCTCCAGTTCTATATTCCCCTGGGTGTATGAAGTAGCCGAAGCATAGTCCTTGAACGGATTGAGCTGCCAGTATTTCGGTCTGCTGATACGGTATGAGTAACTGGCTGACAATATTGCCTTCTGCGAAGGCGTATAGCTCAGGAATACGCTCGGGAAAAAGTCGAAATAGTCCTTGTGGCTCTGCCTGCTCTGCTCGGAGGTCATGAGCCAGTCACCGTCCTGTACCGTATATTCTCCCCTTACCCCCGCCTGGGCGTTCCATTTGTCGGAAAATTTTTTCGCTATATTGAAATATCCTGCGTAGACCTGCTCGTCATAGGTAAAGTCGTTCCGTTCGGAAAGAGAACTCTGGCCTTGCGCAATAAAATCATAGTCATACTTGCCGTACCGGTTTTTCGTAGATGAATACGCAGCCTTGACACCTGCTTCTATCCTGCCCGTCTGGGAAAAGACCGCCTGCGAGTAATCCGCCTTGAAGGAATAGAGGTCCAGGACATTTCGAGTATTGTCATCGAAACCATAGCTTTCCACACCGTCCGCCTCCGCTTCTTCGGAAAGGAAGGAATATTCGTTCCGCTGGCTTCCACTGACACGTCTGTCAGTCCTGTAATAATCGGCATTCAGTGTCAGCTCCTGATTCCTGTCCTCGTCGAAGGTCCTGGTATAGTTGAGGTTAAGAGAATAGGACGGATTGTGTTCTTCAGAACGGTCGCGGCCCGACAGGCTGCTGTACAGCTTTTCCGCCGCAGTTCCTGCATCGATATAATTGTCTATGGTATAGGGAGTGACTTCCCTGTCCTTTTCATCCGTTGCTGAGAAGCGGAATATGACCCCGAGGATGTCCTTGTCCGATATGTTCCAGTCATTACCGAGCCTTACATTATGCGACATCCACGTGCTCCGGCTCGATGTCACGCTTTCTTCCCGCATGGGACGGTCATTACCATAGAGTTTTGTCTGGTCGGCCTCGAATCCGTACCCGCTGTAGACGGGAGTGTAATGGAAATAAGTATTGGTCTTGTCAGTACGGTACATGACATTGGCGGAAATGCTGCTGTTGGCAAGCACGCCCGGAGCATATCTCACGCCAAGGCGGGTCCCTACCGTACCGCTCAGGCCTTTCAGAAAAGCCTTCCTGGTCTTGATATTGATGATTCCTCCGCTGCCTTCCGCATCATATTTTGCCGAAGGATTGGTGATAAGTTCCACTTTTTCAATGGATGACCCTTCGCTTCCTTTCAGATATGCCTCCAGGTCGGTCCCTGACATGTTGGACGGGCGCCCGTCAATCCATACGGCTACCATAGAACCGTTTAGCTTGATATTGCCGTCATTGTCGACTGTCACTCCCGGTGAGCTTTTAAGCACATCCAGCGCATCACCCGTCTGGGCCACAGCCAGTTCGGACACGTTCAGAACCAGACGGTCGAACTGGTGTTCTATCAGGGGCCTGTCACCGGACACTTTCGCCCCTTCCAGCATCTGCGTGTCCTCTTCCAGGGCGACAGGACCGAGCTCCATCACCCCGCCTCTGACCGTACATTCGGGAAGGCCGGCGCCGTACTGCCTGCTGTCTGCCGCCTGTTCCAAGTCCTGAAAGCTGAAAGATTTTTCCTTATATCCCACCAGTGAAAACACCAGCCTGTTTGTCATGGACGAACGGCTCCTGTCGGAGATTCTTATCGAACAAGTGCCTGTCGAGTCCGTCGTGGCTCCGGCAGATACTCTTCCGGAAGTATCCGCCAGCGCCACTGTCACGAACTCCAAAGGCTTCCCGGTCCCTGCTTCTATGACTGTACCCTTCAGAGCCAGAACCTTCTCCGGCTGTGGCTTCGGGGAAGCCGAAATTCCAGAACAAACAAAAACGGACACCAGTCCCGCAATCAGACATTTCATATTCTTTTCCATATTTTTTCCGTTCAACAACAGTCCCGAAGGACCTTGGATTATCGCGATGGCGACTCAAAAGGGTACTTTCGTCGTTACGCTTGATTCGAAAATCCTCATGTACGACAGTACACTGCGGTTTTCTCATCTGCGCAAGCCTTGAAATTCCTCCTTTTGGAGTCACCCTCATTGGTATTTGCATGCGATAATGAGACGGATGGAACAGAAAAAATGTTGCGACAGGAATGATTTATTCTTTCCTGTCCTTACGGCAAAGAGTCTCGTACAGATATGACCCGCCGCCGCAGACAGCCATTGTAATGGCCTGTGATTCATGTGAAAGGGTAGCGAAGATGATACCCAGCTCAAACGGGATTCCGTAGATGGTGCTCAATGCGATAGATACGACGAAATGGAAAGCGCCGAATCCTCCCGGCACGGGCACGAGCCATCCGAGGCTCCCGGCCACCATCAGGAACAGGGCGTCGACAATATTCAGGGCGTCAAGATCCGGCAGGGCCCACATCGTAGAAGCGCTCATAAGCCAGTACATTGCCCATATTATCGCCGTGTAGGCGATGAAAAGCCATTTATGGGGCATCTTCAAGCAGCTGCCCACTCCCTGAAGGAGCCCGCGGCAGATGGAAAAAAGCCTGCTGCAGAATGCGTTGTTGTTCCTGTACCTTATTATCAGGAATACCGTTGAAACAATGATGACAATGGCGGAAAGGACAATCCACCATACACTGAATGAAATGGACTTCTCCAACGGGGTCCACATCTTTTCAGCGAAAAAACCCCCGAACTTATCCCAGCGGAACGCCAGAAGTCCGAGCAGGAAAATCAGCATGGTCACCATATCCCAGCTTCTTTCAAGGACGACCGTACCGAGGACTTTGTCATATGAGGCCAGGCGGCGCATCCCCTCTCTGCCGTTTTCCTTCATGGAGGCAACGGTGTCCGGACTCCTGACCACAGCGGAATTCCCTGTTATGACGCCGCAGCGCACGAACTCTCCTATCCTGGGGAATACGAAATTGGCTATATAGCCTATATTCACTGCATTGAAAACCGTTATGCGTCTTATGGACGGGTCTATGGGCAGCAGCAGTTCGCGCCATCTGAGACCTCTGACGTAAAACGCGACAATACTTGCCGCCATGGAAAGCAGTATATATTCCCATCTGCAGGATTTCAGTCCGGCAATGAAATCGTCCCATTTCACCCCCCTGAATGAAAACCACATCAGGACAAGCGCGACAGCAAGGGAAACTATATATTTGAACGGTCTGGAATAACTGTTGCTCATATTTTTGTCTGTAGAGTCCTTACGGACGGACTGCAAATTTACTATTTTTCCCTATCAATATCGTTCGAACTCCGATGTTTCGGGATATATGTTCCAATTTATCGTATATTTGCGACTTGTAACCATTTAATTATTTACGGAAATGAAGACAAACGCAATGGCCAAGGGAGCCGGTGAAAAAGCAGGCAGGTTCCTCGATGAATTCAAGAAATTCGCAATGAGAGGCAATGTAATCGATATGGCAGTCGGTGTCGTTATCGGAGGCGCTTTCGGCAAAATAGTGACTTCACTCGTCAACGACGTAATCATGCCTCTGATAGGTCTTGTGAGCGGAGGTCTGGACTTTACCTCATGGAGATGGGTAATCAGAGAAGCCCATACCACGGAATCCGGCAAACAGATTGCCGAAGCCTCGCTTAACTACGGCAACTTCATCCAGACTGCTGTCGACTTCACCATTATCGCTTTCTCCATTTTCATAGTCATCAAACTTATCAACAATTTCAAAAAGAAAGAAGAAGCCAAGGCTGCACCGGCTCCGAAACCGGCAGATGTCGCCCTTCTCGAGGAGATCCGCGACCTGCTCAAAGAACAGAACGGGAAATAGGCACAATCTCTCCATAAGTCGGCACTTTTCAAAATTGTCATGAAATGAAATCTATACTCGGCATGGGGAACGCACTGACAGATATTCTTGCCGTGCTTCCCGACGACTCTTTCCTCAGACAGTTCCATCTTCCGAAAGGCAGCATGCAGCATGTGGACATGGAAACCGGAGACAAGATCTGGCAGACCCTCAAACCCATGGGCGTGCAGTATGTAGCCGGCGGTTCAGCCGCAAATACCATTACCGGAACCGCCATATTCGGGATGAAATCAGGATTCATAGGGAAGGTAGGAGATGACGAGCTCGGACACCTGTTCAAAAGCGACCAGGAACAGTACGGAATAAAATCCATGCTGCTCAAAGGAGTCAGTTCTTCCGGAAGGGCAATGGTTTTCATCACCGCTCCCAATGCAGAGAGGACATTCGCGGTGTATCTCGGGGCTGCTCTCGAACTCGGCCCCGATGACCTCAGGAAAGAATATTTCGAAGGTTACGATTATTTCCATATAGAAGGGTATCTGGTCCAGAACCAGAAACTTATCCGGAAAGCCGTGGAGATGGCGAAGGAGGCCGGATGCATAATATCCATGGATATGGCTTCATACAATGTGGTAGAGTCCAACGAGGCTTTCCTGCATGATATCGTTGACAAGTACGTGGATATAGTGTTTGCGAACGAAAGCGAGGCGAAGTCTTTCACCCGGATGGAGCCGCGCGAGGCTCTGGACGAGCTGGCAAGGCACTGCGATATCGCCGTCGTGAAAATCGGCAAGGACGGCTCCATGCTCAAGTGCGGTGACGAATACCATTATATAGAAGCCTGGCCGGCCGATACCGTCGACGCCACAGGAGCCGGGGACACATATGCGGCCGGATTCCTTTATGCCCATTCCCTCGGCATGCCGCTGAAAGTGTGCGGAGAAGTCGGGTCCATCATCGCCGCAAAAGTAGTGGAAGTGATAGGCACCAAGATCGACATACCGAGATGGAAAGCCGCAAAGAAGGAAATCCGGGAACTTATAGCCGCCAACTCCAAATAGAAAGCCTATGGCCAATCCGATCAAATCGCTTTTCCGAAAAAGAGACCTTAAGAAATATGCATGGAAGGCCAGGACAGGGCTGGTTCCCATATCGGCAATGGACAATGTCTTCGTGCTGGTCGACAGCAATGACCCCGATGCAGACGCCTGCGTACCGCTCATAAACGGTTTTTTCCGCAAAGCAGGCATCAGGCCGGACATATTCTTCATAGCATCCGGACAAAGGAAAAAAGGGCGGCTGAAGACAAACCCTGTCTTCACTTTCCTTCCCAAAGACCTGAACTGGTACGGAAGACTGAAAAAAAGACTGCTGAAGCCGTTCCTGGATGCAAGGCAGGATCTCTATATCGACCTGACGGGGCGGCAGGACTTTCCCGTAGAATTCCTGGCAACAGCCGTACCGGCAAAATTCAAAGTAGGATGCCGGCACATAGGGGAAAATATCTTCGACCTGACAGTCACGCCATCCCCGGACTCCGGCTTCTCGTCTCCCGAAATGTTCAGGGAAATAGCGGAGCTGCTTCTGAAAGTCAAGTAAACATTTCTTCTGAAGACAACAAGAAAGCCAAAATCAAATGAAAAGCATTTTCAATTACCTGATGGTCACTGTAAAAGGCATCTGTATGGGTGCCGCAGACGTAATTCCAGGCGTTTCCGGCGGCACAATAGCCTTCATGACAGGGATTTATGACACCCTGGTGGGGTCAATCAGCTCCATCAATACGGAGGCTGTCAGACTGCTGTTCACCGGAAAAATCGGACAGTTCTGGAAACACATCAACGGGAACTTCCTTTTTTCCCTGATAGCCGGCATTCTGATCAGTATCCTTTCTCTGGCAAAACTGATGCAGTACCTGCTCAACTATCACCCCATACAGACGTGGGCCTTCTTTTTCGGACTGATAGTAGCCTCCTCGATATTCATCCTCAAAGGAATAGACAGATGGAAAGTCAAGGATTTCATCCAGCTCGTTTTCGGCATAGCCCTGGGTGTGGTCATATGCACACTCTCCCCTACCGAAACCCCTGACGGACTGTGGTTCATATTCATAAGCGGGGCCATAGCCATCTGCGCCATGATTCTCCCCGGGATATCCGGCAGTTTCATCCTGCTCATCCTCGGCAAATACGAATACATGATGGGAATCATCGCCGACATAGTCTCAGGCAAAGGGGAACTTATGGACTTCGTAACGGTAATAGTGTTCGCTCTCGGAGCGCTCATCGGAATCATCGCCTTCTCCAAGTTCCTCCACTGGCTTCTGGAACACTATCACAGACCGACACTGCTTATCCTTGCCGGATTCATCATCGGCTCGCTGGTAAAGGTATGGCCGTGGAGCAACATGCCGGATATCGTATGCTCCCAGTTCCCGGAAGCGGAAGCCCTCATGGAAACGGCAGGCAGCGATACGGTTATAGAAATGTTCTCCTCGCAAATAGATCCACACATCTGGGGCGCAGTCGTTTTCGCCCTGGCCGGCTTCCTGCTGGTAATCGGCATCGAAACCGCCACCAATATGATAAAGAAAAGCCGCAGTTGAGCCTATAATACCGGCAAACACAGGGCAAAATGAATTTTCATTTGCCAATCAAATAAAAAACACTATCTTTGCACCCACTTTCGCTCCCATGGCAAATGAGCAAAGATAAAGGCCGGTCCGGTAGCTCAGCTGGATAGAGCAACAGCCTTCTAAGCTGTGGGTCTTGGGTTCGAATCCCAACCGGATCACAAGTTAAATAATTGAATTTCAAGCAGTTACAGAGATGTGACTGCTTTTTTGTTATGCTGAAATCTGGCTATTTTGCAGGCTTCTGACGCATTCATGTTAGCAGATATGTTAGCAAAATTATCATGCTAAACACTTCTGTAGAAGCAATTTGCTACAAAGTTCGTCCATTTCGTGACAATTTTCCCAGACTTGAATATAGGAGACTCTTTCGGTCTGCCTGTCACGATATGATTGACACCAAGCACGTAGATATTGCTGCATAATGATACTATTACACTCAAATATAGCTGAGCATAGGTATATTGCACATCGGTACTGATGTACACCGACAAGTAGCACTGATATGCATTGGTACTGTTACACACCCGCAAATAGTACACATGGAAAAGTCTCTGATAACCAGGCAATCACACGATGTTGTCATTTTCCAGGTGTAACATCACTCAGCACACCCGCAGTGACAAATATGCCCTGCAGGCATCTGCATGGCGGTTTTGCTATCGCAGGTGTGTCCAAACATGTGACACCCGCAGTTGAATCATCCTTGAAACATCATGATTTTCAGACATATGCACACTCTTCCCTACTGCAGGTGTGCATATGGCCGCACGCTCCAGACGGCTACACGCCTCATACTGAAAACTATTCATTTGTACTGATGAAAACCCCGATATTACATGATGAGAGGAACTGCCGTGCCAGGTGGACGGCGGGATGAGCCACCTGACACGCTTTCGCAGGAAAACCGTGGCAGGGGTCGGGAAAGCTCACGCTTTGATTTCCATTCTCAGGAGGGGGAACGGATTGCCCTGGTCATCGGTGCTGTCACGGCGGAATGTGCGGAATCCCATCCGCTCGTAGAATTTCACAGCCGACGGATTCTGCTCGTTTACATCGACATATTGCACATTCTGCTCTGCTATCGCTTTTTGAATCAATACTTTTCCTATGCCTTTACGGAAAAAGGCCGGATGGAGGAACAGCATCTCTATCTTGCGAGCCTGGATACCCATAAATCCGACACACGCACTGTCCTCGTATGACACCCACAGTGTCCCGATCTGCCGGACGGCTTCTTCAGCCTGAGGGTAGAGGCTCCGTATATCTTCCTCTGTCAGAAAATGATGACTTGCGCGGACGGAGGCTTCCCATATTCCGAGCAGCCCGGCAACGAGTTCCGGAGTTCTGTCATCCTTTTCAATGCTGTCGACTTTAATCATAATCCTTTTTTCAATTTCGGGCTGCTTCCATTGGCACCTCTACACCTCCATGAACGACACCACAGTAAACTGTCTGCAATGGAATCATTCGGTTATGAAAGCCACCATGTCCTTCAGGACCTGTCTTGAAACGGTTTCGATAATTGTCCCGTATTCCGACGGGTTGCCTGTAGTACAATGCTGGAAAAGATGGTTCAGTCCCGGATATTCTTTTATGACAGATCCGCCGTTTTCAGGAAGACGGGCCCTCAAAGCAGACAGATTCATATCGGCATCTACTTGTGTATCAAGACTTCCATTCAAAGCAAATACAGGACAGGCAATCTTTCCTATGTCCTCTGCCGGATCGTACGCCACGAAACTGTCGACCCAGGCGCCAGTGCCCGAAAGTATGGTTTCAAGGTTCTTCAGTACGGCATCCGGAAGGTCTGCTCCAGATGATTTTGCAAGTGAATCCAGAATATATCCGGCATTTCCGACAGGCTCGCCAGGACGGACATGCTCTGCACGGTAATCCAGGACGTCAGCAAGTACCGTACAGTAATCGTCTGTCATCTGTTCAGGCATACCTGCCTGCAGGAGTGCTGTCCTGTTCTGCCGCACAAGAATCTCCTTTCCGCTCACCGCTGCACCAGCCAGGCTTATGACAAAGTCGGCTTCACCTTTCCCTCCGAGCATGAAAGCTATCGTCCCTCCTTCACTATGACCGAGCACCCCTACTCTGTCGAACCGGCCGAGCGAATCCAGATAACGTAATCCGGCAAGAGCATCTTCCATATTGGACTGTATCGTGACAGAGGCAGGATCTCCGGCAGATGCTCCGACTCCGCGGTCATCATATCTGAGCGTTGCAATCCCGTTTCTGGCAAAATAGTCAGCAATCACCAGGAACGGCTTATGGTTGAACAACTCCTCATCCCTGTTCTGCTGGCCGCTGCCGGTAACCATAAGGACAACAGGCACTTGAGCATCAGCCCCAGAGTCATGTCCCACCGGATACGAAAGCGTGCCGGCAAGCACGGTGTCACCGTTTGAGAAAAACACTTCCTCTGTCCGGTACGGAAAGGGAGGCACAGGTGTCTGGGGCCTTAATATTATCGGTTTCCCGTATCTGAGTTCCATTGGGAACGAGGCTCCTGACTGGGAAAAGTGCCCGGCCACGGACAATATGGAACCGCTGTCCTGATTCCTGTCGAATGTACCTGAAAATGACGCACCGATAGCAGGAACAGATACTATAAGAGAATCTGCTGTGAATTTTTCCACTTCAGCCGGAATCCCTTTCACATTCTGATCTGGGCTGTCCATAGTACACACAGGGACGCCGTCCCGGCCTTCAGTGAAATTGAAAACGATATTCATGGAAACAGTTCCGACTGTAAGTTTTCCTGACCATGAGCCTGTCAGTTCCGGAAGTTCAAAGACTTTATCCTGCGCTACAGCATCTCCGCTTGATGCCGATACGGCCGCAAGCAACAGGACAGACACAGAAATCGCAATATATCTCATTCGACAACAGTATTTTTATTGTCCCTGGCAGGAACTTTGGCAAAGCTATAGAATTTCTCAGCAGCCGGAAAGCCTGTTTTTCAGCTTGGTACGGACCACCTCAAAGACAGCCGGAAGTACCGATATGAAGATAATCGCCACGATAAGGAGCTTCAGGTTTTCCTGCACGAAAGGAAGGTCACCGAAGAAGTAGCCGACGTAGCAGAAAAGGGCTACCCAAGCGGCACCGCCGACAGCATTGTAAGTAATGAAATATGCATAGTGCATCTTTCCCATACCTGCGACAAAAGGAGCGAATGTCCTGACTATAGGGACGAAACGCGCAAGGATTATGGTCTTGCCGCCATATTTTTCATAGAAAGCGTGGGTCTTTTCCAGATAGCTCTGCTTGAATATCCTTGAATCGGGATTGCTGAAAAGCTTGCGGCCGAAGAAGTGCCCTATCATATAGTTGCATGAATCCCCGAGGAATGCGGCGACAAACACGATCAGCACCAGTAGATGAACATCCAGCGGGCATCCTGGCTGGGCTGCAATCGCTCCGGCTACGAAAAGCAGCGAATCGCCCGGAAGGAACGGAGTGAAGACCAGGCCTGTCTCGCAGAAGATTATAAGGAACAGAATCGCATAGGTCCACATATGGTATTCGTTTACGATATCCACCATATACTGGTCTATGTGAAGTATGAAATCAATTATAAAATCCATTGTCCTACAATAAATAACGTACCGATAAAATCATGAAAGTCGCAAAGATAGGAATTTATTCCATAATTAAACCGGTCTTGTCTGTCGATATTCCTCCGAGGATGCAGTTTATCCGCACGTACTTCCGTAAGGCTTTTCAGTCTTTTTCCCACAGAGGCATGTCTATTTGCCACACCGCACATAGCTGTCTTCCTGAAGAAGACTTTCACTGCCATACTGAAATTTGACGGGCATAGCAGCATTCACAGCCATGCTGATCTCCTCTTCCCGACACACCTGCAGTCGGACAATACGCATAACATTCTATAAATAAACACATTCCAGCAACAGGCCATTTGCAGGTGTCACACTTTTATGCACACCTGCAGTAACGGATGTGCCCTACAGGTGCGTGTAGTGAGGTTTCACTACTGCAGGTGTGTCGGGAAATGTTACACCTGGAATTGACATTCTCCCTGAACTAATTGAATATCAACAATTTCTGCATATACATCATTCTCAGGTGTGTGTCCTTGAAAAGTTGACGGGGCATTCGGATCCCAACTCGGTATGGATTATACCGTATTTTGCAGTCCCGCCATAATCGAGTAGGAGGAAAACGAAGTAGTTTTCTTCCTACTTTCGTTTTCCGACCTCTCACACCACCGTACGTGCCGTTCGGCATACGGCGGTTCCTTAGTGCTGATGCAATTTGATATATAAGTCCATAAGGCAAGGGTAGCCTTGAAGTTTCAGTCGCTCATTATTCATAGCTCGGCATAGTATCGGACTTCCTGCCGTGTTCCAATACCCGCCTCGGGTGTTAGCCCATTGCCAAGCCCTCCACTTGTCGATGCCACATCTAATGAGGTTCTTGAACCTTGTACCAACCTTCTTCCAACTCTTCCAGACATAACTGCGTATCCGGTGACGAAGCCACTCATCTGTCGTTTGGAGGATATTCCGCATATCAGCCAATTTAAAGTAGTTCATCCAGCCAATGATGTATAGGTTCAGCCTGCCTTTCAGTTTTTCATACCCCCAACCGTTGCTCCTTGATGTACACCCTTGCCTTGGGCTATACACTTCCCGCTATCGGGCGTGTTACGGACTTGCACCGATTAGAGGATGTTCGTGCTGGGCGAACAACAAAAAATCCCGAAGTCAGTAGACTTCAGGATTTTGCTTTGATTTGCCCTTTCGGGTGGTGGGAGCAGAGGGAGTCGAACCCCCGACCCTCTGCTTGTAAGGCAGACGCTCTGAACCAACTGAGCTATGCTCCCTTTTTTCGTTTCTTTTCAGAGATTTCTGCGTTATGCTTCGTATCATCAGTCAGTCATTTACGAAAGTAAACTCCTTCCTTCTTCTCTCGCATGCCTTGATCTCTCTGAAAATAAACTTCAAAAGAACGATGCTTGTCTTTTTGGCGATTACTGCGTTGGACATCGTGTCGTCGGTCAGTCATTTACAGGAGTAAACTCCTTCCCTCCTCCCTTGTCCACCTTGTACTCACCAAAAACAAACTTCAAAATAACATCATTTATTTCAAGAGATTTCTGCGTTATGCTTCGTATCATCAGTCAGTCATTTACGAAAGTAAATTCCTTCCTTCTTCACTTGCATGCCTTAAACTCTCCTAAAACAACCTTCAAAAATCTTGAAAGAACTTCCCGTTTTTGATTTCGGGATTGCAAAGGTAGGAAACATTTTTTATTCTGCAAATTTTTTTCTTACCCCTGCTGATTTTTTAAGAAGGGCCACGTACTGTTTTTGCCCTCGTTCAAATAGAGAAGCGACTAACAATCAATTTGTTAAAACTAAAACGCAAGTACGCAGTACATGTTTAAAAGTGCGGACCGCGAACCGTTTTGTTCTATCTTTCTTAAATTAAATCACTGATAACCAATAGAATAACAACAGCAGTATGGTTCGCAGTGTGGAGCGCGCTTATGAGCGGAGGAATTAAAAGAAAGACCGCTGTTCTTCCGGGCGAAGGTCGGAAACCGGAGTTGAAGAATCTGTTTGATAGAGGCATGACAACGGTCTGAAGGACTTCGGCGAGCGAAGAAACTGATAGTCTGCAGTATTGCGGTACAGAAAAAATTTCATATTTTTATTTGTTTTTTCGGAAAAGACAAATAATTTTGCATCTGAAATATAGAATACTAATCAACTAATACACTACCAGAATATATGGTAGAGATTGAAAACCTGCACAAGACATATAATAACGGTTCTCCCCTTCATGTGCTGAAGGGGATCAACCTGTCTGTAAAAGACGGTGAGTTTCTGTCTATTATGGGGGCATCCGGATCCGGGAAATCCACTCTGCTGAACATTCTCGGTATTCTGGACACCTATGATGAAGGGGCGTACTATCTGGCCGGCAGGCTGATCAAGAGCCAGGACGAGACACAGGCGGCTGCACTCAGGAACGAGATGATAGGGTTCATCTTCCAGTCGTTCAACCTGATAAGTTATAAGACAGCGTTGGAAAACGTAGCCCTCCCCCTATATTATAAAGGATACCGCAGGAAGAAGAGGAACGGCATGGCGCTGGAGTTTCTCGACAGCCTCGGACTCAGGGACTGGGCTGACCACAGGCCGAATGAAATGTCCGGCGGACAGAAACAGAGGGTGGCGATAGCAAGGGCACTCATTACCAGACCAAAGCTGATTCTGGCGGACGAACCTACCGGAGCATTGGACAGCAAGACATCCCAGGAGGTGATGGACCTGCTTAGAAAAGTAAATAAGGATCTGGGGATGACCATCATATGTGTAACGCACGAAAAAGGTGTGGCCGAACAGACAGACAGGACGGTCTACATCAAGGACGGAGTTATTGAGGGAGAGGAACTTAATCATCCTGAGACGGTCCACACCATGCTGAAATAATAGGACAAGGGCCCGCGACAGAGTAACACAGAAAGTACCATTCTGGGTTGACCTCAACGGCAGATTACAAAATCCTCCGGAACTGAAATCCTTAACGTCTGCCCGACGGACTCCGGTTATAAAACGGTAAAACATTGAACATAAGTACGATAAAATTAGAATAAATTCGTCAGACTGACGTAAAACAAACAGACAACGACTTACAGACAGACACTGACTCCGGTATGCGAGAACTTCTGAGCGAAATATTCGAATCCCTTAAACAGAACAGGATGAGGACTGCGCTGACAGGCTTTTCCGTGGCGTGGGGGATTTTCATGCTTGTGGTGCTGCTCGGCTCGGGCAACGGGCTGAAGAACGGGCTGATGTCCAACTTCGGTTCGCAGATGATAAACAGCGGCTCCATATACGGAGGGTACACGACCATCAGCTACGGGGGATTCAATACATACAGGGAAGTATTCCTCAGAAACGAAGATCTGGATATAATTCTGGACGAGTTCGGCGATTATGTGAAGGACATAAGTGCACAAGAGTGGTACAACAGTGTCACCGCCCGATATGACGACATGACCATCACCGCAGGAGTAACCGGAGTCACCCCTGAACTTGCTCCGATGCTCGGGGAAGAAATGCTCCATGGCCGGTACATCAATGATCTGGACATGAAGGACAGGAGAAAAGTGGCGGTCGTGGATGAAAATATTGTAAAAGTACTGTTCAAAGGAGACAACCCGGTCGGAAAGACACTCATGATGAACGAGGTGCCGTACAAGATTGTCGGAGTCCTGAAAACGGACAAGTTCTCCACGTGGCCGAACATAAGCATCCCGCTTTCCACAGGGCAGCTCATCTATTCGAAAGGCGATGAAAAGCTCTCCGAAGCCACATTCGTGTTCCATGACAACATTACCGAAGACGATGTCCCTCAGTTCGAGCAGGCACTGAGGACAAGGATGAGCAAGAAATACGGATTCTCCCCTGACGACATGTCGGTATTCTACATCTGGAACAACATGGAAGGCTATAAATCCGTCATGACCGTGTTCCGCGCCCTGACCATTTTCATATGGATGATAGGTCTTGGGACCCTGATGGCCGGAATCGTAGGAGTAGCCAACATAATGCTTGTGACCGTAAGGGAACGGACGTTCGAGATAGGGATAAGAAAGGCTCTTGGGGCCTCTCCGAGATCCGTTGTGGGCATGATCCTGGCCGAAGCGGTAGTAATCACCGCACTTTTCGGGTACATAGGCATGTGCGCAGGTGTAGGGGTGATGGAAGGGGTCAACCAGTACCTCATAAACTCAGCCGGGAATGAAGACCAGGGCGGAATTTTCAGCAGCATCTCCTTTTTCCAGAATCCCACACTTGATATTTCAATTGTCATAAGCGCTACATGCGTACTGGTGATTGCAGGTGTGATTGCCGGATACATTCCGGCAAGAAGAGCGGCCAGAGTAAAGACTATAGACGCCTTGAGAGACAGCCTATGATACGGATATTCGACATAGAATGGTGGAACGAGATATTCCAGAGTCTGGGCAGGAACAGGCGCAGGAGCATTTTTACGGCTCTCGGGGTCGTATGGGGCACGTTCATGCTCGTGCTGCTGCTCGGCGTGGGAATGGGACTGTCTGACATCATCGTAGGCGAAATGGCGGACAACGCCTCCAACAGCACTTTCATGTTCCCGCAGCAGACTTCCATACCGTATAAGGGGATGAAATCAGGACGCTGGTGGAACATGAGATACAGCGATGTGGAAGAACTGGCCGGGCTGCCGGGAGTGAAGACCGCAGGGGCTCTCGGGCCGACAAGGAATTACAAGCTCATCTACAACAGCATAGCACATGACTCGTATACCGCCGCCTATGATCTCGGATTCCAAGAAACGGACGGCATCCAGGCATTTGAAGGAAGGCTCCTTAACAGGATCGACATGAAGGAAATGCGCAAAGTCTGCCTTGTTCCCAAGGCAATGGCAGAAAGGATAGATCCCGGGCATTCCATGATAGGCAAGGCCGTCAAACTCGGCAACACATACTTCACGGTAGTGGGAACCTATGTGAAAACCAACCAGATGTTCAATATGACAAACCCCGACAGGACCGTCATAATTCCTTATACTACAGATAATTATATTTTCAGCCAAGGCAGTCTGTACGTAACTTCCGTAGCCGTTACAGGGTATATCAACGCAGACCTTTCAAAAATCGAACGTGAATGCAGGAAAGTCATATCTGAAAACCATCTCGTCTCACCTGACGATGACAAGGCGATATACTCCTTCAATGCCAAGGAACTGCTTGACAAGATCAAAGGCCTGTTCAACGGGGTGATTTTCCTTACATGGTTCGTAGGGGCAGGAACCCTGCTTGCCGGAATAATCGGCATCAGCAACATAATGCTCATTATCGTCAGGGAAAGAAGACAGGAAATAGGGGTCAGACGTGCATTGGGCGCAAAACCGAAAGAAATCATCGGACAGGTACTCGCTGAAAGCGCGGTCCTGTCTCTTACGGCCGGGGTGCTGGGCTTGACAATGGCCGTACTGGTACAGGGAGTATTGGACAAGTTCCTTCTTCCGATCATTCTCCAGCAGGCCTATATAGAAGACATGTCGCACCTGTACACATTGCAGCTGCCGTTCGGAACGGCTCTGCTGGCATTCGGACTGATACTGGCAGGAAGTCTTGCCGCCGGGATACTGCCTGCTTATAAGGCGATAACCATCAGTGCAGTAGATGCCCTGAGAGAAGAATAGGAATAAAATAAATTTGAACTGATATGAAAAAGTTTTTCAGAGTCTTCTGGATTTCATTGCTCGTCCTGATATTCATCGGGACAATGGTTTTCCTATGGATAAAAAGCAGGCCGCAGGTACAGACCTACCAGCTGCTTTCGCCTCAGACCCGGAACATCGAGAATTCCATAATCGCCACGGGGAAAGTAGAACCGAGCAATGAAGTTCAGATCAAGCCGCAGATTTCCGGTATCATAGACGCAATTCATTATGATCCGGGAGATGACATCAAGGTGGGAGACGTGATAGCCACTATCAAGGTCGTGCCGGAAATGAGCTCCCTGAACAGCGCGGAAGGCCGGCTCAGGGTAGCCGAAATCAACTATGACAAGGCTTTGAGAGAACATCAGAGAAATGAGGAACTGTTCGGGAAAGGGATATTGTCCCAAGAGGAATTCGAGACTTCCAGGACAACTCTGGACAATGCCAAGGAGGAAGTGGACAACTCAAAAGATGCCCTGAAGATCATAACTGACGGAGTTTCAGAAAAATACGACCATCTGAGCAACACTCTGGTACGTTCCACCATCACAGGCAAGATCCTGGATATCCCGGTAGAAGTCGGGAATTCCGTCATCCAGGCCAATACATTCAATGACGGAACCACCATCGCCACTGTCGCTGACCTCGGCAACATGCTGTTCCGCGGCAATATAGACGAGTCCGATGTCGGCAAGATATCCGACGGCATGCCTGTCAAGGTGAAGATCGGAGCGCTGCAGGGGATAGATTTCAATGCGACACTCACCTATATCTCACCAAAATCCGAGGAGGTGAACAATGTGGTGATGTTCGAGATCGAGGCCGGGCTGGAAATACCTGATTCCGTGTTTGTCCGGGCAGGCTACAGCGCCAATGCCGAGATCATCACAAGCCGCAAGGAAAACGTGATGTCCATCGAAGAAAGCTGCATAAAGTTCGCAGGTGACACCTCATATGTGGAGATTCTGAAAGGCATGGACAAGAAAGAACAGATTTTCGAAAGGAAAGACGTGAAGACGGGAATGTCCGATGGAGTATATATCGAGATACTCGAGGGCCTGACCACGGAAGACAAGGTAAAAGGCAATCTCCAGATGAAATAGCGGAACTGCAGGAAAGGACCTTCTGGAAACAAAACATGAATATAGGACATGAATCTTAAAATCATATTCTGTACAGCGGCAACATGCTGCATCATACAGGTTTACGGACAGTCTCCACTTCAGACCGCAGGAGAAGCGGCTACGGATGAATGGACCTTGGAAGAATGCATAGACTACGCGCTCGCGCACAATACGGATGTGGCTACCGGCAAGATAGAAGTGGAAAGCGGCAAGATAGCGCTGAACTCTGCCAGGATGTCCAGGCTTCCGGACCTGTCGGCTTCTCTTGGAGGCAATGTCTACTTCGGCCGAAGTCCGTCAAGAGACGCATCCTACATAGACAACTCACAGATCTCCGGATCTCTGGGGATATCGGCCAATATACCTGTGTATCAAGGGTTGAAAATCAAGCATGAAATAGACAAGGCCAAGATAGACTTCGAAGCGGCGACACAGAATCTTGCACTGGCACGCAAAAACGTATCCCTGAACATAGCTTCCCTATTCCTCCAGGTAATGTATGACAAGGAACTGGTGGCGATAGCCAGAAGCCAGCTGGAGCTCAGTTCAAGCCAGCTGGAGCTGTCCAAGGGGCAGTTCGAGAGCGGACGGGTCGCCCATAGCGAAGTGGTCAGGAACGAATCACTGGTCGCGGCAGACCGTGCTTCCCTGATACAGAACGAGAATACATACACGCTTGCACTCCTGGATCTGCGTCAGGCGATGAACTTGCCTGACAGCATCTCGCTCTCACCTGTCATGGACACCGGTGAACTGCCGCGCCTCGAGGATATACCGGCCCTGTCCCAGATCTACGAGCAGTCCGTCAGGCTGCATCCATCCATAAAATATGCGGAAGCATCACTGCAGAGCAGCCGGTTCGCGCTGAAATCAGCAAAGAGTTCATACCAGCCTTCGGTCTTTTTCTCGGCAGGCTACGGAAACAGCGTATACAGCAACCTCACCGACAGGAGCATGAACACAAGTTTCTGGAACCAGCTGCAGGGCAACGGAAACGAATACATCGGGCTGTCGATATCCATACCTATCTTTTCAAGGAATTCCGTCAGGAACAATGTAAAGCTGTCAAAACTGTCCGTCTCCAGGCAGGAACTTCTACTCAGCGAGGCCCAGAAATCCCTCAAGAAAGAGATCGAGCAGGCATATTACGGTGCCATTGCAGCCTACAGCACACTTGATTCATCGCAGAAAGCCCTTGAAGCCGCACTGCTTAATTTCGAGAACGAGAAGGCAAGCCTGGACTCCGGCCGCTCCGACATGTACGATTACGCCAATGCAAAGGCCGAAGTCGAAAAGGCACAGGCGACCCTTGCTCACAGCAAATACGACTTCATCCTGCGTGTCAGGATCCTGAAATTCTATATGATCTGAAAAAATAACTTAATACAAAAACAATGTTTATGAAATTTTCGGATAAAATAATCCTGACAGTCATAGCCGCAGCGGCATTCACTGTCTCTACAGTAACTGAAACCTTTGCACAGAACCTTACTGTAGCCTCGTACAACATCAGGTACAAGAACTCCGGAGATGAAAAGGCCGGCAACGGATGGGACAGGCGGTGTCCTTGGATATGCTCTCTCATCGAATTCGAGGGTATAGACATCTTCGGGGCACAGGAAGTTCTGGAGCCTCAGCTGAACGACATGCTTGATGCAATGCCGGAATACGGCTACATCGGAGCCGGGCGTGACGATGGAAAGACAAAGGGGGAATATGCCCCGATATTCTATGCCTTGGACAGGTTCAAGGTCCTGGACAGCGGTTGGTTCTGGCTGTCTGAAACCCCGGAAACACCGTCGAAGGGATGGGATGCAGCCTTGCCGAGAATATGCACATGGGGACATTTCAAGGACATGGAGACAGGCAAAAAGATATGGTTTTTCAACCTGCATATGGACCATGTCGGCATCAAGGCCCGCGCGGAAGGGGCAAAACTGGTAGTAAGCCGGATAAAGGAATGGTGCGGCAAAGGGGAGAAAGTATTCCTGACCGGAGACTTCAATGTGGACCAAAACAATGAAATCTACTCCACATTCACAGAATCCGGCATCCTGAAAGATTCGTTCGCCATCGCAGAAAAGAAATACGCCCCGAACGGCACTGCAAACGGATTCAACCCGGACGCGAAGACAGACAGCAGGATAGACCATATATTCGTGACCCCTGGAATAGAAGTCATGAACTATGGAGTACTTACAGAGACATACAGAAGCGAAAATGACGGAGATTCCTACAAGTCAGGCAACTTCCCCAAGGAAATCAGCCTGCAAAGGCATCAGGCAAGGATACCTTCCGACCACTTCCCTGTCATAATAAAGGTCCAGCTGTAGTAGCATCTCCGGCAGATTACAAATCTGCCGGAACAGATAGCAGATTATGTGATATGTATCCAATGGATACATATCCCTTTTCGTTCCATCCCGCGGAACCAGGTCATCTGCCGCTTGGCGAACTGATGGATGGCTATGGCAAGCTTTTCTTTCATTTCCCCGTAACCGAGCTGGCCTGTAAGATATAAGGTAACAAATTTGTATTCAAGACCATAATAGATAAGATCCTCTGCAGGAATCCCGCTATCAAGGAGACCCCGGACCTCATCTGCCATACCTTCCTGAAGTCTTGACTCCAAACGCCGGTCAATCCTGGCATTGCGCTCTTCTCGGCTGACGAGCGTACCGATATAAAAAGTATTCTTAGGCAGGAAATGTGTCCTGTCGACAATGTGATCCGATTCATAAATGGCAATCTCGAGCGCACGGATGAGGCGCTTGCGTGTATCGTAGTCGGTGGAGTTGTGCAGAGGCTTGAGGGCAGCAAGCCGTTCAATCAGTACAGGCGTGTCCTCCTTTTCAAGTTCTGCACGCAGGACAGGATCTGCAGGGACATCTGGCAGGGAGTAACCGCAGGTCGCAGCCTCTATATAAAGGCCTGATCCTCCGCAGAGTATCGGCACGCATCCCCTGGATACAATATCCCGGTATGCCTTTTCGAAATCCCTCTGATATTCGTAGATATTGTATTTGGTTCCGGCATCGGCTATATCTATCAGATGATACGGGACTCCGTCATATTCCGACAGGTCCTTGCCTGTTCCGATATCCATCCCGCGATACACCTGACGGGAATCGGCGGACAGGATCTCGGCCCTGCGCCTGCCGGCTTCCGCACCTGATCCTCCGGTCTCATGCTCTGCCAGCAGGCGGTCTATCTCCTTTGCGAGTCTTACGGCATATTTCGTCTTGCCTGATGCAGTAGGACCCAGTACACATATAAGGTCAATGCTGCTGTCCAGAAAGGACTGTAGCACATTGGCGACATCTATTTCCTCCGGTTCAGGCAGCTCCGCCATGGGAGAGACCCCGGTCTTCAGCCTATTCTCCATACAGGTATTTCCTCTGCTGCGGAGTGAGAGTGTCGATTTCGCAGTTCCAGAATGCCAGTATACGGCGTGCAACCTCCTGGTCGATGCTGTGAGGCACATTGTGAAGCATATGCCAGACTTTACGCTCTATCCTGTGTCCGTTCCGGACAAGGTATCTCGCACTCAGGGCCTGGATGGCGAACGACATGTCCATTATCTCGGCCGGATGGCCGTCTCCTGCAGCCAGATTCACCAGGCGTCCCTCGGCGAGAATGTAAATCCGGTGCCCGTTCCCGAGAAGATATCCTGTGATGTTCTTTCTGGCAGGCTTCACCTCAACCGCCATTTCAGACAGTCCAATAACATCTACCTCGACATCGAAATGTCCTGCGTTGCAGCAGATGGCACCGTCTTTCATGAGGAGGAAATGCTCGCGGGTTATCACCTGCTCGCATCCCGTCACTGTGACGAATATATCTCCCAGCGGGGCCGCCTGTTCCATTTTCATGACCGTAAACCCGTCCATAAAGGCCTCCATAGCCTTTATAGGGTCCACTTCCGTCACTATGACCTTGGCCCCCAATCCTTTGGCCCTCATAGCCACACCTTTGCCGCACCAGCCGTAACCTGCGACTACTACATTCTTCCCGGCAACGATAAGGTTTGTGGTCCTGTTGATGCCGTCCCAGACAGACTGTCCGGTACCATAGCGGTTGTCAAACAGATGCTTGCAGTCCGCATTGTTCACCAGCATCATAGGGAACTGCAGTTCCCCGGCCCTGTCCATGGCCTGAAGGCGGAGTATGCCGGTGGTAGTCTCTTCACATCCGCCGATCACATCCGGTATCAGATGCGTGAACTCCGTGTGCATGAGGTGCACGAGATCTCCTCCGTCATCTATGATTATGTTCGGGCCCGCCTCAAGTACTTTTCTGATATGGGCTTCATACTCATCCCGGGTCGCACCGTACCAGGCGAATACGTTCAGCCCTTCATGCGCAAGAGCGGCGGCGACGTCGTCCTGGGTGGAAAGAGGGTTGCTTCCCGTGACATACATTTCGGCCCCTCCCGCGGCAAGAGTCTCGCACAGATATGCAGTCTTGGCTTCCAGATGCACGGAAAGCGCGATTTTCAGTCCTTTGAAGGGCTTTTCACAGGAGAATTCCTTTTCCAGTCCGTTAAGCAGCGGCATATGGTGCCGCACCCATTCGATTTTAAGACGGCCGTCCGGCCAGAGATTGATGTCACGGATTTCGCTTGGCATGATTTCTAAAATATTACGTGGGTTTGTACAGATTGTCCTCTTCCTCGGGACATTTGCCGGAAGCAAATGTAATGAGAATCGGCGCCCTTTGCAATTTTATGTAGAAAATATAAGTATCTTTGCAGTCCTTAATCCGAAAACAGAAGGGAGAACAGCCATGCCGAAAGCAAAAAGCAAAGTAGAGATAAAGAACCGAAGGGCCTCATTCGACTATGAGTTCCTGGAGACTTATACTGCAGGCATCGTGCTGAGCGGCTCCGAGATCAAGTCCATCAGGGCAGGCAAAGCATCGCTGGCGGATGCATTCTGCTATTTCAACAACGGGGAGCTGTATGTCAAGAACATGCATGTGGCAGAATACTTCTGGGGCAGTTGGGGCAAGCAGGATCCTCGCCGCGACCGCAAACTGCTCCTTACCCGCAAGGAATTATCCAGACTCCAGAGGTCAGTCAAGGAAAAGGGACTCACTATCGTAGCCGTCAGGCTGTTCATTGCCGACAACGGATACGCCAAACTCTTCATTGCGCTTGCCCGCGGGAAAAAACAGTTCGACAAACGCCAGTCTATCAAGGAAAAGGATCTCAGGCGGGAAATGGAACGGATGTAAATCAGCGTTCCCAGCGATCTTCATCGAAGTCCGGAGCCTCATACGGACCGTCATGATCAATCACGAATGACATATAGGTAATAGGAATCCCCTGCGCAAGATACTGGGACTCATAGAATGTCTGCACCTGAAAAAGCGCCTCGACGGCATCGCGTCCGCAGACAGACTCCAGAGGCGTACCGTAAAGCTTTTCCTTATCCGCCCCGTATATGTCGGTCGCCGATGCAAGGATCTTCAGCCCGTTCTGCGTGGCTGCGGCCATCGTATATTCGTGCAGGAGCCGGCTGTCGGTCTTCAGATGGACGATGCCTCCTTTTTTAAGAATACCCCTGTATCTTTCCAGAAACAGTGGCGAGGTCAGCCTTTTTTTCGGTTTCTTAAGCTGCGGATCGGCAAAGGTTATCCATATTTCCGAAACCTCTTCCGGAGCGAAAAGAGAGCTGATGAACTCTATCCTTGTGCGCAGGAAAGCGACATTGGCAAGGCTGTGCTCCGTGGCATATTTGGCTCCCTTCCAGAGTCTGGCTCCCTTGATATCCACGCCTATATAATTGAAAGCAGGGTTCCGCAGAGCCAGATCTATGGTGTACTCCCCTTTCCCGCATCCGAGTTCTACGACTATCGGATGGCCGTTGCCGAACATACCGTCATTCCAATGCCCTTTGAGCGGATGGTCCGCACCGAGGACTTCCGGTGTGGCAGGCTGTACCAGACACGAGAACGTTTCATTCTCCTTGAATTTCCTGAGCTTGTCTTTTCCCATAAATGTTTTTTCAAAGTTTTTCATGCTTAAGGCCGAGGCCCCGGAGGCCCTTGAACCTTTCTTCTCCCGGAATCATGACTCTCACGGACCACTGCCCGTACTCGGACGGAGAGAATCCGCTCCTGTAGAGCGGCTCATACCGCCTTGAATAAAAGGACGCTTTCGAAAAACCGTCTTTCCTGATACCGACATTCTCCATATAGACCTTGCCTGATGGAGAGACGGCCTTCACCTGTAAAGGAATGATATCCGGCATCTTTTCAAAAACGGAAGGAGACGCATCAATCATTGTATAAAAATACAGAGCATGCAGACACAGGCTGTCACTCATATCGACGGAAAACACATAGCCGTCCGATGTCTTTCCGGACTGCCGTACAAATTCCCCCTTTTCCGCCGGTGCCCCGCAGGACAGGACAGACAAAAGCAGGCAGGCCGCCAAAGACGGAAGCAGGACAGAATGAAGAACCCTTGTGTCCATCATCCGGCCGTCAAGAGTCAGACTTCGGATTGCGCGGCGGTCTGCCGCCTCCTTTCCCCGGCTTTCCCGACCTTCTCTTTTTCTTCTTCCTGGTCTCGTCAAACCGTGTTATGCTGTCATCTCCCACGGCAGAGACAAATTCAGGGGTAGAGACATCAGGCTCGGTCTTCAGGGATTCAGGCTTTTCTCCGTTCCTGTTCATCCGTATGATATCTCTGACATCTGATGCCGGCAGCGCGAAAAGGTTGGCCAGGGAATTCGGATCATATGAAAAATACATCACCTCTTTAAGGATATCCGTCTTCATGAGGAATGCCTGTCCGTCCTGGAACTCAAGAGGTGCCGTTACCTTAGGAATCCGCGACTGGGCATCTATGTAGGCTGCCGTCTCATAATTCAGGCAACATTTCAGTTTTCCGCACTGGCCGGCCAGTTTCTGAGGGTTAAGAGACAGGTCCTGGCATCTTGCTGCCGTAGTGGAGATAGACTGGAAGGCCGATATATAGTTGGAACAGCACAGCTCCCTTCCGCAAACGCCGAGTCCGCCGATAAGCCCGGCTTCCTGACGGGCGCCGATCTGCTTCATCTCTATCCTTATCCGGAACTCATCTGCAAATACCTTGATCAGCTGCCGGAAATCGACCCTGCCGTCAGCGATATAGTAGAAAATGGCCTTCGTACCGTCCCCCTGGAATTCCACATCACCTATTTTCATCTCCAGACCGAGTTCCTCGGCTATCTGGCGGGCCCGGATCATGGTATCATGCTCCCGGGCTATCGCTTCCTGCCATTTCTCCAGATCGAAGGCCTTGGCCTTGCGGTAGATACGTTTAAAATCGGCAGTAGCCGGATCGATTCTCTTGCATGCCATCTGACGTGCCACCATCGGTCCTTCCAGAGTAACGATGCCGAGATCATGTCCGTTCGCCGTCTCGACTATCACCATGTCTCCGGTCTTTATAGTCTGACCTGACCTGTTAATGTAAATGCCTTTGCGCGTATTCTTGAAACGCACTTCAAAATAATCTTTATACTGCTCCTGCGCAACCCCCGGAAGCCAGTCATAGACCTCCAGTTTGCAGCAGCCCTGACGGTACGTGCAATGAAGGGCTCCTTCATCGTCCCTTTCTACCGTACAGCCGCGCGAACAGTCGAATTTTCTGATCTCGTTATCCGTATCCATAGTCTCAAATACTTAAAAAAATCCTGTCAGCCAGGTCGCAGAATACTATTCTGGCATTTACATTCCTGTCTATAAGAGCCGAAGCCCTGTCCAGCTGACCCAATATCCTTTCGCAGAAAGAAGGACTGCACCACTGTGCGGCGGAAACGAAGAAAGCCGTTTCCTGCTGTCTCATATTGGCAATGGCATCCATCCCCTGCTGAACCATATATATTTTCCGGAGACTGTCTCCGGAAAATGAACAGAACGCCTTCTGCTTCTCTCTTGAATCAAGAGCGGCAATATGCTCAGATACCTCCAGTACGGAAAAAAGGTTCTTCTCATGCGCTCCGCGCAAAAGGTCGGAAAACATGTCCATATACAAACTGTACTCTTCGGTTTCGCCTGCCTCGCGAAGCGCCGTCCCTATACTTCCTCCCGATATGTTCGCCAGAGCTGCCGCTTCCTCCCCGCCTAAAGAAAATCTTTCTGACAATACCCTGCCGACCTCAGCCTTTGAAGCAGGCAGCACCCTGAAACTCTGGCATCTGGAAGAAATGGTCTGCAATATCTTTTCCGGCGCATGGGTGATAAAGATGAAAACCGTTTTCCCGGGAGGCTCCTCGACTACCTTGAGAAGCCTGTTTGCAGCCTCCGCATTCATCCTCTCCGGAAGCCAGACCAGGACGCATTTATAACCGTCCTCGACCGATGTCAAAGAAAGCTTTTCCAGAATATACTTTGCTTCAGCCACTGTGATGTTTCCTGATTTATTTTCTATTCCGAGAGTTTCATACAACTGACTTTCAAGAAAATACGGATTTTTCAGAACAAGTTCCCTCCATAGCGGGAGATAGGTCTCCGATGTAGGACGGGCCGAAGCCTGGACTTTGGAACCGGAATTGACAGGAAAGATAAAATGAAGATCCTGATAGATCAGTTTCGATATCCTGTTGCAGACAGGACATTCACCGCAGGAGTCTCCGTCATGACGGTGGGGACAATTCAGATACTGTACATAAGCAAGGGCAAGAGGCAGTGCCCCGCAACCTTCATTCTCATAAAAGAGCATGGCATGGGCAACCCTGCCGGTGTCGGCCATTGACACCAGCGCCTTTTTTATATCTTCACTGCCTATGATATCAGCAAATCTCATTTTCTTTACCCAATTACTTCAAGCATACCCTTCAGCTACGGTCCGGCGGCCACATTCAGGATGAGAGCGGAAAGGCACAGGCTATCTGGAGCGGACTCCTACATATCTGGCGACATCCGCAAGCATTTCCCTGTAGGGGGAATCCGGAAGAGTCTCTACTGCGGCGACGGCTTCTTCTATATATTCCGAAAGTTTCCTTTCAGCATAGGCAACTCCTTCATGTTCCTTTACGAAATCCATGATAACATCCTTGTTATGCGGTTTTTCATGGATTTCGGTCACGAGTTTTCTCATATCAGCGGCGATCGGTTCCGGAACCTCCCTGAGCGCTCCGAGCAGGGGAAGCGTTATCTTCTGCTCAAGTACATCCACACCTACAGGCTTGCCTATAGCCTGGTCAAGGGAATAGTCGAAAATATCATCCCTTATCTGGAATGCCAGGCCCAGTGCGGTGGAAAATCCGGTCACGGCCCGCTCCATTCCGGGAGACGCCCCAACGGAAATCGCGGCAGAAAGACAGGCAGCCACAAAAAGAGATGCCGTCTTGTTGTATATTATGCGGATATAGTCATCCTCCGAAGTATCTCCCGTATCCGCCTTCTGCAGCTGGAGCATCTCTCCTTCGGCAAGGTCCGACAGTGTCTTGGAAAAGATATGCAGCACCCTGTCTCCGTGGTTGTCAGCCGAAAGGATCAGTCCCATGGCCTTCACCAGCCAGTAATCGCCCACAAGGACAGAGACAGAAGGGCCCATAAGTGAACGTATCGTAGGATATCCACGGCGCCGGTCACTGTTGTCAGCCACATCATCATGGAGAAGTGTGGCGTTATGGAGAAGTTCTGCGGCTGCGGCATAACGGCAGCTGTCTTCGGAAGCCTTGCCTCCGGAACAGGCCATTGCGACAAGCATCGACAGCAGCGGGCGCAGCTGTTTTCCCCCATGGGACAGTATCTTTTCATTAAGGCTCTGCAGCAGACCTATGTCAGAGCGGAGCGAATCCTTTATATAGGATTCGACTCTCAGCCACCGGTCCCCAAGGACTGCCTTTATGTCATCCGGTCTCATGCGCATCCGATTTTTTCAAGAATCTCTTCCGGGGAACTGCAGAAAACAATCATTTCCCTGTGTCGGATTTCAAGCATACCCGTATCCACATAATGGTCGAGCAATGCTTCCAAAGGCTTGTAGAAGCCTTTCCAGTCCAAAACGAAAACGAGCCCGCAGTAAAATCCCAGTTTCTTCTGTGTAAGAGTCTCAATCACCTCGTCCAGGGTGCCTATTCCACCTGGAAGAGCCACTGCAGCCACTGTTCCTTCCCTCATTGCCGCCTGCCTGGCCGACATGGTGTCGGTCCAGTGCAGCTCCGAAAGGCCTGGAGCCGCTATATCCTTCATGAAACGCGGGACTATCCCGATATGGTATCCCCCGCATTCCGACAGCTCCCTGTCGATCTCCCCCATCGTACCTTTCACCGTGCCTCCGGACACTATGTCATATCCACGCAACGAAGCCGCACGGACGAAATCACGTGCGACTTTGTTGTATTCAGGATCTATATTATCGCTTGCCGAGCAAAAGACGGCTATTTTATCATGCTTCCGCATATTCAGAACAGCAATGAAAGGGTCAGGGTAAATCCCCCGAGGTTGCGCCCCTTTGAAAACGCCTCCCTCATTATCCCGACTAAAGAAAAATCCGGTTCTGAAGCATCGTCTCTTGCATACAGGGAACCGAAATTCCAGTTATAGCGGCCGATTACCTGAAACTTCCATATCTCTATGCCGACTCCCACGCCAAGACCGTACTCGAACCTGTTGAGTTCGGTCCAGTCGTTCCTGACAGGATCCCTGGGTCTGAAATTTTCAATATAGGCGTCCATCCTGTTGTTCAGCCCGCATCCTATGTAAGGGGTGACGTCGAGAAACGGACGGAAAAGGAGCAGGTCAGGCCCCCACTGTACCGATACCGGAAGTTCCAGATAGCCTATGGTAAGGTCACAGGTATTGTTCAGGTCCGTATCCCTGATAACATCCCCGAGCTTGGCCCCTTTCACATGATACTGGAGGGACGGCTGGATAGAAAAGCCGAAAGGAAGTTTCAGCTGATAAGTGACCCCGACATGGTATCTGTTCATCGTGCTCCTGTTCAGGGACTGCTGCTCGGCAGTGGAGAAAGTCATTCCCCCTATGACGCCGAAACGGCCCTGCGCAGATGCACTCGAAGCCGGAAGGACAAGAAACGCCGCTGCAGACAACAGCAATATGACAAGTATCCTTTTCATGCTGTCACTCTAAAGAAGAGAATCCAGTTTCCCGGCAAGTTCGCTCTTGGGAGCCGCTCCGACCATCCTGTCGACAAGCTGTCCGTTCTTGAAGAACAGCAGCGTAGGGATATTCCTTATTCCGTACTGCATAGGGATGTCCTGGCACTCGTCGACATTGCATTTGGCGATGACGGCACGGCCTTCATACTCATTTGCAAGTTCTTCGACTACAGGAGCTATTGCACGGCACGGGCCGCACCATGTAGCCCAGAAATCCACCATGACGAGCTTGTCTGTAGCAAGTATATCATTAAAATTCGAGTCAGTTACTTTAAGTTCCATAATGTATATTATATTAAATGATTAACAATCAGAAAATTATCGCAAGCGAAACCGTATATCCGCTGAAGTTCGACTCGTCGAATACACGTTTGAACTCCTGCTCTGCAAAACCGGAATTGACCAGATCCCCCATGCTCCAGTTATACTGTCCTACAATCTGGAAATGACTCCACAGCTGTACGCCGAGACCGGCGCCGACACCGTATTCAAACCTGTTGATATTCTTCCAGTCATAAGACTCTCCTTTGGCGTTTTTCATATCCTTGGATATGGCATAGCCGATAAAAGGAGAACCCTGGACGAAGATACGGAAACGGTCATCGCTGAATCTCGGTCCCCACTGGATATTGACCGGTATCTCAAGATAACCGAGGCCGAAAGCCTGGGCTCCGGATTTCGCTGAAGTCGATGCCTGGCCTCCCTTCACATGGAAAAGCAGTTCAGGCTGGACAGAGAACCACAACGGAAGGTCGCACTGTACGGCGATTCCTGCCTGATAGCCGAGATTGGTCTTGACATCAGACTTCGGGTCGGAAAAGTTTATCCCGGCCTTCACTCCGAAATGCTGTGCCGCAGCACCGGACGGCAGGCACATGAACAGTACCGCCGCTGCAAGTATGATGTAAATCCTTTTCATATTTCTTTAATTTAGAATTACTCAACTTGCAAAGATAATATAAAAAACTGTTTTTACAAGGAACGCTCTGCCGCCCAGACGAACGCCCTGATGCCGAGCTCGGGAGTAAGGGCGTCCTTCTCCCTTATGCCTTCCAGGACTGCATCGACCTTGTCATCATCTACAAAAGTGAGGACAGCGTTGTTGAGCGTAGGCCATGCGTGGTTGCCAAGGTGAGGCTCCCCTGTCTCGGAACCGCGGCCTTCTATATCCTCCCACATGGTATATCCCCGGCAGCCGTTGGCTTCGAGAAGTTCCACTATTTCAGTATAATAGGCCTGGTTGTATGCTATGAATATCGCTTTCATGATCTGAGTCTTTTAAGTTTATGCTTCTCCTGCATGGTGGCGAACGAGCAGTAGATAGTAGGGATCAGCACCAGTGTCACAAGTGTCGAGACCGAAAGTCCCCAGCAGACGGTCATACCGAGCGAGCGCCACATTTCCGAGCCTTCACCCTGCCCTACTGCCATAGGCACCATACCTATTACCGTGGTGAGGGTTGTCATCAGGATAGGGCGGAGACGGGATTTTCCGGCAAGGACTACAGCATCGGCTATGCTCATTCCCCTCTCCCTCAACAGGATAGTATAGTCGATAAGCACGATTCCGTTTTTCACCACTATACCCATAAGGATGATGATTCCGATCATGGCCATCAGGCCGAGAGCAGTCCCGGTAATAGTCAGTCCGAGGATGACACCGGTAAGCGCGAACGGGATGGAGAACATTATCACGAACGGGCTCATGAACGACTCGAACTGCGAAGCCATCACCATATAGACCAGAATCACGATGAGGATGAGCAGGACAAACAGATCCGAGAACGTATCCTGCTGGTCCTCGACATCTCCGGCGATGACCACTGAAAGTTCCGAAGGTATGTCCGTCTCTCTGATGACTTTCTGTGCGGAAGCATAAACATCGCTCAATGCATAGCCGTTACCCACGACCGCACTTACGGTGATGGTCCTCTCGCGGTTCTTCCTTTCGATGGTAGGAGGGGTCATGTCCTCCACCACGGTACCGAGGTCCTTAACCCTGATTCCGCGTCCGGTGGAATTGTACACCAGAATGTTCTCGATATCCTCCACACTTGTCCTGAACTCGGGAGCGTAACGCACTCGGATATTGTACTCGTCACCGTCCTCCCGGTAGAAAGACTGGGTGGAACCGTTGATGGCCGCATTGACATAAGAAGCCGCGGTTGTGCTGTTCAGGCCGTTGACAGCCAGTTTTGTCCTGTCGAAATCCACCTCGTATTCAGGTGTGTACTCGTCCCGGCTGATTGTCACCTGTGAAGAGTTTCCTTCCTCCCTCATCTTCCCGGCTATGATCCCGGCAAGACGGTCGGTAGAGTCGAAATCATACCCGTATATCTCAATGTCAACAGAGCTCTGGCCGCCCATTCCGCCTTCGCCTTCGGTCACTTCGTATTTCTTGATTTCAGGATAGCTTGCCAGGTCGGAACGGATTATATCGGCGATTTCGGTACATGACCGCTCGCGCAGCTCCATACTGCCGATATTGAAACTGAATGAAATGATATGGGTCCCGGTATTCTGCATGGAGCCCCACGCATTGTCGGTGTCCGCCTGGCCGAGAGTATAGCTGCAGACTTCCATCTCTGGAATCTCGCCCATGAAACGGTTGTACAGATTCTCGGCAAAGTCCCTCGTTATATACTGCGCCGTACCGACCGGAAGCTCGACGGTCGCGGATATACGGCCGGAATCCGACTTCGGGAAATATTCCGACTTTATGAACGGCCCGAGGCAAACCATAGATGCGACAAAGATACCCATCGCAATGCAGACCACCCATGTCCTGTGCCTTACGGCCCATGCGATAATATGGCCGTAACCTCTTGTTATCCAGTCGATGAAACGGTTTATCGGCCCGAAAATGGCCCTATGGAACCTTCCTGTCTTGGGCTTGAACCTCAAGAACTTCGAGCAGAGCATAGGCACGAGAGTAAGCGCACCTACGGTAGAGACTATCATGATGATGCAGACTATCCATCCCAGCTGCTTGAACATCACTCCGGATATTCCCTGAATGAGTGTCAGAGGGAAGAATACGGCCAGCATGGTAAGTGTGGACGCGATGACCGAGATTCCCACCTCCTGGGTCGCATGGACGGCGGCCTCCTTCGGCTTTTCTCCGCGCTCCAGATGGGTGGAGATGTTTTCAAGGACCACGATGGCATCGTCCACCACCATCCCTATCGCTATGGAAAGTGCGGACAGCGATATGACATTCAGGGTATTCCCTGTAGCATACAGATATACGAGCGAGGCCAGGAGGGAAATAGGGATTGCAAGGACAATGATAAAGGTGGCCCTCCATCTCCCGAGGAACACATACACGACGAGCATCACCACAAGGAATGTAATGATGATAGTCTCCTTCAGGCTGTTGATACTGTTGATGATGTTCCTGGAGTTGTCGATCACGGTGGTTATCTTCACATCTGAAGGCAATGACTCCCGGATGGAGACCATGGCTTTTTTCACCCCTTTGATCACATCGACAGAGTTGGCCCCTGTCTGCTTCTGTATCACGATCTGCGCCCCCTGGACACCGTCAGTGTAGGCTTCCTGGGCACGCTCCTCTTCCCCGTCATTGACTCTCGCCACGTCTTTCAGATAGACGGCCTGGCAGTTTGAATACCCGACTACTATGTCGAGCATTTCCTCCGCACTTTCGAACTCCTTTTCCACCCTTACGGAATATGTATCGGAGCCGATGTCTATGCTGCCGCTCGGGACATTCCTGTTCTCGGCAGCCAGCACACTTGATATGGTGCTGATAGACAGGCCGTAGGCTTCAAGCTTGTTCGGGTCGCAGAAAACCTGTATCTCCCTTTGCGGGGCACCGGTGACAGAGACCGTACCCACGCCGGACACTCTTGCCAGCGGAGTCGTGACTTTGTCATCCAGTATCTTTTCCAGGGCAGGCAGGCTTTCCCCGGCTGTCGCGGACAGGATCATGATAGGCAGGTCGTCCGCACTGAACTTGAAAATGACCGGAATCGAAGCCCCGTCCGGAAGCTCCGAATTGACCAGGTCAAGCTTGTCCCTCACATCATTTGTCGCGACGTCTATGTCTACTCCCCACTCGAATTCCAGCATGATAAGGCAGATATTCTCCTTGGACTGCGATGTGATGTCCTTCAGGTCACTGACCCCGTTCAGCGCGTTTTCCAGCACCTTGGAAAGGTTGGTCTCTATATCTTCCGCGCTGGCACCGGGATATGAGGACATGACCATGATGACGTTGGCGTCAAACTCCGGCAGCTGGTCTATGGAGATATTCATCAGGGAGAATACTCCGAATATGGCGCAGGCGGCAAAAACCAGCGCCGTAGTGACCGGGTTGTTGACGGCTTTACGGTATATGCTCATAAGATTTTGTTTTTCAATTCAAAAAATCAGTTCCGGTTCCGCTATTCCACCTTCACCTTTATGCCGGATTTGAGGCGCACCTGGCCTTCGGTAACGACCGTGGCCCCGTTATCCAGACCGGAAAGTATCTCATAGGTGTAATTCATGCGGCGTCCCGGGATGACCTTTGTGTAAGTGACGGTGCTGTCCGCATTGAGGACATATACGAAACGGTCACCTGACCCTACCTGCTTGACTATTGCCTCGTCCGGAACCACGACACTGCGGTTCACCCCGAACAGGACAGTCACTTTGGCGTACATCCCCGGACGCAGCATCCTGTCCGCATTCCTAACGACAATCTCGACCGTAAAGGTATGTGTGGCAGGGTCTATCGTAGGGTAGAGCCTGCTGATGCTCCCCTGGAACGTCTTCCCCGGGAAAGCATCCACGGTTATGTCCACCTTGTCCCCGACATGGACCTTGGTATAGTCGACCTCAGATATGCCGACAAGAAGCTTGACAGGGGTAATCTGCTCCACTGTATAAATCGGCTGCCCCAACGAGAACATGTCACCCTTGTCATAATTCCTCGCGGAAATGACTCCGTCCACAGGGCTGAGAAGCACGGTATTCTCCAGAAGGTTTTCGTATGAACTTCTGGAAACATTGTATTTCAGTTCCATGGCATCGAGGTCGGACTTTGACAGCCCGCCGGCCTCATAGAGGCCTTCAAGCCTTGAATATTCGGTAGAATCGTTCACCATCTGGAGCCGGGCCTGCTGGAGGTTGATCGCGTCCATCTCGGCCACCACCTGGCCGGCTTTCACGAAATCGCCTATATCTACCTTTATATCCTTGATCCTCATGGATGTCTGAGGAGCGATATTGTTCTTCACATAGGCCTGGACAGTGGATGTGTACACCCCTATCTGCGGGACATCCTCGGCAAAGACCTGTTTCACTACCACTACAGGGATTTCATCCTGCACGGCTGCCGGCCCTGTATTCCTGTTTCCTCCTCCGCACGATGCCACCGTAAGGGCAACGGCAACCAGAGAGGCTGTTCTGACAATTTTATTCATGTTTTTCATAATTGTTTTTCATTTTGTTGTCCTGCATATCCTCAGGTTCGGGACTCCTTGCTCCTTTCCTGTCGGCAGGGATGGTTGAATGCGCCGCTACCGGATAAAGTCCTGCCCGAGTGTCTGCTCGAGCTGTGATTTGGCAATCAGGAAGTTATAGATTGCCTGGGAGGCACTCAATTCTGCCTGGGTCAGCGCCAGCTGCGCATCATTCAGCTCCAGAAGGGTGTTCTTGCCTACCTGATAGGTCTTTTCCGCTATGCTGTAGCCTTTCCGGGCAGAAGCGACAGCTTCCCTGGCGGCATTGTAGGTCTTGATGTTCGTCTCCATCGTCACCAGACTCTGGCGGATGCTTATCTTCAGATTCCGCTCCGTATCCATAGTCTGGAGCTTCAGCTGCGTAGCCTGGGTCTTCGCCTGGCGAACGTCATTGTATCTCTTGCCCCCGGAGAAAATCGGGATGGCAAGGCTGACCCCGACATACGAATAAGGGGTCCAACGGTACTGGGAGAATTTGAAATCATTCGTCATCGCATTGATACTGAATGAAAAAGCGGCAGAAAGCGTAGGGATGTACGCATACTTCTGCATTTTTATCGTATGCGCCAGCTGCTCGGCCTGAATGGCGAGCTGACGCATCGTAGTATTGTTCTCCAGACTCAGGGAATCAGCCTGGGACGGTTCATAGAAAAGCTGCTGCGAATAGTCGTCCAGAGTGCCGGCCACATCTATGTTCATGTCCAGGTCCACCCCCATTACGGCTTTCAGCTGCCACAGGGAAAGGATGACGGAACTTTCCGCGTTGTAGACGTTGGGAACGGCATTGGCCACATTGGTCTTCGCTCTTGTAAGGTCGTATTCCGTAGCCTTCTGGGCCCTGAACTTCTTTTCTGTCTCCTGACAGTTGGTCACTGCGTTTTCGTAGACATCCTTATACACCTGGAAAGCCTCCTTGGCCAGCAGGGTGGCGAAAAAGGCCTGCTTGACCTGGGTCACCATATCAAGTCTGGATGAACGGGCCTTCTCTATGGCCAGTTCCACCTCGAGACCGGAAATTTTCAGACTTTTCCAGAGCTGGGTATTGACAAGCGGCATCGTTGCGTTCAGGCCTGCCATCCACGTATTCCATCGGCCGACCTCCAGCCCTTCGCTGGTGTCGAAGCCCGCCAGTGCGCTGTCTTCCGAGCCGTCTCCTGCGGAGCCTCCCTCACCGGAAGCGCCGCCGCTCCCCATGTCAAGATCCATATACATGACCTGCTTCTTGATGGTCCTCTGGTAAGATCCCGAAAGATCTATCTGGGGAAACAGTGAAGCATAAGTCCCTTTTTTTGCATAGTCCGTCCTCTGTATCTCCTGATCGGCTACCTTTACGGACACGTTTTCGCTGAGGGCTATTTGAAGAGCCTGTTCCAGGGTTATGACCACAGGGACATCCGAAGTATCGGCGAGCTGCAGGATATTCTCCGCCTCAGTATTTTCTTCCGCCTTCATATCAGTACGGTACTGTGCAATAGCGCAGACCGGAGATAAGGCAAAGACTGCCGGAATACATATTGTATAGACAATTCTTTTCATATCGTTTTTCAGTAAAACGGCATAAAATTATGCATAATTTCATTTAAAGCAAGCCGAAGTGCCTGATAGCATGAGAAATACCGTCCTCATCAACAGAAAGGGTGACATAATCCGCACATGATTTGACGGAATCCTCGGAATTTCCCATGGCGATTCCCATGCCCGCATATTTGAGCATTTCGGAATCGTTGCCTCCGTCACCGAAAGCCATGGTCTCCTCACGCGTGATGCCGAATTCAGCTATCGCAGCGGCTATTCCGTCAGCCTTGGACAGTCCTTTGGAATTCATGTCGAAGAAAGCCGGATACCATCTGGAGACTGTCACTTCTTCGAGTCCTTCCGTAAAATATCTTCTCTCCTGGGATTCGTCAGCGAAAACGGTAAACTGGCATACGTCCTCATATGCAAGATCATCCCAGGAATAAACGGGCACGTTGCGGAACTTGATCATTTCGAAAGTACGGCGGGTGAAATCATTCTGCATGCTTATACCGTAGCTTTTCTTGCAGAACGCCACTGCAGGGATATCCAGTTCCCTGCATCTGCGGCCGACCTCTCGTGCGATACCGGCTCCGAGCGTCCGGCAGGCAACGATCCTGCCTCCGACATTCACCAGAGCCCCGTTCATGCTTATGTAACCGTCAAACGGGAAATCCTGAAGGTTGTCCATCACCATGTAGTGACGGCCGCTGGCGATAAACAGCCTTATCCCCTTTTCCCGAAGGGCATAAAGGTCACTAATCACCTGCGGTGAAATCACATGGGTCTTGAAACTCACAAGGGTTCCGTCTATGTCGAAGAATATCGCTTTTATCATATTTCACTGTCTTCTTTATGAAAATCCGGATCGGATGGCATGGCACTGTCAACCGACATCGATCCATTCGAAATCCCCGCCCCAGATGGAAAGGAAACGCATGAAATCCCCGTTGGGGATAATGACGCTCGCCGTATTGTCGCATGGATGGAAACTCAGTTTCGGGGCGTTCTGCAGGTCCTTGTCAAGGAACAGCTTGACCCTGTGGCCGTTGGGGAACAATTCCTTCGGGGAGGCACCGGGAACTGCCTTCACCGCATGCGCACTTCCGGCACTTCCGGCCAGCTCTACTTCCTGCGCCCCTTCTGCAGGAATCATGTCATGGATCAGACCGAGCGGAGATACCGAGCCGGGCAAAAGGCCCAGGCAGCGTTCCATGCGCTCGGCGGAAGCAAAAGACATCTTCCCTTCCTTCATCCTGTGCTCGAACGAATGGATATCGAAATCCTTATGACATTCGATGACAACGAGATAGTGCCTGTTGCCCTTATGATTGCGGAAAAACAGGTTCTTACAGTGAGTCGATTCTATTCCGTCCCAATATTTCAGGGCTTCTTCTATAGTGAAAAGCGGCGGATGGGTATATAAAACATACCTGATCCCATGAGCGTCCATGAAATCAAGTACGTTTCTTATTTTCTGATTTTCAACTGTTCTCGGATCGGTCGGCAACATAAAGAATCATTTTGACCTTGCGTAATGGGTAGGTGCAGGCTTCGGTTTTTCAGGATGCACCACCATGGCAGGCTTGCCCCACTTCAGACTGTAGACAATCAGACATATACCGGCAATGATGAACGGGATGCTGAGTATCTGACCCATATTCAGGACCATATTTTCCTCGAATCCGACCTGAGGTTCCTTTATGAACTCAATAAGGAAACGCATACCGAAAAGCACTATGAAGAAAATGCCGAGAAGGGTACCTCTTTTGAGCTTCGGAAGACGGTATTTATACAATCCCATAAGTGTCAGTCCGAGAATAAGATAGCTCAATGCCTCATAAAGCTGTGTCGGATGCTTGGGAAGAGTCTCTCCCCTGAGGTCGAAAATGAAACCCCACGGGAGGCTGGTAACATCACCGTATATTTCAGAGTTGCAGAGATTTCCAAGACGGATGAACATTCCCGCGAAACATACCGGGATGCACAGGTGGTCGAGCATCCAGAGCAGGTCGAAATCATATTTGCGTCCATAATGGTGCGCATACCACCACATGGCCAGGATAATCGCTATCGTACCTCCGTGACTTGCCAGACCGCCTTTCCAAGGCATGAAAATCTCCCAGAATCCCTGCCAGCTTCCGAAATAGTAATCAGGCTGGTAGAATATGCAGTGTCCGAGACGAGCACCGACTATCGTAGCGATCAGCAGTGTAAAAAGCAGCGGATCAAGAAGGCTGAAAGGAAGCCCTTCCCTCTTGAGGAAGCCTTTGAATATGAACCATCCCAGTACGAATCCGGTAAGGAAAAGCACCGAGTACCATCGCAACACAAAACCCCCGATATGGATAATATCGGGGTTCATGTGCCAGTGTATTGCAAGCAAATCTGTCATCTTCCTGTATTATTCTTCCTTTTTTGCCGTTGAAGTGAGGAAAAGTTCGTCCATCTGGATCTGGTCGATGTAAGACGGAGAGTCGATCATCACGTCACGACCCTGGTTGTTCTTAGGGAAAGCGATGTAGTCCCTGATGGTCTCCTGACCTCCGAACAGTGCGCACACGCGGTCGAAACCGAACGCAAGACCTCCGTGAGGCGGAGCCCCGAACTTGAATGCGTTGATTATGAAGCCGAACTTGTACTGGGCATCCTCATCAGAGAAACCGAGGACTTCGAACATCCTCTGCTGGACCTTGGAGTCGTGAATCCTGATGGAGCCTCCGCCGAGTTCGGTACCATTGAGGACGAAATCGTATGCATTGGCACATACCTTCTCCAGATCTTCCTTCTTGTCGCTGTAGAACAGGTCGAGATGCTCGGGCTTAGGCGCGGTGAACGGATGGTGCATCGCATAGAAACGCTGAGTCTCGTCGTCCCATTCAAGGAGAGGGAAATCAATTACCCACAGCGGTGCAAATGTATGAGGGTCGCGCAGTCCCAGACGGTTTCCCATCTCTATGCGCAGGACTCCCAGCATGGTCTGGGTCTTTCTCTTCTGACCGCAGAGGACGAGGATAAGGTCGCCCCTGCCAGCCTCCATTCTGGCCGCGATGGCCTGCAGCTGCTCCGGTGTATAGAATTTGTCGACAGACGACTTGATGGAACCGTCTTCGTTTATCTTGATGTAGACCAGTCCTTTGGCTCCGACCTGAGGCCTCTTCACCCACTCTGTCAGCTCGTCCAGCTGCTTGCGGGTATAGCTTGCAAGGCCCGGAACGCAGATGGCTCCGACATATTCCACTGAGTCGAATACCGAAAAGCCGTGTCCCTGGACATCGGAAGTGATCTCATGGATCTTCATGCCGAAGCGGATATCCGGCTTGTCCGATCCGTAATTGTCCATAGCATCGAACCAGCTCATGCGAGGAAGCGGATCCGGAATATCTACATTCAGCACATTCTTGAACATGGTGCGCATCATGCCTTCGAACATGTCGAGGACATCGTCTCTCTCGACAAAAGACATTTCGCAGTCGATCTGGGTGAATTCCGGCTGACGGTCTGCCCTCAGGTCCTCGTCACGGAAACACCTTACTATCTGGAAGTAACGGTCATAGCCCGCCACCATCAGCAACTGCTTGAACGTCTGGGGAGACTGCGGAAGGGCATAGAACTGTCCCGGATTCATACGTGAAGGCACCACGAAATCGCGTGCCCCTTCCGGAGTGGATTTGATGAGATACGGAGTCTCGATTTCAAGGAAACCCTTGCTGTCCAGATAATTGCGGACTTCATGCGCAAGTCTGTGACGGAGTTCGAGAGCCTTTTTCAGAGGATTCCTTCGAAGGTCGAGATACCTGTATTTGGCTCTGAGTTCTTCTCCGCCGTCGCTGACATCCTCAATGGTAAACGGAGGAGTCTGCGCCTTGTTCAGTATATTGATTGAAGAAAGTCTGATTTCGACATCGCCTGTAGGCATCTTCGGGTTCTTGCTCTGACGCTCGATCACCTCCCCTGTAGCCTGGATCACGAATTCACGGCCTAAAGACCCTGCGGTCTCGATAAGGTCGGCCGAAGCGGATGCATCGACCGCCAGCTGTGTGATCCCGTACCTGTCACGCAGGTCGATGAAAGTCATTCCCCCGAGTTTCCTTGTTCTCTGTACCCATCCGGCCAGAGTCACTGTCTGTCCGGCATTTGCGATGCGGAGTTCCCCGCAAGTATGAGTCCTGTACATATATTGTTATAATTTAATTACCATGCAGTGCCTGTCGCCCTTCCGTTTTCCGGAGCGGGCCGGTTTTCCAGACTGTCCGTCAAATCCTGCAAATGTAATAATTTTCGGAGAAGAATGGTATTTTTATCTGCATTATCAATTAAATTGGGTGGAGCGATATCCTGGACATCCCAAGTTCCGAGATGAGGGAAAAATAAAAAACATTGAAATTCAACAGGAGGGCCGTGCATGTTCCGGATTACTCCTAAACCATACCACTTATCCGCAAACCTTCCGACGCATTACCAGGCATACCTCCTGAAGAATCCGAAGGCAAAGGTAATGTCAAGGCAATATACAAAACAAGCCTCCGGAACGATTCCAAAGCTTGTTTTTATCTTTTTGTATATTGATTTTCCTTTTTTTTAATGTTTTTTCTTTTTCTTAATATGCTGTTTACGGATCTTTATATCCATTCCAGGGATAAGGGATGATTATGCGATGCACTCTGACGCGCCAAATTCACCGGAATATTTGTATTGTCTTTTATTCTTATTACTTTTAAAGATTTTTGACCTAATGGCGACAGAGCCGGAAATTCAATCGAACACTTTAGCAACAAACAGTATACAGGAAATGGAACGAATCATAGAATGCGTGCCGAATTTCAGCGAAGGGCGCAACAGAGAGGTTATCGACAAGATTGTCAGCACAATAGAAAAATCCGGAGTGGTGAAGGTCCTGGATGTGGATCCGGGAGAAGCGACGAACAGGACGGTGGTCACTTTCATAGGTTCGCCTGAATGTGTGGTGGAAGCAGCTTTCAAAGGGGTGCAATGTGCCGGGGAGCTGATCGACATGAGGCAGCACCACGGGGCACACCCACGGTCAGGTGCCACTGATGTGCTGCCGCTGATTCCTGTAGCCGGAATCACACTGGAAGAATGCGCGGCACTTGCACGCAGGCTGGCGGAACGCATCTATACTGAACTGGAAATACCTTGCTACTGCTATGAAGCTGCCGCATTCAGGCCGGAGAGAAAGAATCTGGCGGTTTGCCGGTCCGGTGAGTATGAAGCACTTCCGGAAAAAATCGAAGATCCGGCAAGAAGACCTGATTTCGGACCGGAGCATTTCACTGAAAAGGCGGCTATTTCAGGAGCGACAAATGTCGGCGCGAGGGATTTCCTGATAGCGGTGAACTTCAACCTCAACACCACCTCCACACGCAGGGCGAATGCAGTGGCGTTCGATGTCAGGGAGAAAGGGCGTCCTGCACGCGAAGGGAATCCGATTACAGGCAAAATCCGCAAAGACGGGAACGGAAACACCATAATGATACCGGGAACACTCAAAGGATGCAAGGCAATAGGCTGGTACATAGACGAATACGGAATAGCACAGGTTTCCATGAACATTACCGACATCAACGCGACCCCGCTCCACAAAGCGTTCGAAGAAGTCTGCCGGGCGGCATCTGCCCGCGGGCTCAGGGTAACGGGAACGGAAATCGTCGGCCTGGTCCCGAAAAAGTCGCTGATGGATGCCGGAAAGTACTTCCTCGAAAAACAGCACAGATCTACAGGTATCAGCGAAGATGAAATCTTGAAAATAGCCGTCAAGTCAATGGGGCTTGATGACCTGAAACCGTTCAACCCGAAGGAAAAGGTAATAGAATATCTGATGGAGAGCGACTCGGAAGCCGCAGCCCGGGAAAGGCTTGTCAGAATGAGCTGCAAAGGGTTCGCATACGAGACCGCATCCGAATCCCCGGCTCCCGGAGGCGGGTCTGTTTCCGCATATATGGGGGCACTCGGTGCGGCGCTCGGGACTATGGTGGCGAACCTCTCGGCGCATAAACCCGGCTGGGATGACAGATGGAAAGAGTTTTCGGACTACGCGGACCAGGGGCAGGCTGTGCTGAAGGAACTGCTGGCACTGGTGGATGAAGATACTGCTGCCTTTAAGCGCATCATGGCCGCGTTCGGAATGCCGAAAGGGACCGAAGAAGAAAAGCAGGCCAGGGAACAGGCTATAGAAGGGGCCACGCTGTATGCTACAGAAGTGCCGCTGAAGACTATGAGGGTGGCAGGCAAGGCTTTCCCGCTTCTGAAGGCCATGGCTGAAAAAGGCAACCCGAATTCTGTTTCCGATGCCGGGGTCGGTGCACTTGCAGCACGCAGTGCGGTTCTGGGCGCTCTGCTGAACGTCCGTATAAACGCCGCCGGGCTCAAAGACCGCGCTGCAGCAGAAGTGCTTCTGGATGAAGCCGATGCTCTCGCTGCAGAGGCCATCAAGGCTGAAAAGGACATACTTCTCGAAGTGGAGAAGAAGATCGACAATAATTAAAATTTATATTATTACAATAGTTCGTTAAATTTTGGATAATCACGCAGCGTCCGAGACGCCATAATATAAGAGTTCTTTGAAATCGTTGGT
>CALVAJ010000010.1 GCA_944325505.1 uncultured Bacteroidales bacterium
GAGAGCATGGTCCAGAAATCCTTGCGGCTCACGGCATCGACCCCTGTAGTAGGCTCGTCCAGGAAAAGCACCGACGGTCTGTGGACAAGTGCGCAGCAGAGCGCAAGTTTCTGCTTCATGCCACCGGAGAGCTTGCCTGCCCTGCGGTCTGCGAAAGGCTCTATCTGGGAGTATATTTCCTTGATATTCCCATAATTGTCCTTGACCGTTGTTCCGAACAGAGTAGCGAAATAATCCAGATTTTCCTTAACGGTAAGGTCCTGATACAGAGAAAATCTCCCGGGCATATAGCCGATAATCCGCCTCAGCCGGGAGCAGTCTTTCACAATGTCGAGACCGCATACCGTGCCTGTGCCGGAATCCGGAAGCATAAGGGTCGTCATTATCCGGAAAAGTGTCGTCTTGCCGGCTCCGTCAGGACCTATCAGCCCGAAGATTTCACCTGCCCCGACATGCAGGGAAATGCCCTTGAGAGCATGCACGTCCCCGTAACTTTTGGATATGCCTTCTATGTCTATCGTATTGTTCATATCATGATATATGCGTACATTCCGAGACGGAGCCTCCCCTCATTGCGCACGGCGACTTTCACGGCATATACCAGGTCGGCCCTTTCGTCCCTGGTCTGGATATTTTTCGGAGTGAATTCAGCCTCATCGGAAATCCATGTCACAGTACCTTCGTAACTGTCAGGATCTTCCGTACCGTTGTCAGGAATCACCCTGACTTTGTCGCCGACATGCAGAGAGGCCAGCTGCGATGAAGAAAAATATGCCCTGACATAGAGGTTGTCCATATCCGCTATCTTGAACAGCTGCCTTCCTGCCGTCACGCTCTCCCCTTCTTCGGCATATTTCTCCAGGACTGTACCTGATACAGGGACCGTTATCCTGCATTTACGCAGTTTGTCCTCAGTCTGGGCGATCTGGACATCTATCGTGGCTATCTCGCATCCGACACTCTCGTTGTTCTGCCTGTAATTCTGTTCTGCCGCAGCAATCTGCCCTTGAAGAATCCTGATTTCAGACTCCAGGTCATCTACCTGCTTCTGCGTTCCGGCATCTTTTTCCAGAAGAGACTGCGAGCGTCTGAGTTCGGCACGCAGATTCTCCAGTCTGGCATACTGCGAGGCCATCTGGCATTCTATGTCGGTCAGCTTCGCCTTTGCGCTTTCTTTTCTGGTGACGAGTTCTTCCCTCTGCAGGAAAGTCTGGACGGAATCTATCTGTCCGGCCTTATCTCCCGCAGCAAGCCTGTCACCTTCCCTGATGCCGAAACTGATGATCCTCCCGCTGTTCTCGGCCGATACTGTCACTTCGGTCGCATTGACCTGCCCGCAGGCATCGAACTCCGGCTCTTTCATTCCGCATCCGGCTGCGGACATCAGAGCCGCTGCGGACAGCAACATATTGATACTGGACCTTTTCATTTCATCTGTTTTTTTAAATAACGTCAGTCCGACGGTTTCATTTGACTATATTATTCCGGGAAGTCGTTTCAAACAACTTCTGATATTCAATACTCTGTCCTATCGGCAGGCATACCGTACCCGAGGCAGTTCTTCAAGTCATATACGGCCATCAGCAACTGTATTCTGTGGATAGACTCCGCGACTTTCGCGTTATATTCATCATCGATCCTGGACATCAGGTCATTCATCGTAATGACTCCGTTGCGGTACTGTTCTTCGCCCGAAGCGCGGATCGACTCCCGCAGGGCTATTATTTTCCTGTCCTTCTCCAACAATGCCTTGGCCTTGTCTATCTCGCTTCTCATCTGTACCGCGTCAAGCCCGGTGTTGAACAGGAAAGTCTCCCTGTCGGACTCTATCTTTCTCATCTGCGCATCGAGTTTGCGTTTTTCATCCTTTCTGGTATAAAGCGCCCCTATATCCCACGACATCTTCACCCCTGCTGTCCAGTATGGCTGGAAAGTGTTTTCCAATATGTTCAGTCCCGGACGGCCGATACCGCCCTGAAGGGAAAGGCTGAATTTCGGGGATATCTTCGCATTGAGCTGGCGTATCATCGCGTCCTGCTGCCGGATCTGGGCATCATAAAGCCCGATTTCAGGCCTGGATATTTCCTCCCCGGACAGCCACCCGCAGTCCGCGTCAGGGATAACGAACTCTTCCCCTTCAAGACTGGCCCCGGTAAGCTTTTCAAGCATCTCCACATAAGTCTGTCTGTCCTGCATCAGTTCTTCGCGCTGCTGTTCACAGTTCAGGATATTGACCTGTATCATCTCGAGGTCCGACCTGTATGCCGTCCCGTTTTCAATGCACGCCTGCGCATGCCTGGCATTCCTCTGAAGGCTTTCCTCCAGTATGGAGTTCTGCTGCAGCTGGCCGTCATAGAGCAGTATCCCGAGAAATATTTTCTCGACCCTCTCATTTATTGCATACAATGACACTTCGACCTGCTCTTTCTGCACCTGCGCACCGGTCCTGGTCACTTCTTTCTGGCGTCCGGACACCCCTCCGTCCCAAATCGTCTGGCTGATTTCGCCGATAAGGGAATACTGGTCATGCGGCAGGTCGAACGAGAACCCGGGGATATCGAACGGCATCTCGACCACATCCGACTGGTATGCGGCCTTGCCTGAAATGCTCAGATGCGGCAGCCAGGACTTCGCTATGCTTGCGACCTCATAATGAGATGCCTCTTCGATAAGGTTCAGCTGCCGGATCTGCGGATAGTTCTCCCGTGCCATTTCCATGCACCGGTCAATGGTCACCTGCGCCTGTGCCGGCGCTGACAGTATCAGACCGGGCAGCAGTGCGGCTAAAATATGTGTCAGTCTCATTCTCATTGTATTTTTCCGTAAAGTCTGTGTCTTATCAGCGCAATGATTTCCGCCTTCCTGTTTTCGAGAATTCCTTTCAGAGTGGTTTCATCCGGAACAGGGGCAGGATTCCCGGCATTCTGGAACATTCTTCCCGCCACAGGCAGAAGCAGGTATGTAGAGAGATTGAGGGTGACGATGTCGGCTATGAGCTGCATCGGGTCCACTTCGTTTATCCTTCCGCTGTCCATTTCTTCACGTATCATCCCGATATGGAAATCGTATATCTTCTGCAGGACAGGAAAGATATTCTCTTTCAGGCGCACTACCAGTTCCGGGTTGTGCATTATGGTATCATAAAGGAAAGTGGCGAAGCGGGGATGTCCCGCAAAGAAATCGAAATGAGTGGAAATGCCTTTTTCAAGGGTTTCCCAGAACGGTTCCCCTTTTGACATTACCGGACGGAAAGACTGCATCAGTTCCCGCAAGATCTTTTCAAGCACTTTCATGAAAATGTGCTCCTTGGTCCGGAAGTAATAATGGAGCATCGCGTGCGTCACTCCGGCCTTTTTGGCAATCAGCGTAGTAGTCGCCAGATTGTACCCCTTTTCCAGGAACACTTCTTCCGCCGCATCCATTATCGCCTGTTCCGTACTTTTCACAGAGGCGGTTCCGTTATCCTGCGTATCTTGAAACATATCCATAAAACCTGTTTACAAATCTGTTTAACTGAATTATTTAACAATATTGTTAATGACTTTGCAAATATATGTCATTTTTAAATACATTATCAACAAGAATGTAACAAATGTGATATTATGTGCATCTATACGGACGGCATTTAAAATTATAGCGAATGAAAACGATCTGTATCAGAAAAATGTTGTCATTATTGTCCGTTTCCGGATTCCTGCTCCTGTCAGCAGCGGGTTGCGCCTCTTTATACCACACGAAATATACAAATGAAAAAATATCAATTGGTGAAACCAGAGAATCGGTTATAAGAAAATTCGGACAACCTTACTCGGAAAGCATGCACTCGGAAAACGGAAAGACAATGGAGAAAATCCAGTACAAGGAAATACTGGCATACGGAAACGTGCTTAATACCTGGTTCTATTTTGAAAACGGCAAACTGATCAGAAAGACGCAGAAAGAAGAAAAACCTTCAGACTGTCATCATGAGCATCATCATAAAGACGACAACAACCGGCAACAAAACTAATAAATAATGGTATGAAAAAAATTGTTCTGACTATGGCACTTTGCCTTGCAATGGCCGCCGCATGCAATATATCATCAGCAAAAAACAGGCTGGACAACGGCAGCCCCCTCTACAGGACAGCAGGTTATAAAGGCAGTGTGTCTTTTACGGACCAGCTCGGCGTCTGGGTAGGATTCGACACCTCACACGGCTATATGTTCAGTCCGCACCATTATCTGGGCGCCGGAGTAGGAATGTTCGCGGCACCTCTTGACGAGGTCCCGTCATTCTTCCACTTCTTCGCAGAGTATAAAGCATATTTTCTCGAAAAAAACAGCACTCCGACAGCAGGCATCAGGGCCGGTTACTGCTCGTCTTTACAGAATCTGGCAGGCAATACTTTCAGCAGCGCATTTGAACTGGACCCCAATATAGGCTGGGACTGGGCATTCAACAGCAGGCTCGGCATGAACCTTACTTTAGGTGCAGCTGTCTTCATGTTCGGAGAAAACGGCACGTCAAACGTCAAGGCCATGCCTAAAATCACTGTCGGAATCACGTTCTAAAATAACACGGGTCCAATGAAATTCCGGTTTATATCACGGTTTAACTCTAAGCCATAGAACAGCCGTTAAACGGGGGACAAACCAACTTATTTGTCATCTATTTCTTTCGGTTTTTCAGGAGACTGGAGAGACATTGCATTACTTGAGGATATTATGCTCCGGCCCAGCTCTTTCTCCATTCTCTGCCGAGTCTCCTTTGCCACCAGTCCCCCGTCTTTCGCCACCTTCTTGTTCTGGTCAAGCCCTTTCGGGTTGCGCTTCCTGGAGAGTTCGGTTGTGAACACCTCGGCGAGAGTGTTGACCGCAGTTTCAAGGTTTGTCATATGGTCACGGAGGTTTTCCTTGTGCAGTCCCTTGAAATTCTTGTACTCCCTTGTAGTGAAGCCGGACCACTCCTTTGTGATGATGTCTGTAAGTGTGGCATACTGCTGGTCTTTGACGCCGCATCGTTTCCATTCGTCTGTAAGGGCTTTTCTGGTCTGCTTGCCTTGCATCCTCTGCTCTATCCACTTCTCTCCATACCCTTTCCTGCGGTAGTATTCCATCGCCCGGTCTATGGCAAGTTCAGGATCCTGCATCTCATCCAGGCGCTCACTGGCTACTTGTGCCATCCAGATTTTGAACGGCTCGGCTTTAGGTGATGGGATTGACTGGATGATACGGAACAATTGCTCCTGGTCTGCGACATCGGTAAGGCGCATCTTCCCGTCCGGTGCAAGCATTTTCAAACCGCTACAATTTGTAACGGTTTCGTTGCCCTCCTTTTTCAACCTTGTTTTCAAGACCCTCCAGTATGTCGTTGGGTTCTCACTGTCAGTAAGTGCGCCGATAACATCCACCACCGAGAAGTACCACTTCTCCTCCTTGTCATCCCACGCCGTACGTATCTTGCGGTCATTGAATAATTGTATAGACTGTTTCTTTGTCATGTGATAGCTACCTTTTCGTTATGGATGAATCAGCCCGCTTTTGACTTTCGTTTCCATAATCCGTCACTTAATGTCCAATATGGAGCAAAATTAGAAACAATATCGGATTTAATGAAAATTAAACCGACATTTGGACGGGCTTAATACTATGTCCGGTTTACATCACGGTTTAACTTTGAGCCATCGGGCAGCCGTTAAACGGTACCGGGCATAAACGAAAAAAGTAGTAAGATTTTAATCTGACTGCCTGATTTTCAGTGTAGTATTACTAGGAATCGAACCCGGGACACAAGGATTTTCAGTCCTAAATATTGCAACAGCCACTCTATTGATATTCATTACTTCATCTTTAGAATGCCATTACCGGTCAAAACTTTTTGGAAAACAGAGAGTGCTTTCTTGATTACACTTAAATATCTTGTTTTGATTTTTTGCACAACAAAAAAAAGAGAGCCGCATTTCTGCAACTCTCTGATTTTCAGTGTGGTGTCACCGGGAATCGAACCAGGGACACAAGGATTTTCAGTCCTTTGCTCTACCAACTGAGCTATGACACCATTTCCGATAAGAACTCCCCTTGTTTTGTTTGGGATTGCAAAGATAGGCAAAATTCCTCAGACTCCAAATTTTTTCGCAGTTTTTAAGAAAATTTGGTGTATTTTTGTTTCCGCACCATTCCGGAAATGGAATGATGCCGTATTGTAACCTGCATTTGTGTTTTGGTATGGAGTCCGGAATCTCAGCGACATATTATATTTCCGTGATCCTTCCGCTCAGGCTTGAGTGGGAGCCATGGTACAGGGTGCGCGGCGCGTTAGAGGAAAGCCCTGAAAGGAAGGGGCCGGAGCCTGCAGGAATCGGTGACAGGGTCAGGGTGATGTTTGCCGGGAAAGAGTACACGGGAGTTGTGTCGGGGACAAGCGCAAGCCCCGGGATAGATGAGGCAAGAATCAGGGATGCCTTAGCGATAGAGAGGTCCCTGGAGAAAATCGGGGCAAAGGAAATCACGCTTTGGAGGCAGGTAGCCGAGTATTATATGTGTACCGTAGGAGAAGTCTACAAGGCTGCCTATCCGTCGCATAAGGTTATATCTGAAGAAACTGTGGCTCGCAGGGCCGAAAGAATTGCCAGAAGAAAAGCGGCCGTCATCGATGCCGCTGTAAGAAAACTGCTGACGGTACGTACGAGACAGGAAAAGACAGTCATGTCTCTTGTCCGGAAGAAAGAGTCGCTGGATGCCAGGATAGAAAAAAAATCCCGGCTGCTTTCAAATGCCGGGAAAGAAACCGTACGGGAAAAGTATGACAGCGACATACGGAATCTGGAATCAGAAGCAGGCAAGATAGCCGAAGCATTGGCATCAGTGCAAGAAGAAATCAGGAAGACCGACAGGAAAATAGCCGACCTTCGGACGGGAAAGGCCGTTCCTGCCTCATCCGGCCAGGAGCCGCACTTTCCGGGACAGCCGGAAGATCAGGTCCGAAGCACAGGCCCGGGCTTTTCCTTGAGCAAGGAACAGACTTGCGCCCTGAACTCGGTCAAAGAGTCTTTCCTCAACCATAAAACCGCCCTGCTTAAAGGCGTTACGGGCTCCGGGAAGACGGAAATATATATGACTTTGGCGGCCGAGACTATGTCCGAGGGGAAGAACGTCCTGTATCTGGTACCGGAAATTGCACTCAGCAAGCAACTGGAAGGCAGGCTCGGCAATGTTTTCGGAGACAAGGTCATGCCGTTCCATTCGGGTGAGACTCCTGTCAGAAGAGCTGAAATATCCGCTGAAATACATTCCATAATAAAAAGGCAGGCACTTGGAAGCAGGGAAAGCTATCTGGTCGTAGGAACCAGGTCCGCGCTTTTCCTGCCCCATGAAAACCTTGGACTCATCATCGTAGACGAGGAACACGACTGTTCTTACAAGCAGGACTCCCCCGCCCCGAGGTACAACGGAAGAGACACGGCGATAATGCTCGGAACAATCCACTCCTGCCCTGTGCTGCTGGGCTCAGCCACTCCGTCGCTCGAATCACTGTACAACTGCAAGAGCGGGAAGTACGGGCTCACAGAACTGGACCGTAAATACCATGGCGCACCGGATGCGGAAGTAGAAATCATCGATACCCTGGCAGAAAGGAAAAAACACGGTATGCGCGGCAGTCTGTCGCTGAAACTTGTCTTCAGGATAGAAGATACCCTGGAAAAAGGAGAGCAGGCCGTCATTCTCAGGTCCAGAAGATCATATTCTCCTGTACTGCAATGCTCCGGCTGCGGATTCATCCCGAAATGTCCGCACTGCAACATCAGCCTGAGCTACCACAAGGCCTCGGGAAAAGACGTCTGCCACTATTGCGGTTACAGCAGAATCCATACGGGCAGATGCCCGGAATGCGGAGGAGAACTCGCCGGTCTGGGAGCAGGCACACAGAAAATCGAGGAAGAACTGTCATCGGCCTTCCCTCATGCCAGAATAGCGAGACTGGACAGTGACTCGGCCAGGGACCGGAAATATGAAGACGAAGTAATCAGACGTTTCGGCAACGGTGAAACAGACATTCTCGTGGGCACACAGATGGTAACCAAGGGATTTGATTTCAGCGGACTGTCGCTTGTCGCTGTCATTGGGGCGGACTCGCTGCTGGGCCAGCAGGATTTCAGGGCGGACGAAAAGGCGCTGCAGACCCTCGAACAGTTTCGCGGGCGATGCGGAAGGCGCGGGCGGAAAGGTACGTTCATAATCCAGACCAGCCAGCCGGACCATCCTGTCTATCGACAGCTTATACACAAAAATACGATCTCCGGGGATTCGCTTCTGGGAGAACGCCGTGATTTCGGATATCCGCCATTCTGCAGAATAATCGACATCAGCGTCAAAGACACCTGTAAGGACCGTGCTGAAAGAATGTCCGGAATGCTGTGCGCGGAACTCGGCAGGAACGGCTTCAGTTTCGTGGGGCCCTACACCGGACCGTCAGACAGGGAAAACGGAAGGTATGCGCTCGACATCCGCATAAGTCTGGAAAAGGACAACAGACTGGCACAGAACAAGTCGCTGCTGAAAAAAGTAATATCGGACTTCGAAAAAGGGAAAGGCTATTCCGGACGCATCACCCTTGATGTCGATCCGGTGTAAATGAATGAAGCACATTGATTTTCTGAGGCAGGGCATCGATTCTGACAGGCAGGTGCCCCAAAATTTCCCCGTCCACTTCCACCGGGACCTCCGCATCCGAAAGCGGTTTCACCTCTACGGAACGGCATCGGCCGGATGTAAGTACGGGAGCCTTTGTAAATGTTCCATCAAACAGGCCGGGAGCATACCTGAGTGCATCCATAAGGGATATTTTAGGGATTATCGTATAATCGAGCAGACCGTCATCCATTATTGCATCCGGAGTCTGTCTCAGGCCGCCTCCGGAATACATGCCGATACCGAAGGCTATGGAAAGGCAGTCCCCTTCAAATACGGTTTCCCCGTCGCACTCCACCCTTACGGGAGAAGGCCTGTCATGAAGAAGATTATAGACCAGTGAATTGATATAGATAAGACTGCTCCTTTTTCCCTGGCTTTTCTGGAAATTCACTCTTTCACAGACATGTGCATCGAGTCCCGCACCACCTATATTCAGCATATAGGTAAAAGGTCCCGGGAACGGACCGTCTGAAGCGGCTCCGCAACGCAAAGGCTCCAGCACGGTCACCTTCGCAATATCCTGCGGAACGAACGAACCCTTATCTATCAGGTCGACTACAGTCTCCAGGCTCCGGCGGATACCGTGCGACTTTATCCAGTCATTCCCGGATCCTATGGGTATTACCGCCAGAAAAAAATCCGACAGACGGATATCTTCCCCGTTCCGTATGGCATCGCCGATGGCACTTGCCAGCCCGCCGAGGACCTCATGCACCGTGCCGTCGCCTCCGACCGCCATAAAGCGTCTAGCCCCTGCCAGTGCTGCAGTATATGCGATTTCCGTCGCATGCATCCTGCAGTCAGTCATCCTTATGGTATAGGATATTCCCCTGGAATCCAGCAGAGCTTCCGCCCTTCTCCATTCCTGTGCCGTATGTCCGCTTCCTGCGTGAGGATTCACCACCGCGAGCCATTCACCGACTTCTTTCATCCGTTAAAATTTATCCGGCCGCAAAAGTAGCAATTTAAATGAAATTATTTTGTAAATTTGCCGAGATTTAGTCATTGAAGCGTCATACGATTATGGGAAAGACAATAGCCATCGCGAACCAGAAAGGAGGTGTCGGCAAGACTACCACGGCAATCAACCTTGCGGCATCACTTGCCGTGCTTGAAAAGAAAGTCCTGATTATAGACGCCGACCCGCAGGCAAACACGACCTCCGGGCTGAATTTTTCCCCGGACAATGACCAGAAACGCACCCTGTACGAAGTGATGATAGGCAGGATAGGCATTTCGGATGCCTTGATACAGACAGAGATAGCAAATCTCCAGATGATACCTTCACATATCAATCTGGTCGGGGCCGAAATAGAAATGCTCGAAGCGAAGGACAGGGAATCTGTCATGAAGAAGGCGCTTGCCCCCATACGCGACGACTATGATTTCATCATCATAGACTGCTCGCCTTCACTGGGTCTGATTACAGTGAACTCCCTTACGGCAGCGGACTCCGTCATCATACCTGTCCAGCCGGAATTCTTCGCTCTCGAGGGGCTGGGAAAGCTCCTTCAGACCATAAGGCTCGTACAGAACGGAGTCAATCCGGATCTGACAATCGAAGGATTCGTCGTGACCATGTTCGACGGAAGGACAAAAGTCCACACACAGGTCGAAGCCGAGCTCAGGGAACACTTCAAGGACATGGTATTCAAGACCATAATCCAGCGCAACATCCGGCTCAGCGAAGCCCCGTCCCACGGAAAGCCGATAATACTGTATGATGTGATCTGCAACGGCACAGCCAACTATCTGAGCCTTGCCAAAGAACTGTTAGAGAAAAACCAGACGAAATGAGTAAGCAGCCGAGAGGGCTTGGCAAAGGTCTGGGAGCCCTGCTGGGCGACCAGGCGATCAGCCAGATAAGAAAGCCCGTAGAATATGTACATAAGACGGTCGTAACTTCGGATACTCCGGAGGATGAGAAGGCGATGGCGGATATAATGCTTATCCCTGCCGGATTCATCGAAGCCAACCCTTACCAGCCGAGAATGTCATTCGACACCGAGGCGCTGGAGGGGCTTGCCGAGTCGATCAGATCACTTGGTCTGATACAGCCTATCACGGTAAGGCGCAAATCCGCGGACAGATACCAGATAATAAGCGGAGAAAGAAGATTCAGGGCCTGCCGTCTGGCCGGGCTTGAGGAAATTCCGGCATACATACGCGACACGAACGACCAGGGTATGCTGGAAATGGCCATTGTAGAGAACATCCAGAGGGAAGACCTGGACCCTATAGAAGTCGCCATGAGCTACCAGCGCCTCATAGAGGAATGCAGCCTCACCCAGGAGCAGATGGCTCTCAGGGTCGGCAAAAAAAGGGCTTCCGTCACAAACTATCTGCGTCTTCTGAAACTTCCGGCAAAGATACAGCACGATCTGAAGGTCGGGCTGCTGAGCGTAGGTCATGCAAAAGTACTGCTCGGTGTGGAAAACGCAGACCTGCAGGAACACCTCTGCGACCTCATCATAAAGGACGACCTGTCGGTAAGACAGCTTGAAGAAAAGATAAAAAGGCTTGAAGGAAGCGCTTCAAAACGGAAGGAAGCAGGTCAGGATCTGCCTGAGGAGTATTTCAAGATGCTGGAAATTGTCGGAAAATATTTCGAGAACAGCATCAGCCTGAAGCGGACGGCTGCCGGCAAAGGCACCATGACCGTCCATTTTTCCTCCGATGACGAGGTAAAGAAGTTTCTCAAAGCTCTTGAAGACTCCGGAATCTGACCTTGAAAAAACAGGATGTCCATTCTGAACCATCTGAAAATGAGAGATAAAAGATTCTTAGGATATATTCTTGCCATTATAGTCTGCATGATGGGATCTTCTTTCAGCGCCAGCGCGCAGTTCAAGGAGGAAGCCTTTACGCAGAACTACAACCCTGCCGATTCGACAGCCGCCACTGACTCTTCCGACAAGATGTTCTCTTTCAAGGAGCTGTTCAGGGGTGTGGCCCACAAACAGGACCTCAAGATAGGGACGATGTTTGCCGGATCGGTATTCATGCCCGGAATATCGCAGATTTACAACAGGGACTACTGGAAACTGCCGATAATATACGGCGGCATAGGAGCATGCGCCGGACTTGGAGGATACTATCTCCATAAATACAATGTATCAAAAAAGAATTACAACAGGATACTCGGCATGCTTCCTCCCGACGCCACGGACATACGCATAACGCCAGGTATAGACTATGCCGCAAAACGTACGGGAACGTGGCTTATGGTCGGAGCCGGACTCATATACTGGGGTTCGCTGATGGACGGGGTCGTAAGCTATAAGAAAGACGAGCACCCGCACCCTGGCAGGGCGACTTTGTATTCCGTCCTGCTGCCGGGACTCGGACAGGCCTATAACGGAGAATACTGGAAGATACCGATATATTACGGATGCCTTCTCGGGTCTGTGCATTACCTGTATACGAACAACATCAACTACCAGCGCTTCAAAAGGATACATAATGAAGCCACCAATCCGGACATAGAATATACCGGCACCATTTCAGGGGAAACCGCGAAATGGTACAGGGATGTCTACAGACGTTACAGGGACTATTCGATAGTAGCTACAGCACTGTTCTATCTTCTGCAGATAATAGACGCGAATGTCTTTGCGTACATGCATGACTTCGAAGTCAACGATGAAATCACGATGAAGGTAGAGCCTGCCGTAATTGCGCCGGACAATGCATATGCCATGCAGCCGACAATGAATTTCGGTACGACAGGAAGCGCAATAGGGCTAAGGCTCGGTATAAGATTCTGACAAAAACAAATCGGACAATGGCAAACAGGACAATCAAAGGATATTTGGCTTCAGCAGTCTCGTTTTTATGTATTTCGGTAATCTGTAATGCCGTAGAGGCACCGGACTCTACCGGAATATTCAAGAGACTGAAAAACACACGTTCAAGAACGGCCCTGATAAAAGAGAACATGGAACTGTCCAGGCTTGTAGACTCTCTGACAGCCGAAATAGACAGATTCCAGAGCGAACTGTCACAAAGAGACTCGATTACGGCGGAGATTATCGGATTCTACGAGGAAGAGGACGAAGAAAAAAGCGGTACCGGACTTTCACCGGACGAATATACGCCGGAAGTGACAGACAGCCTGCTGAACCTGTGGTATCTCCATAAAAAAGCGAATTCCCGGGATTTCATTCCGCAATACGATATGGATTCGGTCCGGTTCGCCTCCAATGTCCCCGACTCCATATACATACAGAGGCTCAGGGATATGAATTCGTTCATCGATCTCCCGTACAACAGCATAGTGCGCAACTACATCATCCTCTACTCGGAGAAGATGTCATCGACAATGCCGGAACTGCTGGGCCTGTGCAGCTACTATATGCCCGTTTTTGAAGAAATATTCAATGAACATGACATGCCGGAAGAACTCAAGGCTCTGGCAATCATCGAATCCGCGCTCAACCCTGTAGCCGTTTCAAGAGCAGAGGCAAAAGGAATGTGGCAGTTCATGTACTCTACAGCCAAGCTGTACGGACTGACCATCAATTCATTCGTAGACGAGAGGCTCGATCCTGTAAAATCGGCCCATGCAGTGGCGGAATATCTGGAAGACGCATATGACATATTCGGAGACTGGAATCTCGCTATCGCCTCATACAACTGCGGGGCCGGCAATGTAAACAAGGCCATAAGGCGCAGCGGCGGGAAACGGGCTTTCTGGGATATCTATCCTTATCTTCCAAGGGAGACCAGAGGATACGTACCGGCATTTGTAGGGGCCCTGTACACGATGACGTATTACAAGGAACACGGGATCGTACCCCAGCCGGTAGCCCTGCCTGCCGTGACCGATACGTTCAAGATCCACAAAATGCTGCACTTCAAACAAATAAGCGACCTTGCAGGAATTCCGCTCCAGACCCTGAAGGATCTTAATCCCCAGTACAGGCACCAAATCATTCCCGGCAACGAAAAGGAATATATACTCAGAATACCATACCAGTATTCTAATGCCTTTATCGACCATGAGGACTCCCTTTACTCATATAAGGCTGACGAATTGTTCAGTCCGGTAGTAATCAAAAAGATAAAAGACGGAGGAGACGAGGAACGGATTATCCACAGGGTAAAAAGCGGAGACGTACTGGGCAAGCTTGCCATACGTTACAGATGCAGTGTCAACCAGATCAAAAGATGGAACAACCTGCGCAGCGACAATATCCGTATAGGACAGCGGCTTGTCATATACCGTGGAGGAGCAGCCCCGGCATCTTCTGCGGGACAATCGGAGACACCGGCGAAAACTTCCGCAAAACAGTCGTCCAAGAAATTTCCTCCTGATACAGAATACACGGTCTATACTGTCAAAAGCGGGGATTCTCTCTATCTGATAGCCAAGAACTATCCGGGGGTAAGCGCCCAGAACATCATGGATTTCAACGGCATAAGCAGCAAAATCAAACCCGGCATGAAAATCAGGATTCCCAAGCTATAGGTTAAAGACCATCTGAATCTTAAGCTCGGCTTTGCCGGGCTTCTTCCTGTTCTGCATAGGCGACAGCCACGGATATCCTGTATATAAGGCCCTGAAATATATTTTCCCCCACCTTGAGATTTTCAGCCCGGTAACGGCAGACACCAGGAATCCTCTTCCATAATACGCCGGAACCGAAAAATTTCCCGGTGCATCCCTTTCGTATGCATATATACGGTCGGCCCAGTTGTCAATCCTGAACAATCCGCCTCTCAGATAGGCATAGACAGGTCCGTTTTTATACCCTGCTTCCGCGTAGGACAGCAGGCCGAGGCCTTTACAGCGCAGACCTTCAATACGGAATGAAGAAGACAGGGTGCCGCAGGAATACTTCACATCGCATCTGACATCAGTCCTGTTACGGTCACCGTATGTCCTCAGCCTTTCAGATATCTTCCACAGAAGACTCAGCGTACCGGAAATCTGCCATGCGTACGAAAATACGGCCTTGAACTGCGATGAAGGCGAATCAGTCCCGTATTTCGGTTCAGGAGAATGCGAAAGGTCAAGGCTGAAACTGCCCTGATGCCTGATAACGGACGAGCCGAAACCTGACCTGCCGGCAAGAGCGACATATCTTCCTGATGAAAAGGAGCCGGAAACGGCTGTCCCGTACTCATTGGAACATTTGCTCCCGCTCCTGAGAGCTCCGGAAAAGTCCGAATCGAATCCGGCAGGATAATACCTCAGACCGACTGCAAGACAGAGACCTCCGCACGGACAGAATTTACATCCGGCCAAAGCGGCAAAAGTACTTTGCATGACATCCAGTGCAGATTCAGCGAACAGTTCCGTACCGCGCACAGAATACCGGACGTCAGCGGAAGCCATGCATCCGCTGACGAATTTGCCGCGGGGCATATCCTCATCTCCGGAGCCTGAGGATACCGCATTTAACGGCCGGCTTGATGCATAGCATGTAACCGAAACCTGCCCGTTCATTCCGGACCAGGCGAGGTTCAGCCCGGGCAGCAGCGAAATTTCCGGTTTTCCTCCGCCGTCCGTCCAGGCTCTGGCACCGACCAGCGAAGTAAAGGCGGACAAGACAAAATCTCCGGCAACAAAATCAGCCGCTATTCCCCTGTGGCTCCCGCTGCCGGAATATGACCTGTACGGCGATATGCCGGAAGCACGTCTGGAAAATGCTCCTTGCGAAGGGATTCCCGACATGGTAAACCCGCTCCACATGGCAAGTCCCTGTCCGAACCTGGCATTAAAATCCCCGAGGATTATCTTGCCCAGCTTGCCGGAACCGTAATATGCCACATAGAATGAAGTGGCTTCCGGACGGGAAACCGTCTCAGAATACGAACTTCTGCACGCCAGTCCGGCCTGAAACCTGTCGTTCATGGCAAACTCGTACTTCATCCCGTAATTATACTGCGGCGGTATCCTTCCGGATGTCTCCGTATCTTTCTCCTGCATCCTGACGGCAGACTTTACGGTAATGGAATTGTCCACATGCACAGGGCCGGAAGAAGAACGGCCGGGAGGAGCGGTCGAGTCAAAACTCAGGAAAGGGGCCAGAAGAACCGCATTCTCCCTGCCGAATCCGTCAACGGCTGCCAGTTCGGCGACAGACAGGATATCCCCGTAGAGACTGCGATAGTCGATGACGGCCGCCACCTGATAAGGAGAAAACAGACCTGACTCCATAAGACGGCTTTTAGAGGCGGAATTTACCTTCAGCGGGCGGGCTCTCAAAGCTTCCAGTCGTTCAACTTCATCCTCTGACATATCCTCCGCATAGATGACCCCTGCCGCCGCCATGACAGACCGGACATAATCCGTATTTCCGGGGCCCGGGCCGGAATACCCCGCTGCATGGAACATGAAAATAAAAATGACTCCCGCCACAATTGTCCTTACCATATTTTATGTCTCCGAAAAATTTCATGACCGCAATTTACAGCATGCTGCTACGGCTGGGAACCGGCATCGGAGGGTTTTTCCTTTTTTTGATACAAGTTTTTTCCTTTTTTACATTTATATGTCTTTTTTGACTATTTTTGCGCTCGTTAAACTGCTTTCAGATGGAAAAAATCAGACTGTTCGACAAGACATTCAAGACTTTCATCCCTTATGAAAAGATAATGAAAGCCATTGACGATGTAGCCGAAAAACTCAACGGCGATTTCAAAGGCTGCGATGACATACCTGTACTGCTGTGCGTTTTGAACGGTTCGATAATGTTCACCGCCGAGCTTATGCAGAGACTGGAGTTCGACTGCGAACTGGTATCCACCAAGCTGACATCATACGAGGGCACGAACACATCCGGACGCGTCCGTCAGGCCATGGGACTCACCTCGGACATAAAAGGCAGACGTGTGATAATAGTAGAGGATATCGTAGATACCGGAAATACAATTGTCGAACTGAAGCGGATCCTGAAGGATGCCGGGGCATCGGAAAGCGTAGTATGCACCCTGCTTTTCAAGCCTGAGGCATATACAAAGGAGATTCCGCTGGAATATGTAGCCATGCAGATCCCGAACGACTTTATCGTAGGATTCGGTCTGGACTACAATGAAATAGGCAGGAACCTCAAAGACATATATATTCTGGACGAATAAGTTTTATCTATAAATTTTTATCTGAATGAAATATTACATTCTTTTCGGGCCTCCGGGCGCCGGCAAAGGCACCCAGGCAGCTGCTATGGTAGAAAAATACAACCTCCACCACATTTCCACAGGTGAACTTCTCCGCAAGGAAATCGCGGCAGGAAGCGAGCTCGGACTGAAGGCCAAGTCGCTTATCGATGCCGGCGCACTTGTTCCCGACGAGGTGGTAGAAGGCATGATCGAATCGGAATTCAGGACTGTAAAAGGAGTCTCAGGCTTCCTTCTTGACGGGTTTCCACGCACAACAGCACAGGCGGAAGCCCTCGGAAAGATTCTCGGGAAAACCGGTGAATCCGTAACATCGGTCGTCTCCATCATGATTCCTGATGACATGATCAGAGAAAGGATACGCCACAGGGCTTCCATCGAAGGCCGCGCCGACGATGCCAGGGAAGAGACCATCAACAACAGGATAAAGACATACCATGACAAGACCGAGCCTCTGGTAGAATTCTACAAGGCCGAGGGCAGATACAGGGAAGTCGACGGCACGGGAACTATCGAACAGGTCAGACAGGCCATCTTCGACCTGATGGACCGGCTTTAACCGATATGGCTGACAGCAATTTCATAGACTATGTGAAGATATTCTGCGCTTCCGGAAACGGAGGCGCAGGATCAATGCATCTACGCAGGGAAAAGTACGTACCAAAGGGAGGACCCGATGGCGGAGACGGAGGACGCGGGGGACACGTAATCCTCAGGGCCAATCCACAGTTCTGGACACTTATACACCTGAAATACCGAAAGCACATACGTGCCGAGCACGGAGGCGCCGGCAGCGGCCAGCTATGCAAAGGGAAGAATGGGGCGGATATCATTCTGGATGTACCGCTGGGAACCGTAGCCAAAGATGCGGAAACGGGAGAAACGCTCTTCGAACTGGTCGAGGCCGGAGAAGAAAGGATTCTGGTAAAGGGTGGCCGCGGAGGCCTTGGAAACAACAACTTCAAGTCCGCCACCAACCAGACTCCCCGGTATGCCCAACCCGGTGAGCCGGGACGTGAAGGATGGTTCATCCTTGAATTGAAAATCCTCGCAGATGTCGGCCTGGTGGGCTTCCCGAATGCCGGAAAATCGACTCTTCTGGCAACTGTCTCGGCGGCAAAGCCCAAGATTGCCGACTACGCATTCACGACCCTGGAGCCGAATCTCGGGATAGTGAGCTACAGGGACGACAAGTCTTTCGTAATGGCGGATATACCGGGAATCATAGAAGGGGCACATGAGGGGAAAGGCATCGGTCTGAGATTCCTCCGGCATATAGAAAGGAATTCCATCCTTCTGTTCATGATTCCGGCCGATGCGGACGATATCAGGCAGGGATACGGAATACTGCTGAATGAACTCAAGGAATATAATCCCGAGCTTCTGGTCAAAGGCAGGGTGCTGGCTGTAACCAAGTCGGACATGCTTGATGAAACGATGAAGTCCGAAATAGAAATGTCGCTTCCTGAAGAAGTGCCTCACATTTTCATATCTTCAATCACCGGAGAAGGTATCCGGCAGCTGAAAGACATGCTGTGGAATGTCCTTAATGCAGATGATCATCGCGATGAATAGTTTCTGGCAGGAAATACATCAGTTTGACCAGGAGGTCACTCTCGCCATAAACGGCTGGCATACAGGATTTACGGACGAAATAATGAAAGTCTTTTCAGATATCGAGGTCTGGATTCCCATGTATGTCATAACCGTAGGTTTCCTTTTCTGGCGGCTGGGCTGGAAAAAGGCTCTGATCGTAACGGCTTCCGCGGCCCTTGCGTTCGGGATGTGCGACCAGTTCAGCAACCTGATCAAAGATGCGGTAGGAAGGGTACGCCCATGCAGCGATGAATTCATGCTGCAGAACGGCATATGGCTGCTGGAAAATCCGAGCCGCAGTTTCGGCTTCTTTTCCGCTCACGCGGCCAATTCGTTCAGTTTTGCAGTAACTACATTCACCGGTTTCCGTAACGACAGACGTCTCAAGTACCGTGGATATGCCGCATGGATATTCTTCTGGGCATTCATGGTAAGCGCCAGCCGCATTTTCGTAGGCAAACACTATTGTGGAGATGTTATAGTAGGAGCGATTGTCGGAGTCGCTTTCGGACTGTTCACCGCATGGCTTGCCAGGCTGGCAATCAGATTCATTGATAAAAAAGCGGCCGGGTCAAAGTAAACACCCGACAGTCAACCGTCCATGCTCTGTTGGACGCATTTGGGTTCCCACGAGAAAGGCCGGCTCAGATTTTGAGTCGGCCTCCATAATTGAGGTGGAGATAGTCGGAGTCGAACCGACGACCCTCTGCTTGCAAAGCAGATGCTCTAGCCAACTGAGCTATACCCCCCTTTTTTCGTTTATTTTTGATGATTACTGCGTCAGACTTCGTATCGTCAGTCAGTCATTTACAGGAGTAAACTCCTTACCTCCTCACTCGTCTTCCTTGTACTAATCAAAAATAAACTTCAAAAAACTATGTTTCCAGACCTTGGTCTGAAGTGTCGGCAAAGGTAGGAATTTTATTTTAATTTGCAATATTTTATAGTTACTTTTGTCAGTTTTCAAAATATTGGCCCGGACATCCGGAATTAAAACAGTTCAAACAGTTATGAAAATCAGGATTGTAAATAAATCAGCCTTCAACGTACCCGAATATGCGACTGAACTTTCAGCCGGCATGGATTTGAAGGCAAACATAAATGAGCCTGTCTCTCTGGCTCCGCTGCAGAGAGTGCTGGTTCCTACAGGTCTTTACATGGCATTGCCGGAAGGTACCGAGGCTCAGATAAGGCCGCGCAGCGGTCTTGCAGCAAAACATGGAGTGACCGTACTCAATTCACCTGGAACGGTCGACGCCGACTACCGGGGTGAAATCAAGGTAATTCTCGTAAACCTTTCCGATACTCCTTTTGTCATCAATCCTGGTGAAAGAATAGCCCAGATGGTGATAGCGCGTCATGAAAAGGCGGAATGGGAAGAAACGGAGTCCCTCGATACGACATCAAGGGGCGAAGGAGGATTCGGTAGCACCGGCAGATAATCAGGTCAGCATGATTGGATATTCGGATAAAATGAAAGACGGAGCGAATCGTCTGTATGACATCTTTCTGGAAAGCTCCGGTGTAAATACCGACACCAGAACCATCAGGGAGGGAGAAATGTTCTTTGCCCTGAAAGGAGAGAATTTCGACGGGAATGAATATGCACTGAAGGCTCTGGAAGCAGGGGCATCGTGTGCCGTAGTCTCGTCGGGTTCCGATGCAGCCGCACTGGCCGGTAAAGACCGGCGGATCATTCCCGTCGAAAACACGCTCAACGCCCTCAAGGACCTCGCCCGCACTCACAGATGCGCCATGTCACCCGGAGGGAAACGGCTTCCGGTAATAGGGCTTACCGGAACCAACGGCAAAACGACGACAAAAGAACTGATAAAGTCAGTACTTGAAAGGAAATACAATGTAACCGCGACACAAGGCAACCTCAACAATGAAATCGGTGTTCCTCTGTCCATTCTGAAAATCACGCCGGAAACCCAGATTGCCGTAATTGAAATGGGGGCGAGCCATCCAGGAGACATCAGAAGCCTCGTGTCCGTATCAATGCCTGACTTCGGACTTATAACAAATGTCGGCAAAGGGCATCTTCTCGGATTCGGAAGCTATGAAGGAGTAAAGAAAACCAAAGGGGAACTCTACGACTATATCAGGGAACACGGAGGAAAGATTTTCCTTAATGAAGATCTGCCGTATCTCCATGAAATGGCCTCAGCCCGTGGAATAGAGGATATAATCCCATATGGAGTTGAATACGACGGTGCCGGGATACTGCCTCTCCGCCCGGAAAAACCGTTCCTGAGAATGGAAATCCCGGTCTCCTGTACGCAGACATACACTCTGGAAACCAGGCTTGCAGGAAAATACAATGCCGGCAACGTAATGGCTGCCCTTGCAGTAGGAAAGTACTTCGGCGTTCCGGTCACCGACGCCCTCGAAGCAGTCAGGGACTATACCCCGTCCAACAACCGGTCGCAGCTGACCGATACAGGGAAGAATATCCTCATCGTGGACGCATACAATGCAAATCCGGTAAGCATGGAAGCCGCACTTGACAATCTTGAGGCAATCCCTTCTGGCAACAAGATCGCCATGCTCGGAGACATGCTGGAACTCGGGAAAGACTCTGCCGCCGAACACGACAAAGTACTTGAACGCGTTGCCGCAATGGAGCTCAAGGCAGCATATTTCGTAGGGTCGGAATTCGAAGCTGCATTTTCACGCTGCACGATGCCTGAGAACTGCAGGCATTTCAGCACATCATCGCAGCTCTCCGGATACCTTGGCAAGGAAACTCCGTCAGGATGTACCATACTCATAAAAGGCTCCCGGGGCACACATATGGAGAACGTGATACCGGCGCTGTAAGACCTGCTAATATCTTACAGCAGCGCAGTACAGGTCCACTGAACTGCCGGTCTCCACTTTTCTCCATGCTTTTCCGTTGTCCGAGAACATGAGAAGACCACCATCGCCCGGCATCAGGAAACAGCCCTTGCTGTAGAAGATGCCGGAATATCCTTTTGCACCCGTCTCTGTCCTCGTCCACCCAATCCCCCCGACCGAATATACCGCCCTTCCGAAAATATCAGGTCCTGCATATATTCCTTCCCCATAGGCAAGGTAATAGACAAGTCTGAAACCTGTATCTTCCGTATTCTGCCAGGATATCCCGTCAGGAGAATAGGCGAGGTAGCCGTCTGATATTGCGACAAAACCGTCCTTGCCATATACGAGGCACGGAAAATCGGACTGGAAACCCTTGCATACCCTCCAGGACTCTCCGTCTGACGAAGCAAAGAAATGCCCTGAAGTAATTCCTCCTGCGGCGGTCATATAATATCCTGTAGCGGCAAATGTCCCCTTGCCGTAAGCCACATCTTCCATGCAATAGCCTTTCTTTTCCGTCACCTGCCATGAAATGCCGTCTGTTGAAACTGCAGCATATCCGTTTACCTTCCTCGGATATGCCCTTCCGCTTAACGCCGACATCCTGTACCCTACCGCGACATATCTGCCGTTCCCGTAAGCCAGAGCCTGCCAGTGTGCCGTCCCGGCCTCTGTCACCTGCCATGTTTCCCCGTCCGGCGAATATGCGAGACGGCCGTCATCTCCGGCCATGACATATTTCCCCGATGCATATATGATATCCCTCCAGGCTACATCCCCTACTCTGATTTCTATAATCTCGCCCTGTGAATCCGTATAAAAAACATTTCCTGATTCCCCGGCAGCCACGAATCTGATTCCGGGGACATTGGCTCCGCTCCGGACTTCCCATATATAGTCCCTCGGACCGTTACCGGTCAGACGCAATGTAACAAGGGAATACGTATCCCTCACGATATTGCAGTCCGATACGGCGTCGGCTCCAAGGCACAAACTGTATACACGGCCGGAATCGGCGCTGCCATCATCCCCGGCAACAGTAATTTCCAGACAGGTACATCCGGACTGTTTTCCGGCAGGAAGATTGTCGGGAGTCTTGTCCCGGGAATCTTCATTGTCCGGGAAAAGTACGCCCTGGCAGTTCTCCAGGACGGAAACATATATGATCCTCCCTTCGCGGACATATTCGATTTCATCCTGCGAAGCAGAATATGCTCCAAGTACCGTCTTCGCCTTATAACCGTCGGAAAAAGGACTGTAATCCTCTGCAGGATTGACTATCCGGACAGACTCCAGGCGGAAATTCCCTGAAGAGGGGACTTCTACTTTCAATCCGATTTTTGCCGCTACGGGAGACAGTGAAAGGGAAACACTGCAATGTGCGCCTGAAACAATGGCGGACGAAACGGCAGACATCGGGAGGCCCTCCGCCCCGAGTTCAGAAAGCTCACGGATACTGTATCTGCTGTTTTTCAGTGACCGTTCATCCAACGGAGGATACAGCTGTCCCTTATTGGCCAGCGCATAGAACCTGTATTCCCGGCCTGATTCAAGGTACATACCGGCCTTCGTTATATCTTCTGTATATACGTAATCTTCGAGGCTTCCGTTCCTGTACACATAGATATTCACATCTTTTATCCCTGCCTCGCCTTCCTGCCAGACTGTCCCTGCATTCACGACTCCGATATTGAAACTTACCGATGTCCTGTGCGTCAGGTCTTCCGATCCTCTCTCCCACGTCATCCGTCTGCAGCCGGAAAAGGCACAGACAATGAACAGCCATATTACAGCATCCCTGACATTTAACATGATTCTACCCATAACCTGATTTTTCAGGGCGCTAATATATTGCTTGTAATCCTGGGACGGAACGGCCGTAGTGCAGATTTTTCTCTTTTTTTAAGTTTTTTCTTTTTTTATATCCGGTATCCCCTGCCCTGCAATACAAACCAGAGCCGGCCCGAAAATTCCGGGCCGGCTCTGCCTGTATCATATTTTCATTTATTTACTCTGAATCGGAAGAATCATCATCACCTGTCGCATACTGGGAGATATTGTCATCAGGAAGGTCCTCACCGTCTCCGCTGTCTCCTGCTCCCTCCTCATCATCGTCATCTCCGTCAAGCCATCTCTCGATATCATCCGCATCATCCGTCTTCACCTTTATCTTAACGAGATATACGGCATCGGGAATCTCAAGGGTAACTGCATAGAAGCTCGTTCCGTCAGGCTTGTCATACTTCTGCAGATCTGTGAAATAGTCGCTGAATCCTTTAGGATATTTCTCGGCAAACGCAGCAGCCAGCTCTTCCGACATGTTCTCGAAGCTTACGACCGCCCTTTTCTTCTGATTTATCGGCTTGTTATCCATGTTCTTGATATTCTTTCTGTGTACCTGAAAACTGTTTCTTTTTAAATTCGGGTGCAAGTATAGAACATTTTTCTGAATCCGGTATGCATTTTCAAAAAAAAATTAGCCTACATCCTTTCCGGAAGCTCGATTCCGAGAACAGACATTGCCTTGACAAGCACCTGGGCCACTTTCCCGATCAGCACAAGACGGTATTTAAGCAGTCTGGAATCCTCTTCCTTCAGGATAGGAGTATCATGGTAGTACTGGTTGAACTCTTTGGCCAGATCGTAGGAATAATTGGCTATAACGGCCGGAGAATATGCCGCCCCTGCTTCCGAAATCTTTCCAGGGAACTGGTCAAGCATCTTTATTATACGGATCTCTTTCGCCGAAAGGGGAATATCCGCTGCAATGTCACCGGCACCGGCCACCACTCCGGATGAAGCGGCCTTCCTCAGAATGGACTTGATCCTGGCATGGGTATACTGGATGAAAGGTCCGGTATTGCCGTTGAAGTCAATGGATTCCTTGGGATCGAAAAGCATTGTCTTCTTTGGATCCACCTTGATGATGAAATACTTCAGTGCGCCGAGACCTATCATATGGAAAAGCCTCTCCTGCTCATCCTGGTCCATATCGCTGAGTTTTCCCAGCTCCAGTGAAGTCTCCCTGGCCGTAGAGTACATTTTCTCTATCAGGTCATCCGCATCCACGACAGTCCCTTCTCTGGACTTCATCTTTCCTTCAGGGAGTTCCACCATACCGTATGAAAGATGGTAGATATTGTCCGCCCACGCAAAGCCCAGTTTCTTGAGTATCAGTTTCAATACCTGGAAATGATAGTTCTGCTCATTGCCGACCACATATACATGCTCGTCGAGACTGTATTCGGAGAACCTCTGCTCTGCAGTACCGAGATCCTGGGTCATATAGACTGACGTCCCGTCTCCGCGAAGCAGCAGTTTCCTGTCGAGTCCGTCAGCAGTAAGGTCGCACCATACCGACCCGTCGGCCTCCTTCTCGAATATCCCCATATCCAGACCTTTCTGCACAAGTGCCTTGCCGAACAGATAAGTCTGTGATTCATAATATGTCCTGTCAAAGGAAATACCGAGATCCCTGTAAGTTTTGTCGAATCCGGCATATACCCATCCGTTCATCTTCTTCCAGAGTTCCACCGTCTGCGGGTCTCCCTGTTCCCACTTGCGGAGCATTTCCTGGGCCTCTTTCAATGAAGGGGCCTCCTTCTCCGCATCTTCCTTCGGCATTCCTCCCGCCACGAGACGGTCTACCTCGTCCTTATAGATATTGTTGAATGCGACATAATAATCCCCTACCAGATGGTCGCCTTTCTTTCCCGAAGACTCCGGAGTCTCTCCGTTGCCCGTCTTGAGCCATGCGAGCATGGACTTGCAGATATGGATTCCACGGTCATTTACCAGATTCACTTTCAAAACCTTATGGCCGTTAGCCTCCAGAAGTCTCGATACCGACCAGCCAAGAAGGTTGTTCCTGATATGCCCAAGGTGCAGAGGCTTGTTGGTATTGGGCGAAGAGAATTCCACCATTACGGTCCTGCCGGTAGGCGCATGCTGTCCGAAATCATCGGCCGAGGCTATACCGGCGAAAAGTTCATTCCAATATACGGTCGAAAAGGATATATTAAGAAACCCTTTCACGACATTATAGGACGCTATCTCGGAGAAATGTCCTTTAAGATACTCTCCTATTGCATTTCCTGTAGCTTCCGGATTCGACCTCGATACTTTCAGCAAGGGAAAGACAACCAGTGTATAGTCGCCTTCAAACTCTTTCCGGGTCACCTGAACCTGAAACAGGCCCTCATCCATCTGCGCACCGTACAGGGATTTCACAGCTTCCGCTGCCTTTTCTGCAATAAATTTTTCAGGATTGATATTCATCATACTCTATTCTGGGTGATATTCATTGAAAACAATAAAGGAAGTGACTCAAAAGCAGGGTTTCCTTTGCGGTATCCCGGATGATTCCGGAACTTCCCTGTTTTCGGGTCACTTTCTTCAGGACATATTATCCGAGGTAGCTTTTGAGCAGCTTGCTTCTTGAATTGCTCCTGAGCTTGCGGATCGCCTTTTCCTTGATCTGACGGACTCTTTCCCTTGTCAGGCCGAACCTTTCCCCGATTTCCTCCAGTGTCATTTCCTGGCATCCGATGCCGAAGAAAGATTTCACTATCTCGCGTTCCCTTGTGGCAAGTGTGGAGAGCGCCCTTTCTATCTCCCTGTTAAGGGACTCGTTTACAAGTCCTTTATCGGCATTTGGAGAGTCATTGTTCACCAACACGTCCAGCAGGCTGTTGTCTTCGCCCTCGACGAACGGTGCATCTACCGAAACATGCCTTCCCGAAACCCTGAGAGTATCGGCGATCTTGTCCTTCGGGACATCTATCATCTCGGAAAGCTCCTCCGTAGACGGCATCCTCTCATGCTCCTGCTCAAACCTCTGGAGAGCCTTGTTGATCTTGTTCAGGGAACCTACCTGGTTCAGGGGAAGCCTTACAATCCTCGACTGCTCCGCAAGAGCCTGAAGAATCGACTGACGGATCCACCACACCGCATAAGAGATGAATTTGAATCCCCTGGTCTCATCGAACTTCTCTGCAGCCTTTATCAGACCCAGGTTTCCCTCATTGATAAGGTCCGGAAGGCTCAGCCCCTGGTTCTGGTACTGCTTTGCCACGGATACCACGAACCTCAGGTTTGCTCTTGTAAGTTTTTCAAGTGCGGCCTGGTCACCCTTGCGGATGCGCTGCGCGAGCTCGACCTCCTCTTCAACTGTGATCAGTTCCTCCCTGCCGATCTCCTGCAGATATTTGTCCAGTGAAGCACTTTCACGGTTAGTAATCGACTTTGTAATCTTTAGCTGTCTCATAAATAAATCTGTCTTCTATATTCCGAAGCCGAAATACGAAGGTTTGCCATACGAGGTGACGCCCTCGATAAACACAGACCTCTTCTGCTTCTTCACAATATCCAGTACATCCTGAGGCTTGCTTACCGGCTGGTCATTCACATAAAGTATGATGAATCCGTCTGAAACGCCTGCATCCATGATCTTTCCCGGACCGACGGAGACGATCTCGACGCCATGTCTTATTCCGAGTCTCTCAAGATCCTCTTCAGGGGCCTCCTTGATACGTGCACCGTAGAATGCGACTCCGCCATCTTCATCAACAGAGCCGTTTTCGGCGGCAGTACCCTTGAAAGTAACCTCGACCGTCTTCTCCTTACCGTCCCTGATGAGGGTCATCTCGGCCTTGTCACCCGGGTGGAAATTGTTGACGGCTTCCTGCACGGCAGCACCGTTGACCACTTTTGCCGAATCGATGGCGACAAGTACGTCTCCTACCTTGATACCGGCCTCGTCAGCGGCGCTTCCCTTCAAAACCTCAGTAATATATACGCCTTCCGCAGAAGAAAGTTTCAATTCTTTTGCAATTTTATCATTTACAGGTGTCATAGTTACACCGAGCAAAGCCCTTCTTACGCTTCCGTATTCTATCAGATCGGAAGTAATCTTCCTGACAATGTTTGAAGGGATCGCGAATGAATAGCCGGTATAAGAACCGGTCTGTGAAATTATGGCCGTGTTGACACCCACCAGGTTACCGGCCTTGTCCACCAATGCTCCGCCGCTGTTTCCGGGATTGACCGCGGCATCCGTCTGGATAAAGGATTCTATCTTGAATTCTCCGTCATAGTTCGGCATGGAACGGCCTTTTGCGCTCACTATGCCGGCCGTAATCGTTGATCTCAAATCATACGGACTGCCGATGGCCAGCACCCACTCTCCGAGACGAAGATCATCGGAATCACCGAACGGAATAACCGGAAGTCCCTGTGCGTCAATCTTTATAAGAGCCACATCCGTTGCGGGGTCCGTACCTACGAGAGTAGCCTCGAATGTCTTGTTATTGTTAAGGGTGACTTCTATTTTGGAAGCGCCTTCAACTACATGATTGTTAGTCACTATATATCCGTCAGGACTAATGATGACGCCGGAACCGCTTCCGACCCGTTCACGCTTCTCCGGAGTTCCTTCGTATCCGAAGAAAAAGTCGAAGATCGAACTCGGTGCGGACCTTCTTACATCGACAGCGGTGACCTTCACATAGACTACGGCATCTACCGCCGATTCCGCTGCATATGTAAAATCCGGATAGTCAGTCTGTGCCAGATTGACAGTCCTGTATGCCGCCCCGTCAGGAGAGACCACTACCTGCTGCATGCCAGAGTCTGATGCCCTGACAACTCCATATGCGGTTACACCGCCGACCAGTGCTGATACAAGCACGATAACAATACCTTTTTTCATATCTGTCAGTTTGTAATTTCCAATAATATACACCATCCGGCATGTCCGGACCGGGGCTGAAAAAGTCAAATAATATGCCAAACATCTCGAAAAACTTTTATACATTTGTGATTGGAACTTTTGATTTGAAAAGAAAGAAAACATACATTATATGAAATTCATAGTCTCAAGCGCAGAATTGCTCAAAGGTATTCTCGCAGTCTCAAAGGCCATTCCGGCCAAATCGTCACAGCCGATACTCGAAAACTATCTGTTCGTCCTGGACGGCAGCAGGCTGGAAATCACGGCATCCGACACAGAACTGACCCTGAGGACACAGATCGAGGTGGAAAGTTCGGAGGAAAACGGGCAGATCGCAGTGCCGGCAAGGCACATCACGGATCTTCTCAAGGAGCTTCCCGACCAGCCTCTGTCAATAGTCACTACGGGGGAAAGTTCGTTCGAGTGCAGATGGTCAAGCGGAACATCGACGCTGCCGTACTTTCCGGCAGCCGACTATCCTTCGATAACGACTACCGATGATACTGCAGTCACTCTCGAATTCCCTGCGCAGAGTCTGGTAGAAGGGATTGCCGGAACCATCTACGCGACCGCAGACGATGAGATAAGGCCGGCCATGAACGGAATCCTTTTCGACATAGACACCGATTCCACCACTCTGGTGGCATCGGATTCCCACAAGCTCATATGCTATACCACAAAGGACGTGAAAGCTTCCGAGAAAGCATCCTTTATCCTTCACAAGAAGCCGGCAGCCGTCCTCAGATCCATAATCGGGAAAGACGTCGAGAATGTAGAGATTTCATTCGACAGCAAGAACGCCGTATTCAAGTTCGACAGGACCATGGTCGTCTGCAGGCTCGTTGTAGGCAAATACCCGAAATACAGGGACGTAATTCCTCAGAACAATTCGAACATCCTCCGTATCGACAGGGTCCAGTTCCTCAACACCGTCCGCCGCGTGTCGGTCTGCACCAACAAGGCATCGAACCTGATCAAGTTCGAGATGAGCGGCGACTCGCTCGAGCTCTCGGCACAGGACCTCGGTTTTTCCATCGCGGCATACGAAAAGGTACCTTGCCGGTATGAAGGGGAAGACCTTACCATAGGTTTCAAGTCCACATTCGTGACTGAAATCCTGAGCAACATGACCTGCAATGAAATCGTCATGAAATTCGCGGACAGCAGAAGGGCCGCACTGGTGGTGCCGTCAGAGGAAGAGGCGGAGAGCGAGAAGATTTGCGGCATCCTCATGCCTATCATGATATCTTAGAATCAAATAAAACGGAAAATAAATGGAATTGAATCTTCAGAGGCCGATACTTTTCTTCGACATTGAAAGTACCGGTCTTAATATAGCGTCCGATGCCATAATCGAGCTGAGTTTCGTAAAGGTGCTGCCCGGCCCGGAGGAGAGGATAAAGACATGGAGGGTAAAACCCTGGGACTATGCCGGAGGCTGCCAGAAGAAGATCACCCCGAGCGCACAGGCTGTCCATGGAATCAGCGATGATGATCTGAAAGACTGTCCGAGATTTTCGGATATAGCGGATGAAGTCATCAGCTGGCTTGAGGACAGCGACCTGGCCGGTTTCAACTCCGCCAAGTTCGACCTGCCGATGCTGGCGGAAGAACTGGAACGCGTCAGACGGTACATGGGAAAGGACATACATATCAACCTGCATGAAAAGAAGATGGTGGACGTGCAGAATATCTATCATGTCCTGGAGCCCCGGAACCTGAAGGCCGCATACAGGTTTTATTGCGGCAAGGAACTTGAAAACGCTCATGCGGCAGAAGCAGACACCCTTGCGACCTATGAAGTGCTCAAATCCCAGCTCGACAGATATCCTGAAACCCTCAGGAACAGCATCGATTTCCTTTCGAATTTTTCGGAAAGACAGAAAATCGTAGACTACGCCGGAAGGCTTACCTACAATGAAAACAAAGAACCGGTAATCAATTTCGGCAAGCATAAAGGCAAGACCGCCAGGGAAGTATATCTCACGGAACCTTCGTATTTCAGCTGGATAGACAACGGGGAATTCACTTTGGATACCAAACGGCAGTTCGCCCTGCTCAAACAGCAGTTCGAGCAAGAGAAACGGGAAGCGGCCATAGCCGCCAGGAAAGAGCCGCTGACAGGGGAAAAGTTCGATGCTTCCGTCAGCCAGCTCAAGGAAAAGTTTACAGGACGGCTGTTCTAAGCACAGGAAGCGGCATCTTCCGAAAACATGCACTGCATATGAATATCATAGTCAAGAGCACCGGAGGCAGGTATTATTGCCGTCCGGACACCACATGGGAGAGAGAGGACAAGGATCTTTTCTCTCCCGATTCCGTAAACGGATACCTGTACACGCCCGTGCTTTTTGCCCGTATATGCAAAGCCGGGAAATGCATCGGAGTAAAATTCGCCGAAAGATACTATGATTCAGTCAGTTATGGCATACTCCTATATGACCGCGGACTATTCGACGGATCTGAAATGGCATATGCGTCGGCATCTTGCCTCGACCACACATCCGTTCTTCCTTTCCCCATGTCCGACAGGCATGTACTGCAGGAAGAAGGGAGCATGTTCATACTGAGAAAGGACGGAGAAGAAATCTACCGTACGGATGAAGGCAGCACCGGGACAGTGGAAAAGGCAATATCGGAAGCCTCTGCGGGCGTATCGCTGCGCATAGGCGATATTGTAGCCATAGAACTTGCATCCCCGTCACTGCTTGCCTCCAGACCGGAAAACAGGAATGGAAATACCGGAAATGAAATAAGAGGTACATTCCACGGGAATGACCTCTTCAATTTCAGGATAATATTTTAAGAACCGAGCCACTCATGGGATTCGAACCCACGACCTACGCGTTACGAATGCGTTGCTCTACCGACTGAGCTAAAGTGGCTTGCAATCGCCTTACGGAGTATTTTTCCGAAAGGGACTGCAAATTTAGTAAAAATTTTTAATTCTGCTACAGATGGATGACATAATAATTATAGGTGGAGGAGCGGCAGGCATGGCAGCAGCGGTCGGAGCCGCCGCTTTTTTCAGACAGAACGGTATGAAAAAGCAGGTTACCGTGCTTGAAAAGATGCCGAGGCCGGGAAGGAAAATAATGATAACCGGCAAAGGGAGATGCAACTTCACCAATATGAAAGACTGGAATGATTTTTCCGGGCATATCCATCCCAAAAGCACTCTGCTCAAGCCGGCTTACTTTACATTGCCACCCGCAAAGACAGTGGAATGGCTTGAAGAAGCCGGGCTCGATAGCATAGTCGAACGGGGTGACAGGGTTTTCCCCGCATCATACAGGTCATCTGATGTAGTAGACACGCTGCAGCGCACCCTAAAGCAGGCCGGAGCCTGTCTTCTTACAGGTTATGAAGCCGACCGGATATCCATGCGCAACGATGAAGAGGAAGGGGACTATTATATGGTACACTGCTCGTCCGGGGCCATATTTACGGGACGGAGGCTCATCATCGCCACAGGAGGACTCTCCTACCCTTCCACGGGCTCTACAGGAGACGGCTACAGATGGGCATCCGAAACAGGACATAAGATAAACCGGTGCTTTCCTTCGCTGACCGCAATAGTGCCGAAAAGCTACAAATCGGTTCCGCAGGGCGCATTGACAGGTGAAACGGATGACATGCTGCCAGGACATATAGACAGAAGCGTACCATTGTCGGAAACCGGCTCGCTCCTCAACGGCAACTCGCTTGAAAACGTATCCCTGACCCTGTGGATTGACGGGAATCCCGTTCAGGAAGAGTTCGGCGACATGGATTTTACCGACGGTGGGATTGAAGGTCCGACAGGATTCAGGATCAGCCGCAGATGTGTCAATGCCATCATCAACGGCTCCAAAGTCCAGGTCACACTGGACCTGAAACCTGCAGTAGAGAAAGTTTCCCTGGAAACAAGGATAAGCAGGCTATGGAAAGAAATAGCAGAAGACAGGCACAGCATGAACAGGCAGTACCGGGACCGTTTCCGCATTCTGCTCGGAAAGCTCATGCCAGCGGGACTGATTCCCGGATTTCTGAAATGCAACCAGTCAGTCGATCACAAGACCCTGGCAAAAGTCCTTAAATGCTGGAAGTTCGATATAGCAGGATATGTCGGCTATGAAAGATGCGTAATCACGGCTGGAGGGGTATCTTCCGACAGCGTCACCGCCAAGACACTGGAGTCAAAGCACTGCAAAGGGCTCTATTTCGCCGGGGAAATACTTGACCTGGACGGGGACACAGGAGGATTCAACCTTCAGATAGCCTTCTCCACCGGCATGCTTGCCGGACAAAGCGCAGCAAAATCCCTGATACGACAGACAGAATCCGACTAATCCAACGGGAAGCCGTTGCCGACGGGCTTTACCTTCCGGTTGGAATATCTGCCGCAGAAAAACATCAGCCGATAACTCCGGAACCGACCATTTCATCACGGTCGTACCATACCGCGAACTGGCCGGGCGTGATTCCTCGCTGCGGGGTATCGAAAAGGATGTAAAGCCCGTTGGAACGCATTATGAGTGTTGCATCCTGGAGCGGCTGACGGTAGCGAATCCGCACCCTATAGCGCCTGATCTCCCCTACTGTCATAGGTATATCCTCCCTTATCCAGTGGATATCCTCCGGAGCTATCCGCAGACAGCTGCGCGACAGCCCTTTATGCGTATGTCCCTCTCCCACATAGATAATATTTGAAGGTATGTCCGTCTCTATGACAAAGACAGAATCCTTGTGCCCGCCTATATTCAGACCTTTCCGCTGGCCTATGGTATAGAACTGCGCCCCGTCATGACGCCCGACAATCTTCCCGTACGGATTTTCCTTGTATCTGGTCTTCTTGATATGCTTCTTACCGCTGCGGTAAGTCTCGGTTTCGAATCTTATATCATACCTTATCGGCGAAGCCAGTTTCATGAAGTCATCATCCGACAGGGCCCTCATCTTTTCCTCTGAAAACGGAGACAAGGCAGAGCAGCCTCCTTCATTTGCCGGATCACCTTCTATGGAATGTTCATGCACAGGATCATTGACCTTGAGGGATCTGGTTTCCGATACATAGTCGGTTATCATCTGCACATCGCCTGACAAAGGGTCATTTTTCAGTGAAAGCAGGGTGTCATGAATGAAACGGTACTGTTCATTATCCTGGAAATAAGCGTCATACACTTCCACCACATCACCCTCCACAGGAAGCAGTTTCTGCTGGAGGAAAGTCGGAAGATCCACCTTCCCGACAAAGCATATTCCCTGGGAATCCTTCTTGTCCGCAGACGGCAGGTCGGCTTCATGTGCAATGCGGCGGACTTCCGGCTTCGCCAGGTCCCCGATTGGAAACATGGCCCTGGAAAGCTGTGCCTGGGTGAGCTGGCAGAGAAAATAGCTCTGGTCCTTGTTGGGATCCGAACCGGCAAAAATACGGTATACCGGCTTGCCGTCCGGCCCGGTAATTTCATCCTTGCGGCAATAGTGCCCTGTGGCCACATAGTCCGCACCGAGCCTCTGTGCGCATTTGAGGAAAGCGTCGAACTTTATTTCCCTGTTGCACAGCACGTCCGGATTCGGAGTCCGTCCTTTCGAGTATTCGTCGAACATATAGTCCACCACCCTCTCCCTGTACTCTTTGCTCAGGTCCACGAAATAGAACGGGATGCCGATCTTGCGTGCGACCATTTCCGCCACAAAACGGTCCTCCTCCCACTCGCAGTCCCCGTGGAGCGTTCCCGTAGTATCATGCCAGTTCTGCATGAAAAGCGCAAAGACATCATAACCGGCCTTTTTCAGAAGGTAAGCCGCAACGCTGGAATCCACTCCGCCAGAGAGCCCGACACATATTTTCATAAAAATTCCTTATATTTGGCCGTGACACGGCCTGTTTTGCCGATGCAAAGATAATCATAATCAAATACCGACCGCATATGAAGACCAGGGAAATAAATATCAGTTACACTGAATACGAAAGCATGGACCAGCTGTCCTGCGCTGACCGTGAACTGGCCGAGGCCGCCATAAAGGCAATGTCGGGAGCCTACACTCCCTACTCGCATTTCAATGTCGGGGCTGCTGTCAGACTTTCTACCGGAGAAATAGTAACAGGGGCAAACCAGGAAAACATCGCGTTTCCTTCCGGACTGTGTGCCGAAAGGACCGCAATGTTCCATGCCAGCGCCACGCATCCTGATGCCGCAATGGTGGAAATCGCCATCACCGCCAGTCAGGACGGCAAGATATGTGCTTCACCTGCAACACCTTGCGGAGCCTGCCGTCAGGTCATGGCCGAGTATCAGGGAAAATCCGGCAGGCCGATGTCAATCCTGCTTGTCGGCGGAGAAAAGATCTGGAAATTCTCCAGAGTGGACGACATCCTGCCGCTGATATTCGATTCGCTCAAATAACCACGGTAAAAGCATTTGAATCGAGGGATTTCAAGGAACACAAAAGTCCGAACACCGGAGTTACCTTCCGGTAATGAGGATGTAAGGAATGAAGTGTGACGACGAAAGCAGCGATTTAAATGCTTTTAAAGAAAAATGGGTAAGCTTAATACATCGCACCGCTACAACCTCCTACCCTTGCTGCCTTCCGGCCCTGGGGGAATTCAGAGGGAGCTGGTCGTGTATGACTTACCCGTTGCAAAGGTAATCATTTTTTCGTGATTGCAAAAAAAATCCTTTCAGCGCAGTTGATTCCGTCCAGAGCCGATGACACTATCCCGCCTGAATAGCCGGCACCTTCGCCGCAAGGATACAGGCCTCCGATCCGGATGTGCTCAAAGGTTTCAGGGTCCCTGGGTATCCGCACCGGGGATGAAGTCCTGGATTCCACTCCGAGAAGAAGCGCCTCGTTGGTATAATACCCGCGCATCTTCCTGTTGCCGATTTCAGGAAAGGCATATTTGAGCCTGAGGGCGACATGCCGCGGCAGAAGCTCATGCAAAGGGGCCGACACTGCACCGGGATGATAAGACGTGGCGGGCAGGCCGGAAGATACCGCACCTCTGCAGAAATCCATCATCCTCTGGGCCGGCGCCTTCAAAGAACCGGAAAAGCGGAACATCGACTGTTCCACATCCCGCTGGAAATGAAGCAAGGACAAAGCTCCGAAATGCGAATACTCCGGCATGTCTTCCGGCTCGATGGAAACGACGACGCCGGAGTTGGCCCAGCGGGAATTCCTGGCGGAGTTGGACATGCCGTTCAGCACCACTTCACCGGAAGCGGTCGCGGACGGCACAAGTATGCCTCCTGGGCACATGCAGAAAGAAAACACTCCCCTTCCCTCTATCTGCGTCACGAACGAATATTCCGCCGCCGGCATGAAAGGCTGGTATTTGCCGTGATACTGTATCCTGTTGATAAGGGTCTGAGGATGTTCCACACGGACACCGAGGGCAAAGCCCTTGGCCTGGATCTCCCATCCTTTCCTGTCGAACATCTCATATATGTCCCTCGCCGAATGCCCTGCAGCGAGAATGACATTGCCTGCGGAAAATTCAGACACGGAAACCGTACCTTCTTCGGAACGGTGCTCGGCAACAACAGAAAAACTTCCGTCCGCACGCTTTTCTATATCGGTAACCCTGGTACTGAAATGATATTCCCCGCCATGGCCGACAATGCACTTGCGGATATTCTCCACTATTGCCGGCAGCCTGTCGCTCCCGATATGGGGATGCGCATCTATAAGGATAGAAGGATCTGCACCGAACGAGACCAGCTGGTGCAGGACCTCCCGGATATCGCCGCGTTTGGAAGACCTGGTGAACAGCTTGCCGTCGGAAAATGTCCCCGCCCCGCCTTCGCCGAAGCAGTAGTTCGAATCCGGATTTACCGCCCCTTCCCGGGAAAGCTTCGCCATATCGAACTTCCGTTTATGCACATCCTTGCCTCTCTCCAGGATAACCGGTTTCAACCCCCGCATAAGAAGGTGCAGGGAGGCGAACATGCCGGCAGGACCGGCACCTATGACAATGACAGGCCTGGCATCAGACACATCCTTATATTCCGGCACACGGTATTCCGCACACTCCTCTCCTGTCCTGAAAGCCTCTATCCTGTACCTGTACAATATATCTCCCCTTGCATCTATGGATCTGCGCACGATCCTGTAGCGGGCCACAGCCTTCACAGGAACGCCCAACACTCTCGCGGCTGCCGAGACAATCTGTTCCGGGGCCGGCTCCTTCCCGATCGGACAGGAAATTTCGATTTCTTTCATTTTACTGATTCATTTTTATAAGGTACCTTCCGGCTTCCGGCCAGGCCTTCCGCAAGAAGCTGCATGCCGGAGCGTCCTATCCTCTATGGAAATCGGCGATACGGGATACGGGTGCCACATCGAGCCCGGTCCTTTCTCCGTGCAGGTAATGGAAATATCCGGCTATTGCGATCATCGCCGCATTGTCTGTCGTAAACTTGAACTCCGGGAGATATGTCGTCCAGCCTCTTTTCCTGCCTTCTTCGGTGACAGCACTGCGCAGTCCGCTGTTTGCAGAGACTCCTCCACCGATGGTAATCTGCCTGATGCCAGTCTGTTTTGCAGCCTTGACAAGCTTGTCCATCAGAATCTCGATAAGGGTCCTCTGGAAAGAGGCGCATATGTCTTCCTTGTTCTTCTCCATAAAATCAGGGTCGAGTGCCAGCTGGTCACGGACAAAATAAAGCAGTGAGGTCTTCACGCCGCTGAAGCTGTAGTCCAGCCCCGGGACATGCGGCTTCGAGAAATGGAACCTTCCCGGGTCGCCGAGCTTTGCAAGCCTGTCAACGACAGGCCCTCCCGGGTATCCGAGCCCCATCATCTTGGAGCATTTGTCAAAGGCTTCCCCCACGGCGTCATCGATAGTCTGTCCGAGGATCTCGAAATCGAGAGGACTGTTGACTTTGACTATCTGCGAGTTGCCTCCGGATACCAAAAGACACAGATACGGGAATTCCGGCACCGGAGTATCCTTGTCATACTGCTTTATGAAATTTGCAAGGACATGCCCTTGAAGATGGTTCACCTCTATGAGAGGGCGGTCAAGGGCGATGGAAAGGCCTTTGGCGAATGAAGTCCCCACGAGCAGGGAACCCAGCAGTCCCGGACCGCGGGTAAAGGCAATGGCAGTAATGTCCGAAGCCCTGATTCCCGCCCTTTCTATGGCCTGGCTTACAACAGGTACGATATTCAGCTGGTGGGCCCTGGAGGCAAGCTCCGGGATGACGCCCCCGTAAGCTTTATGGACATCCTGGCTCGCAAGTACATTCGACAGCAGGTATCCGTCCCTGATAACGGCGGCCGACGTATCGTCGCATGAGGATTCTATACCTAAAATAATATCCATGGCTTTGTTTTATTGTTCCAACGGGCAAAAATACGAAAATATGCGCAATAGCATAAACCGCAACACCAAATCTCGGAGATAATTTGTATTTTTGTAGATTTCAACCAAAATCGGAACAGGTATCAAAAGGGCACTGAAAATATTGTGGCTGACTGTAGTCGCCGTGACTTCCTTGATCATTGCGGGAGTGCTGGCTGTCCAGACCCCGCAAGTGCAGACATACATTTCAAGGAAAGTCATCGACAGGTTAACCGCAGGCTCCGAAGTGGGGATAAACTTCGGGAAAATACATTTCCGGCCATTCAACACCATCATTGTCAAGGACATCGAGATAATCGACAGGGCCCCGTGCGACTCCTCGGCCCTTGACACGCTGTTCCGGGCCGAATACGTGATCGCAAGGTTCTCCCTCAGGGGCCTTAGGGACAGAGAGGGAATCCACATCGGCAGGGCATATGTCAGGGATGCCGAAATGAATCTGACAATCGAGGAACACTGCACGAACCTCGAAAGGATGTTCGGAATCAGGAAAGACAGGATAAAGAAGGAAAACCAGGGCAATGTATTCGACATCAGAAGGGCGGTCATAGACGGAATGAGGTTCCGCCTCAGGAATTTCAGGCACGACGCCCCGCGGATGGCAGAAGGCGGAATCGACTGGAACGACCTGGACATATCCGGAATAGAGGCAGAAGCCCGGAACCTGAAGCTCGCGGACAAGACAATGTGGGGAACCCTCGACGCACTGTCCTTCCGTGAAAAAAGCGGATATGCATGCAGTTCCGTTTCGGGCAGCACGAAAGTCGGGCACGGCCTTGCCTCCATAACCGGACTGAACATATCCGACGGATGGTCGGACATAAACATCCCGGAATTCAGCATGGGATACACCTCGGCCAGGGATTTCAAGGATTTCATCGAAAAGATACGGCTGAAGGCCGTCCTGAAGTCCAGCAGGCTCGACACGAGGACCCTCTCATACTTCATACCCGGACTCGATACTCCCCCTTTCACGATAGAAATACCGCAGAGCGCATTGACCGGAACGGTCGATGACATGACAGTATCCTCATTCGATGCAGGCATTCCGGATTACGGGGTGCATCTGGCATTCAGCGGAAGCGTCAGGGGGCTTCCGGAACCGGAAAAGATTTCAGCGGCAGTCGGAATCGGCCGGTTCAGTTTCACAACTGAATCCATACGGGAAATGCTCGCAGCCCTCACCGGAAAGGACATTCCTGAAATATCGCGCTATGCGGCCGGAGAAGAATTCACTTTCAGCGGCAGTATCAGCGGAAAGCCAGACGACCTCGATGTCAGGGGTTCCGTAACTTCCGGGATAGGCTCGGTAACGCCCGAGCTGAAAATCACGGGACTGTCCGACAGCAACGGCAGTACGGTAATAAAAGGCAGGCTCTCCGCAGAGAACTTCGATATAGGCAAGGCTGTCGGCTCGGACCAGGTCCGGGAATGCGACATGAGTTCAAGGTTCACGGCATCATTGGGAAAGGAAGGGCCGATGCTTGAAATAGACTCCCTGACAGTCGGAAGACTGCACCTGAACGGATACGACTACAGCGGGATAGCTGCAAAAGGGACGCTCGCCAGCAAGACATTCAACGGAAAGATAATCTGCAGCGACCCGAACCTGAACTTCCTTTTCCAGGGGCTGTTCACGTTTTCAAGCAAGACCAGGAACGCGCTTTACAACTTCTACGCGAACATCGGCTACGCCGACCTCAATGCCCTGAACATAGACAAGCGCGGAATGTCGAGAGTCAGTCTGCAGACAAGCGCCGACTTTACAAGGATAAAAGGGAATGACCTGCTCGGGAAAATAAGGGTAGGAAACATCAGTCTTGAAAACGAGCACGGGAAATACGATATCGGGGACATCTCCGTCACGTCGCATTCGAGCGACACGCTGTTCAGGGCGAAAATACAGTCCGAATTCGCCGAAGGCTCATTCTTCGGCAACGCCCCGTTCTCTTCCTTTATCAGGGATGCCAAGGATCTGGTACTGAGGAGGCAGCTTCCGGCCATATATAAGGATACGTCGTATGTATGGAACGGAAACAGGTATGACCTGTCTTTCAACCTGTATGACACCATGGACCTGCTGGCGTACCTCGTTCCGGGACTTTATATCGCCGAAAACACTTCACTCTGGATGCATGTCGGAGGGGCAGGGACAATGGAAGGGAACATAAAGTCCCAGAGGCTGGCCTTCGGGGAGAATTTCATGAAAGACCTCACCCTCGATTTCAGGAATGACAGCACAGGGTTTACGGGCGAACTCCTGAGCGAAACCATCAATGCCGCCACCCTGTCTCTGATGAACAACAGTTTCAGGATATACGCAAGCGACAACCACATCGGGGCGGGATACACATACGACAACCAGGGGGAACTTGTCAACCGCGGGGAATTCTACGTTCTCGGAGACCTGTTCAGGGACGGGAACGATGATCTCCGGTACAGAATCTCGCTGCTTCCCTCAAGCATATACCTCAACGCCCGGGAATGGAGCATATTGCCGTCCGAAATGACAGTCAGCGGGAAGAATATCGATGTAAGCAACATCGAATTCACCAGCGGGGAACAGTCCGTCAGGATTCACGGCGGAATATCCGACACAAAAGAAGACACCCTGACGCTGGACATGGAGAGATTCGACATATCGATAATAAATCCGCTGCTCGGGGAGGGGGCCGCCTTTGCCGGGGCCGCCACAGGAAAGGCAAGGCTCTTTTCATACGGAAAGGCCAAAAGCCTGGAGGCGGATTTCCTCTGCGGTTCCACAAGCATTTCCGGGGCACGGATGGGGACAGTGCACTTCAACGGGAACTGGGACAGCGACGCACGCCGGATAGACATCGGCATGAAAAACTCGCTTGCAGGGAAAAGCAGCTTCGACATAAAGGGAAGCTACATGCTTGAAGACCGCTACCTCGATGCCTCGGCTGCGCTTGAAGGCCTCGACATTGCATGCCTGTCCCCATACCTGAGCAGCGTATTCAGCGAAACATCCGGATCCCTTTCCGGAACCTTCGGGGCCAGAGGCAGACTGGGTTCTCTGTCGGTCGAGAGCACCGGCGCCAGACTGGACAACGCGACCATGCGCATCGCCTATACGAATGTACCGTACACGGTAAACGGAGGCTTCCACATCGACAGCCGCGGCGTGTATTTCGACTCCATCACCCTCACCGACAGGTTCGGGAACGGCGGCAGCGTGACAGGAGAGATTTCATACGACAACTTCAGGGACTTCCGTTTCGACACAAGGATCAATGCAGACAGGATCGAGTGCATAAACCTCGACGAAAAGATGAACGAGACATTCTACGGGAACATATTCGCCACTGCCGGCATATCCATTACCGGACCTTTGCACTCGATGAAAATGTCGGTTGAAGCCACTACCACAGGACAGGGCCAGCTCCATGTCCCGATATCCTCATCGGCCAGTTCGAGTTCAAGCGACCTGCTGACCTTCAAGGAAATCAAGAAGGAAGTGGTCCAGGACCCTTACGAGACCATGATATCAAGGATACAGAAACGGGAAAAGCTTAAGAACAATTTTGAAATCAACCTGATGGTGGCGGCCACTCCGGGGGTAGAGGCATTCGTAGAAATCGACAAGGCAACCGGAAACGTCCTGTCAGGATACGGAAGCGGCACCATAGACCTTGACATAAACCCCAACAGGGACATTTTCAACATCAGCGGCGACTACACCCTTTCCGGAGGAAACTACCGGTTCGTCGCCATCGGCCTGGCCAAGGATTTCGCCATAAACGAAGGTAGTTCGGTCAAGTTCAACGGTGACATCATGGAAAGCACCCTGAATATCGATGCCACCTACACGACCAAGACTTCGCTCGGCACCCTCATTGCCGACACATCATCCGTAAGCACCCGAAGGACAGTGGAATGCGGTATTCACATCACTGACCGGATAAAGAATCCGAGACTGCAGTTCAGCATCGATGTCCCGGATATAGACCCTACCGTCAAGGCCAGGGTGGAGAGTGCGCTGAGCACTGAAGACAAGATCCAGAAACAGTTCCTTTCACTGCTGATGTCCAACAGCTTCCTTCCGGATGAACAGTCTGGAATCGTAAACAACACATCGTTCCTCGCATCCAGCGTATCCGAAATAATGTCCAACCAGCTGAACAATATTTTCCAGAAACTGGACATACCTCTGGACCTCGGACTAAGCTACCAGACGAATGAAAAGGGCAACGACATATTCGATGTGGCGGTTTCGACCCAGCTGTTCAACAACAGGGTGGTCATAAACGGCAATATCGGGAACAGGCAGTACACATCGGGAAGCACAAACGACGACGTAGCAGGTGACCTGGACATAGAAATAAAGATAGACAGGCCGGGGGCGTTCAGGCTGAACCTGTTCTCCCATTCCGCCGACCAGTACACCAACTACCTGGACAACTCCCAGAGGAACGGCATCGGTCTCACATACCAGCAGGAATTCAACAGTTTCCGGGAATTCTTCCGGAACCTGTTCTCCGGCAGGAAAAAGAAGGATGCGATACAGAGACAGGAGGAAAAGGCATTGCTCAATGAAGAAAAAGTGACTATAAGAATAAAGGATGACAATGGAAAAAGACCGACAGAATAAAGGCAGGCTGCTGCTCATCCCTTCCCCTATCGGAGACAACGACCCGGCCGGGGTAATCCCCGGGCCTGTACTCGAAACGCTCCGGGGGATACGTGTATTTGTCGTCGAAGAAGTCAGGACGGCACGCAGATACCTTTCCAGGGCGGGACTGAAAGGGCATATCGACTCCCTTGAATTCCACGAACTCAATGAACATACCAGACCTGGAGAAATAGAAGGGTACATCCGCCTTTTCGACGGAGGGACGGATGTGGGTCTGATCTCCGAGGCGGGTCTTCCTGCCGTCGCCGACCCCGGTGCGCAGCTCGTCGGGCTGGCCCACAGGCACGGGATAGAGGTCGTCCCCTATGTCGGGCCGTCCTCCCTTATGCTGGCCCTGATGGCTTCAGGACTCAACGGGCAGTCATTCGCTTTCTGCGGATACCTGCCGGCGAAATCCGATGAAAGGAAATCGAAGCTGAAGTCACTGGAGAAACTGTCGGTATCCACCGGACAGACGCAGATCTTCATTGAGACGCCGTACAGGAACGACTCCATGCTTAACGACATCCTGTCCTGCTGCCGGGACAGCACCAGGATATGCATCGCAGCCGATATTACCATGCCTGAGGCATTCATCAGGACAATGACTGTAGGCCAGTGGAGAAAATCAGGAACGGTCATCGGCAAGCGGCCTGCAGTATTCCTCATGCTCGGATAGACATTATGAGAGGGAAAGATATGGGAATACTTGAACTCGAAGGAATGGAATTCCACGCCTGCCACGGATGCCTGGAACACGAGAAGGTTTCGGAAAACCTCTTTGTAGTGGATTTCAGGGCGGAAACCGACATGAGGGCGGCCGCGCTGAGCGACTCTCTGGAGGATGCCGTGGACTACGGAAAAATATATGATACGATAGCAGACGTGATGAACGGGGGGCATGCCGACCTTCTGGAGTATCTGGCAGGGAAAATAGTCAAGGAGATTGCATCGGGATTCCCGCAGCTCCTTAGCTTTTCCGTAAGGGTATCCAAACGCAGGCCTCCGGTCAACGGTACGGCGGCCTGGTCAAGGGTAACCCTGACGTATCCCGACACCGTTTCTGCATAAACAGCCGGAAAGCAATGATGAAAAAGAAGATAGCATTTGTAACTCTCGGATGCAAACTCAACTATGCCGAGACCTCGACATACGAGCGGGGATTCCTTGAATCGGGCCTGCTGGAGGCAGTCCCATGGAATGACCGCGCAGACCTGTACCTGGTGAATACCTGCACTGTGACCGAACACTCGGACAAGAAGTGCCGCAACATCATCCGGAAACTCCACCGGATATCACCCGAAGCGGAAATCATTGTGACAGGATGCTATGCGCAGATGAAAAAATCCGAAATCGAAAAGATCGATGGGGTCAGGTTCGTTTTCGGAGCCGATGAAAAAGCGGAAGTCGTCCCTGCCGTCCTCCGTCACATTGAAGGAGACGATGGATCGTGCGGAGCCGCCCCTTCATCTTTTCTTCCGGCCTATTCCAGCGGGGAAAGGACCAGGTCCTTCCTTAAGGTCCAGGACGGATGCGACTATTTCTGCGCATATTGTACGGTGCCTTTCGCAAGGGGAAGGAGCAGGAACATCCCGATAAGGGATATTGTGGCGCAGGCACATGAGATTGCAGGAAAAGGGATAAAGGAAATTGTCCTGACAGGGGTCAATACTGGCGATTTCGGCAAGACCACAGGAGAGACGTTCCTCGACCTTATCAAGGCGCTGAATGAAGTGGAAGGCATCGAAAGATACAGGATTTCATCCATCGAGCCTAACCTTCTCACAGAAGAGATCATAGACTGGATAGCCTCCGGCACCAAGTTCCTCCCGCATTTCCACATCCCTCTCCAGGCCGGCAGCGACACTGTGCTGAAAGAGATGGGACGCCGGTATGACACAGCCGCTTTCGAGCACAAAATCAGTTATATACGCCGGAAAATGGAAAAGGACGGAGGGCCCGGGGTATTCTTCGGAATCGATGTGATCGTCGGATTCCCCGGGGAAAGCGATGATCTGTTCATGGAAACCTACAATTTCCTGAAAGACAGGATACGTCCCGCCTTCATCCATATTTTCCCATACTCCAGACGCAAGGGAACCCGGGCGGACGCCATGGGAAACCAGGTACAGGACTCCGTCAAGACAGACAGGGTCAGGATGCTGGAAGAGCTTTGCGAAAAGCTGCATTCCGGGTTTATCGCAAGCAACCGTGGAGTACATGAAAAAGTGCTTTTCGAGAGCTCGGACAAGAACGGGAAAATGTTCGGCTACACCGGAAACTACATAAGGGTGGAAAGGCCGTTCGATGCAGACCTTGTAGGAAAAATAGTCGATATAACAATATAACCGGATTCGAAGACACAACGTTATGACCACCAGACTGACATTCTTGGGGACAGGCACGTCGCAGGGAGTGCCCATGATAGGATGCGACTGCAGCGTATGCACATCCGCCGACGGGAAAGACAAGAGGCTGAGGTCCTCTGCCTTTGTCGAGTACGGTGGACTGAAAATCCTTGTGGACGCCGGGCCCGACTTCAGGACACAGATGCTCAGGGCGGGAATCAGGCACATCGATGCAATACTCCTGACACACAACCACAAGGACCACACCGGAGGACTGGATGACGTCAGGGCGTTCAACTACATCGAAAAGGCCCCGATCAGGATATATTGCGAAAAATACGTGGAGGATTCGCTCCGTCAGGAATATTCCTACGCATTCTCTGAACACAGGTATCCCGGGGTTCCGGAATGGCAGATCACGAATATAGACGAGCGTCCCTTCACTGTCATGGAAAACATTCCCAGCCGGAAACTTGTATGGGTAGAAGGCAAAGGCTATGAAAAGACCCCCGTATCGGCTGAAGAATGGGCGAGGGAGCACCACCCGGACGAAGCGGGAGCGGGACCGTATTGTCCCCGGAAGGCGGAAATCATTCCCATCCGGGGAAAGCACTTCATGCTGCCTGTGCTCGGATACAGGTTCGGAGGCATAGCCTATCTTACGGACATGAACTTCATCCCGGAGTCTGAATTTCCGAAACTGGAAGGACTCGACCACTTCATCATCAACTGCGTCCGCAGAGGAAAGCATATCTCGCATTTCTCACTGGAGGAAGCGGTCGCCGTAGCGCAGAGGGTAGGAGCCAGGCATTCGTGGCTGACCCATCTGTCGCACCAGCTGCCACGGTATGAGGAACTCTGCAGGGAGCTTCCTGACAATATCCGGCCGGCATACGACACTCTGACGATAGAATCCGGACGGTAAGGCCTCCAGGCGAAGCCCGTGCCGGTCCCGGCAGGAATTTTCTACCGCTGCCTGTATGGAGGCACCTCTCCCCTGTCTATCATGTCCCGCAATTCCCCGATATAGTCCCCTCCGTCTTCAGAGGCCGGGGAACCGAACCTTACGGAAATGTCCGTCAGGGTATAGTCGCCGTTTTTCTCGCCGAGGATATAGCCCGAAAGGGCTTTCCTCGTGCCGCCGGCACTGGACGAAGATGCCCGGCATATATCGCAGCATCCGCAGTCTTCAGACTCTGCCTGCCCGAAATATTCCAGCAGGTAACGGCTCCGGCAGGTATCCTCTTCCTTTATATATGATATCATCTTCTCCGTCCTCGCCTGCGAGTCGCTGCGCAGCTGATCGTACATGGCCGTGCTCAGCTTCACGTCTTTAGGATGCAGCCTGTTCTCTCTCAGACAGATGACGGTCGTATGGTCGCAAGGAATATATTTTATGACATGCTCCACGGAAAGCAGGTACAGCAGCCTTCTGAGCTGCGGGACGGACACTCCCGAAACCGATGCCAGATAATCCTCGTCGACAGATACGGGATACGAAAAGACTCCGGTATATTTCCGCATAAGCATCTCTATCACCGTCTCCATGGCAGGCTCCGGCAGATCTATGTCATACAGTTCCTGACGGTCTGCGATGAACTGTACCCTGGTAGGGATGTCCGCATCCTCCAGTACGGTCCAGTGATCCTCCCTTTCGATATACCTTATCGCATAATAGGCCATTGAGCGGTTCAGGGAAAAATGCCTGCAGAAGGCATCCAGGTCGAACTTAAGCTGCATCCCGATCCCAGCCTCATACGGGATACGGTAGAAAGAATGGACCTTGTGGTAGATATCCTCTATGTATTCTACCGGCGGGTAGGAAAGCTTCTCTATCTGGCGCAGGCGCCTGACATCATTTCCGTTCCACAGCAGTACGGCATAAGAACGTTTGCCGTCCCTTCCGGCCCTTCCGGCTTCCTGAAAATACGCCTCCGGAGAATCCGGCACATCGAAATGTACCACATAACGGACGTCCGGCTTATCAATACCCATGCCGAACGCGTTGGTACATACCATTATCCGGATTTTGTCCGATTTCCAGTCATTCTGCCTTGCAGAGCGCGTGGCGGCACCGAGTCCGGCATGATAAAACGAGCATGAAAGGCCCTGTGAATTAAGGAAATATGACAGCTCCTCGCACTTCTTCCTGTTCCGGACATATACTATTCCGGTCCCGGGAACAGACCTGCAGATATTCACCAGCTGCCCCATCTTGTCCTCGCAGCGGCGGACTATGTATGAAAGATTCGGACGCTCGAAGCCGCTTTTGAGCATAAGCTTTTCCCGGAAGCGGAGCTTCTCCATTATATCCTCGGCTACCTGTGGCGTAGCGGTAGCCGTAAGGGCTATCACCGGAGCGTCTGTTTCTTCCCTCAATCTGCCGATTTCCAGATAGTCCGGGCGGAAATCATACCCCCACTGGGAAATGCAATGAGCCTCATCGACTACTATATAGCTGATATTCATGGCTCTTGCATATCTTTTGAAAAGCTCCGTAGAAAGCCTCTCAGGGGAAAGGTACAGGAACTTGAAATCACCGTAGGCGGCATTGTTCAGGTTCAGTTCCACTTCATGCCGCGTCATTCCGGTATATACGGCAAGGGCTTTCACGCCCCTGTCCGACAGGTTCTGCACCTGGTCTTTCATCAGTGCAATCAGAGGCGTCACCACCAGAGCCACCCCCTCTTTCATCAGGGCAGGGACCTGGAAGCACACGGACTTGCCTCCGCCTGTGGGAAGAACGGCCAGGACATCGCGCCCATCCACGGCGGCAGACACGATCTCCTCCTGCATGGGCCGGAAAGAATCATATCCCCAGTACTCCTTCAGCACACCGGCCGGCGCAAGTCCTTCTCCGGCCGTTTTTTTCTGACAGTCCCCCATAATTCCGCTTTCAAATCAAAAATTATTTATTTCGTTCGAAAATCACACATCTTTCGAACCGAAATCCGAAAGTTGGCACATTTTGTGCAGTGAATTTTCGGATTTGCTCGGACAAAAGTAATAAAATATTCACACCAAAAGTTTGCCCAATCATAAAAATAAACTATTTTTGCAGCGGCCGACAGATATTTGAAAGTTATAAACCTTTTAATATAAATTTCGTATTATGAGTAAAATTGATTTGACCAAGTACGGCATCACAGACGTGAAGGAAATTCTCCACAACCCGTCTTACGAAGTGCTCTTCGCAGAAGAGACAAAAGACACTCTCGAGGGTTATGAGAAAGGCCAGGTTACCGAGCTCGGTGCTGTCAACGTAATGACAGGTATCTACACCGGACGTTCTCCTAAAGACAAATTCTTCGTTTACAACGAGGCCAGCAAAGACACCGTATGGTGGACTTCTGACGCATACAAGAATGACAACAAACCATGCTCTGAAGAGGCTTGGGCCGACCTTAAGGCAAAGGCTGTAAAGCAGCTCTCAGGCAAGAGGCTTTTCGTAATGGATACTTTCTGCGGAGCAAACCCTGCTACCCGTCTTAAAGTACGTTTCATCATGGAAGTCGCATGGCAGGCTCACTTCGTAAAGAACATGTTCATCCGTCCTACAGAGGAGGAACTTGCAAACTACGGCGAGCCTGATTTCGTATCATTCAACGCTGCAAAGGCAAAGGTAGAGAACTACAAGGAGCTCGGCCTCAACTCAGAGACAGCTACAGTGTTCAACCTCAAGACCAACGAGCAGGTTATCCTGAACACATGGTACGGCGGTGAGATGAAGAAAGGTATCTTCTCCATCATGAACTACCTCAACCCGCTCCGCGGAATCGCCTCAATGCACTGCTCAGCAAACACCGACAAGGAAGGAAAGAGCACAGCTATCTTCTTCGGCCTTTCAGGAACAGGAAAGACCACCCTTTCAACCGACCCTAAGAGACTCCTCATCGGTGATGACGAGCACGGCTGGGACGATGAAGGCGTATTCAACTATGAAGGCGGCTGCTACGCAAAGGTCATCAACCTTGACAAGGAAAGCGAGCCGGATATCTACAACGCCATCAGAAGGGATGCCCTCCTTGAGAACGTTACAGTAGACGCCGCAGGCAAGATCGACTTCGCTGACAAGAGCGTTACAGAGAACACCCGCGTATCATACCCTATCGACCACATCGAGAACATCGTAAAACCGGTTTCAAAGGGTCCTCACGCAAAACAGGTTATCTTCCTTTCTGCTGACGCATTCGGAGTACTTCCTCCGGTTTCCATCCTCACTCCTGAGCAGACCCAGTACTACTTCCTTTCAGGATTCACCGCAAAGCTCGCAGGTACAGAGCGCGGTATCACTGAGCCTACTCCTACCTTCTCAGCATGCTTCGGTGCAGCATTCCTGTCACTCCACCCTACAAAATACGGTGAGGAGCTCGTAAAGAGAATGAACGCAGTAGGTGCAAAGGCTTACCTCGTAAATACAGGATGGAACGGAACAGGAAAACGTATCTCAATCCGTGATACCCGCGGTATCATCGACGCTATCCTTGACGGTTCTATCGAGAAGGCTCCTACAAAGAAGATCCCTTACTTCGACTTCGAGGTTCCTACAGAGCTTCCAGGCGTAGATCCTGCTATCCTTGACCCTCGCGACACATACGCTGACGCAAGCGCTTGGGATGCAAAGGCAAAAGACCTCGCAGGACGTTTCATCAAGAACTTCGACAAGTTCACAGGGAATGAGTTGGGTAAGTCACTCGTTGCAGCAGGTCCGAAGCTCTAAAAATTAATTTAAAGGTAATTTCGACGTTAGACTTCACTTCTCAAATCCTCACAACCATTCGGTTTTCGAAGTTCGTCAGCCTTGAAATTCCTCTTTAAATTGAATTTTTACATGGTGAAGTAAAAAGTCAATTTCACTATATTATTATGGACAGGTTCCGGATTCCGGGACCTGTCTTTCTATTATATTAATGAGTATACAATCCATGAAATCATGACCGTTGCGTCCGCACGGGGAGGGTCACACGGAGCGGAAAGGGTTTCATGTAGCTCATGGATTGCAAAATTTCGGGGGGGGGTAACAATTCAAAAGAAAAAAACTATATTTGCATTCGGCAACGTCAGAAATTCACTAATAATGAAAAACTTGACCTTATTTACATTTTACAATATATGAAACGAATCATGTTTTTCGTAGCTGCAGTCACAGTGATTGCAGCCACGGCCTGCTCGCAGTACAAGTACGAGACTGTGGCAGGAGACCCCCTCGGGACGAAAATGTACACTCTGGACAATGGTCTGAAAGTGTACATGAGTGTCAACAAAGAGACACCGCGTATCCAGACCTACATCGCAGTCAGAGTCGGAGGAAAGAACGACCCGTCTGAGACCACCGGTCTCGCCCACTATTTCGAGCACCTGATGTTCAAGGGCACACCTAATTACGGAACATCGGACTATGCCGCAGAAAAGCCTATGCTTGACGAAATCGAAAACCTGTTCGAGGTTTACCGCCAGACAGAAGGCGAAGCTGAAAGGGCGGCCATTTACCATCAGATAGACTCCATAAGCTACGAAGCATCCAAACTGGCCATTCCTAACGAATACGACAAACTTATGTCAATCATCGGAGCCCAGGGCACCAATGCCTTCACCTCGCAGGACATGACAGTATATGTGGAAGATATCCCTTCCAACGAAATCGACAACTGGGCAAGAATCGAAGCTGACAGGTTCAAGAATCCGGTAATCAGAGGATTCCACACCGAGCTCGAAACCATCTACGAGGAAAAGAACATGTCCCTGACCAGCGACAGCAGGAAGGTTTCCGAAGCGATGGACGCCGCCCTGTTCCCTCACCACCCTTACGGGACACAGACCGTACTCGGCACACAGGAGCACCTGAAGAACCCTTCCATCACCAACGTCAAGAACTATCACAAGACATACTATGTCCCTAACAATATGGCCATCTGTCTCTCCGGGGACTTCGACCCTGACGAAATGGTAGGAATCATCGAGAAGTATTTCGGCGACATGCAGCCGAACCCGCAGCTTCCGCAGCTGCAGTTCGAGAAAGAGCAGCCGATCACATCTCCTGTCGTAAAAAAGGTGTACGGGCTTGAAGCCGAGAATATTACACTCGGATGGAGACTGCCCGAGGCTACAGACCAGTCCAATGACGTGGCGAACATCGTAAGCTCTATCCTCTACAACGGACAGGCCGGCCTTATAGACCTGGACCTTATCCAGCAGCAGAAAGTCCTTTCCGCTTACGCATATAACAGCAACCAGCCGGACTACGGTTCCTTCATTGTATCTGCCCGCCCTAAAGACGGCCAGACACTCGACCAGGTAAAGGAACTGCTGCTCGCCGAAGTGGCCAGACTCCGCAGCGGGGACTTTGATGAAGGCCTCATTGAAGCCACTGTCAACAACTACAAGATGTACATGATGCAGAACTACGAGGACAACGAGAACCGCGCGATGCTCTACGTCATGTCGTTCATCAACGGCTCCGACTGGGCCGACGAGGTGCAGATGCTTGACCGCATGGCGAAGATAACAAAGCAGGATGTCATCGACTGGGCCAACAAGTACCTCGGAGCCGAAAGCTACGCCGCAGTGTACAAGCTCCAGGGAGAAGACAAGACCGTACAGAAAATCGCCGCTCCGAAGATCACCCCTATCGTGACCAACAGGGATCAGCAGAGCGCGTTCCTCGCCGAAATCCAGAACACTCCGGTAAAGCCTATAGAACCGGCATTCGTAGACTACTCAAAAGATATGTCAAAATTCGAGGAACGTCCTGGAGTGGAAGTCCTGTACAAGCAGAACGAGATGAACGACCTGTTCACCCTGGTGTATAATTTCTACACAGGCTCAGAGAACGACCCTGCGCTCAGTCTTGCAACCAATTATGTCTCCTACCTGGGAACAGAGTCAATGAGCGCAGAAGAAATCGGCTCCAGGATGTATGCACTGGCATGCTCTTTCGGCATTTACACAGGCTCCACACAGACGACAGTCAGAATAAGCGGACTGAGTGAAAACATGGAAGAAGCGATAGATATCGTAGAAAGCCTGATCACAGGGGCAAAACCTGACGAGGCCATCCTCGCTAACCTGAAGGCCGACCTGCTCAGGAGCAGGGCCAACGCCAAACTCAGCCAGGGAAGCTGCTTCGGTGCACTGCAGAGATATATGGTCTACGGACCGGAGTACATCAGCAAGATTACTCTCAGAAACGATGCGCTCGAGGGTCTCACTTCTGAAGAACTCCTTGCAAAGATCCGCGGACTTATGGGGTATGGGCATGAAATCCTCTACTACGGTCCTAAGACCGGAAAGGAACTTACAGCTTCGCTGGGTGCCCGCCACAAGACTGCAGCCGAGCTCAAGCCTCTGGAAAAGAAATATCCGAAGACCCTGGAAGTGGAGGAAAACAATGTTGTCCTCGCACAGTATGACGCCAAGCAGCTGTACTTCCTGCAGTATTCCGACCGCGGAGAGAAATTCGCTAAGGATGACGAACCGGGCATAGCCCTGTACAATGAATACTTCGGAGGAGGGATGAACTCAATCGTATTCCAGGAAATGAGAGAGGCCAGAGGTCTCGCCTATACGGCACAGGCCTTCCTTGCATCACCGTATTTCCTTGAGGGGGACTATTACTACCTCGCTTTCATCGCCACACAGAATGACAAGATGGCCCAGGCCATAGATGCATTCGACGAAATCATCAACGACATGCCTCAGTCACAGGCCGCATTCGACATCGCCAAAGAGGCCATGATCAACCGGCTCAGGACCAAGCGCACGGTGCGCGACCAGGTACTGCAGAGCTATCTGAATGACCGGGATCTGGGACTGGACGAATCCCTCGACAGGCAGATTTTCGAGGCTGTCCAGAACATGACGCTAGAAGATGTAAAGGCCGTACAGGAAAAGTGGGTCAAAGACCGCACCTACACATACGGAATCCTCGGTGACATCAAGGATCTCGACATGAAGTATCTGAAAGGCCTCGGTCCTGTAAAGACAGTCACACTTGAAGAAATCTTCGGATATTAGCCATAAGGAAAGAGCAGCGCGGTTGCGCTGCTCTTTCCTTATAATAATTTTCCATACGGAAAATACTATTTCTTCTTGTATCTCTGGTAGAATTTGTCCACGCGACCTGCGGTGTCCACGAGTTTCATCTTTCCTGTGTAGAACGGATGGGACGTGTTTGAAATCTCGACCTTTACCACCGGGTATTCAACGCCGTCGACCTCGATGGTCTCCTTTGTGTTCGCGCATGAGCGGGTGATGAACACCACGTCATTCGACATATCCTTGAAAGCTACAAGACGGTAGTTTTCGGGATGAATTCCTTTTTTCATTTCCTTTAAAATTTTAGTTAACTATAATTTCAGGGTGCAAAGGTAAGACAATATTCTTAACTGTCAAAGATTTTCGCCTATTTTTCAGGTATATTTTCCAGGGTCGCGATGACGAACTTCCACCATTTCTCCACTGTAGCGATGTTTGCACGCTCGTCAGGAGAATGAGGGCTGAGGATTGTCGGACCGCAGGAAACCATATCCCAGTGAGGATATGCGCCTCCGAGAATGCCGCATTCGAGCCCTGCATGGATAGCCATCACGGCAGGCTCTTTTCCGTAGAGTCCCTTATAAACCTCTTTCATGGTATGAAGTATAGGGGAAGAACTGTCCGGAGCCCATCCCGGATATCCGCCGGAGAACACGACCTTGAATCCGGCCAGCTCGAACACTGCCCTCGCCTGCTCCGCCATGGCATCTTTGGCGGTATCTACAGAGCTTCTCATGAGCGTCTTGACATAGATTTTTCCGTTTTCGGACTTCACGATTGCCGTATTGTTGGATGTCTCGACAAGTCCAGGTACAGCATCGCTCATCCTCCACACTCCGTCAGGGCATCCGCTCACGGCACGTACTGCGGCAAGTGCGGATGAATCTTCAATATACTCTGCCGGAGCGGTGTCCAGCGCTTCCACGAACATGGCGGCATCCGGATCCGTCACGGAATATTCTGCCCTGACCGCCGAAGCGGCAGACTCTGTCAGTTCCCTGACCTGCGGCACCTTGTCTTCAGGAACCAGAATCTGGGCAAAGGCTTCACGCGGTATGGCATTCCTCAGACTGCCGCCGTCTACCGATACCAGTTTCACGCCCAGATCGCGGAGCAGTGGAAGAAGGACACGGGCCATCACTTTGTTGGCATTTGCCCTGTACAGGACGATGTCCATTCCGGAGTGCCCTCCCTTCAGGCCCTTGACAGTAAGAAGGAAAGGTTTGTATCCGGACGGTGCCGGCGCGGTACCATACGGCAGCTCCGCCGTGATGTCCAGCCCTCCTGCACAGCCGACATACAGTTCGCCTTCGGTTTCCGAATCCAGATTTATAAGGATATCGCCTTTCAGAATACCGGGTTTCAGCGCACGCGCCCCGGTCATTCCGGTCTCCTCATCGACAGTCACCAGAACCTCGACAGGCCCGTGTTTCAAGTCTTTGGACTCAAGCACCGACATGGCGACAGCCACTCCAAGACCGTTGTCGGCCCCGAGGGTCGTTCCTTTCGCCCTTACCCACTCACCGTCGACCCAGGCCTCAATAGGGTCTTTTTCGAAATCATGCACCTTGTCTGCATTCTTCTGGGGCACCATGTCTATATGGCCCTGGAGGATCACTCCCTTACGGTTTTCCATCCCGGGAGTCGCCGGCTTCCTTATTATAATATTGCCAACCTCATCCTTAATGGTTTCAAGGCCGAGGGATTTTCCGAAATCATAAAGGAATTCCGCTGCCTTGCCTTCCTTTTTGGACGGACGCGGTATCTGAGTAAGCGAATAAAAGTTCTTCCAGACGAGCTGGGGATTCAAATCTTTAAGTTCCATCGGATTGTATTGTAATTAATTGGTTATTGTCATCTGATTTCCACATTTACGGGGAGCGTACTCTCCGTTCCGAGCTGGTACACCGGCACGCGGCTCTGGAAAAGCACATTCATGCCATCCAGAAGCCGAACTGTACATATGGCAGGAATCCTGTATGTAACAAAACCGTTCTCCTTGCTCTTTTTGGATATTTTCTGCTCCTGGGACACTGACGGAGCCACCGGCTGCGGCACGATTTCGAGAATTAGAGGCTTGCCGGAAAGGTTGTCCGGAGGCAGAAGGCCTGCGGAATCGGAAATCCTGAAAGCCACATACAACTGGTTCTCCCTGTCGCTCTGAGGCACCACCTCAAAGGTCATTTTCTGGGTCCTGTATTCAGAGTATCCGGTAAACATCGACATATATTCCTTCTCCAGCCTCGTAAGCTCGGCCACCGCCGCCCCCATGGCCTCGCCGCTGTAAGTGGCATCGGTATCGCCGGTGACTATCTGGTAACGCTTCTCCCTGATATCGAAAATCATGGCAGCGGTCTCGGCAGCCTTTTTCTCCTCGGACTTCTCTACTATCACCTCCTGCCTGATGGCCACGCGGCTGTATGCAGACTCATGTTTCACATTCTGATAAAGGGTCGCGGATTCCGATGCGAGATTTGACGTCAGTCCGATTCCCGAAAAGTCTCCGGAAGCCGGAGCCGGGAATCTCCATGCCTGCGCATCCCCGAAGCTGCCGTCAGAGCCGGCGACAAGCCCCATGGATGTAAGCTTGAGGAACGCGGCCTCAAGCTTCCCGTCTCCCACATCAAGAATGAAACGGCGGCTGTGATCGGCCTCCGCATACGGAGTCATGCTTACCTTCGAAACCGTATAGGACTGGGAATCTTTCTGTCTTGCATCGATGCCGAGATACTTGGATGCATATTTTGCATAAGGTCCGGCGTAGAAATTCTCCTGGACAGCCTCCACTTCCAATACAAGCGACGTAGCCGGAAGGCTATAGGACAACACCCCCTGAGGGTCAGGCTGCGACTTGGTTTTCTGGGCATTCAATGCGATGCCGCAAAGCAACAACCCTGCACAAAGCACAGCTTTTCTGGTTTTCATACTGTCTGATTTAAATGGTTAATACTTGTTCTGCCATTCAGGCACAACTTAGCAAATATAGAAAATTTTTACGATTTCTAACCATATTTTATTACCTTTGTCAGGCTTCAAACGCCACGGCACCGACAATAATTCAAAACCCGATAAACTTATGTTCAAAGGTCAACCAAAAGGGCTGTTCGCCCTCGCTCTCGCCAACACCGGTGAAAGGTTCGGATACTACACCATGCTGGCGATTTTCGTCCTGTTCATACAGGCAAAATTCGGATTTACGGCAGCAGAGTCCACGCAGATTTACGGCGGATTCCTGGCAGCCGTATATTTCATGCCTCTGATAGGAGGCTTCCTTGCCGACAGGATAGGTTTCGGCAAGTGCGTCACCATAGGATTTGCCGTCATGTTCCTCGGCTATCTGTGCCTTGCAATACCTACGGAAGCGAATACGATGGGAAAGGTCGCCATGTTCGGGGCTCTTGCGCTCATCGCTGCCGGAACGGGACTGTTTAAAGGCAACCTTCAGGTAATGGTCGGCAACCTGTACGACAGTCCGGAATACGCCTCCAAGAGGGACGCGGCATTCAGCCTTTTCTACATGGCCATCAATATCGGCGCAATGTTCGCCCCGACGGCAGCCAAGGCAGTGACCAACTTCTTTTTAGGAAAGTCAGGACTTGCATACAATGCCAATGTACCGGCTCTCGCCCACCAGTTCATCGACGGGACGATAACCCCCGAGAACACCGAAAAGCTCACAAGCCTGATGGCTTCCATGCCGGGAGCATCCGGAATGGACCTTGCCGCATTCAGCCAGACTTACATAGAGAAGCTCTCGACCTCCTACAGCTACGGGTTCGGGGTAGCCTGCGTCTCCCTGATAGTCTCAGTACTCATATACTTTGCATGCCGCAGCTGGTTCAAACATGCGGATGTCAATGCCAAGCAGGCCAAGGCAGCCCATGTCAATGAGCCTGAGCTTACTCCGGCACAGACCAGAAGCCGTATCATCGCACTCATGCTCGTGTTTGCGGTAGTGATCTTCTTCTGGATGGCATTCCACCAGAACGGAGGCACGATGACCATCTTCGCCCGCGACTACACTGAAAATGTCGCGACAGGCTTCACCAGAATCGGTTTCAACATCGGATGTCTGGCTCTTATAGCGATTTCGATATACACACTGTTCGGTGCTTTCCAGTCAGAGACACGCAACGGCAAATTCTCATCAGGAATCGCTACAGCAGTACTCTGGGGAGCAGCATACTGGATCTACTCCGGAATGCCGGAGTCAGTATCCATCCAGCCATCTGATTTCCAGCAGTTCAACCCGTTCTACGTAGTTGCCCTCACGCCGGTGTCAATCGCCATATTCAGTGCGCTGGCAAAGAAAGGCAAAGAACCGTCCGCTCCGAGAAAAATCGGAATGGGAATGTTCGTGGCGGCACTCGGATTCCTTATCCTTGCAGTCGGCTCCATCGGACTTCAGTCTCCTAAGGAACTCGGCGGTACCGTCAGCCCGGACCTCGTCTCTCCGACATGGCTCATGAGCACATATCTCGTGCTGACTTTTGCCGAACTGCTGCTCTCTCCTATGGGTATATCTTTCGTATCCAAGGTAGCCCCTCCTAAATACAAAGGTGCGATGATGGGATGCTGGTTCGCCGCAACTGCTGTCGGCAACTACCTTACCTCTGTGCCGGGACTGCTCTGGAACAAGCTTCCTCTGTGGGGAGTATGGGCAATACTTATCGCCCTGTGCCTCATCTCTTTCGTAGTCATTTTCTCCATCATGAAGAAAATCGAAAGCGCAACGGAATAGACATTTTCCGCCCCGTACGGGGCTAAAGAAGGTGACTGAAAAGTGGTATTTCAAGGCTTGCGAAGAAAAGAAAACCGCAGTGTACTATCGTACATAAGGATTTTCGAATCAAGCGTAACGAAACAACACTTTCAGTCACCTTTCTTTTATTCCGGATTTTCTTGCTTTAGCCCTTCTCCGACTTCCGGGCGGTTTTCTACAGATACTTTCCGTGCCGCTTCCAATAGAAATAACCGTAGACCGCGACAGCAGTATAGACGGCATACAGCACCGTCATGAAATAAAGCCCCTGAGACAGGCACATCACCATGGTAAGGACATCCGCGGCTATCCAGAGAAGCCACTGCTGCAGATAGGACCGCCCCAGCCACCAGGTAGCGATGGCACTCAGCACCGCCACCGAAGCGTCCATGACCGACATGGAATCCTCCAGCAGGTCCATCAGCAGGACTAAAAGGACCGTTCCGATGACCAGGACCGCCAGGCTCCACCATACCGTTTTTACCGGGAGCCGGGTCAGATGTACCGTCGCCGGACCTGCCTTGTCCTGTTCAGTATCCTCCTGATTCTTCTGAAAAGCGACCTTTGCCGCATCTTTCCTCCACTGATACAGGCCCCAGAACGCTATAGCGAAATAGTAGACATTCAGCACGGACGAAGCATACAGTCCCTGGCTGAAAAACACATACACCGTCGCCGCGCTCGTCAGCATCCCCAGAATCCACATGACATTCTTCTGCCTCACCTCCAGCAGAACATATGCAATCCCTGTCACAAGGGAAAAAATCTCCCAGAGATTATCCGCGATATAATTCCATATTTCCATAACCCGAATTCTTCTCAACTTAAAAAATCGGTAAATATACGCAGAAGCCGAGAGGAATGGAAATGAATTCATTCAATTTCCATTTCCGAGGCGTGAACCGTATAAATGGCCGGCAGGCCAAATATCGTAGAAGCCGGGAGCAGAACAAATGTATTTGCTATGCCGAGGCGCAACCGGAACCTTAGTATCGCGCCATTTAAGATAATCCATTGATATACAAATATTTAACACGAAAACAAATTCTACTAAGGTATATTTAAACAGACCTTAGTTGACAGTCAGTTTTACGAATATCGGCAATATTATATTGACAATCAAATAATTGCCCGAAGTAGCAGAAAAATTCCGCATCTACTAAGGTACCGGAATTACCATAGATCTCAGATTCCCAACGCCCGCAGCATAGCTGCCTCAATCCCTGTCACCCTTGCCACCTGCAACACGGATGCCCCGTACCGTCTGCGGACTTCTTTGGCCAGCCTGAAACGGTCTTCAATCCTGAGCATCGAATAACTGCGTACTGAAAACATTTCACTGCTCAGCGCATCCAGGGAAGCAGACAGCTCACTGTCCCTGTACCTGGTCTTCGAGATAGTTCCCGTGCCGATTTCGTACTCCATATCACTGTTCTTCGAAAGGTAGTACAGCAGCCTTTTGGGCGAGCGGTACATTTTTTCCACCTCGGCATATTCGACATAGCTTCCGGGAAATATCATCCCGTCTTCCTGCAGCAGATAGTCATCCGGATATTTCAGCCTGGACCCCGGCAGCATTTTCTTTTCCCTGCTCCCGATATCTGAAAACTTCCGCATTTTCTGCCTGAATACCTTACTGCCGAAATACAGCGATGCCGAACTCCATGGATATTCTCCCGGCATTACGGTAATTCCTGCCGCTACAGGATTCCGCATCACATACGCCATTACCGAGACCAGATATTCTGCATCTTCAACCGCTTTAATGCCGATCTCCGCCCCGTCCAGGCTGACGGAATGCCCTGCACGGCGGCCGAAACGGCGGCTCCGAAGGCGCTTGAACTGTCTTATGAAAGAAACGCACGAGCCTGCACTGCCTTTGAGAATAAAATGTACATGATTGTCCATCAGGCAGAAACAATATACCTTCACTCCCGCAGACAACGAACAGGCAGGTATATCATTCATTCCGGCAATGAAATCCTCATCATCGGCAAACATCAGGCTTTTGCTTAACCCGGCAGTAAATACATGATAAAAAATATCAGACCCTTCCATTCTCGCTCCCGCATTAAAATAAGCCGCAAGAAAGCGGCAACAAACAATTTCCGAATGGCAAATATACGCAGAAGCCGAGAGAAATGGAAATGAATTCATTCAATTTCCATTTCCGAGGCGTGAACCGTATAAATGGCCGCCAGGCCAAATATCGTAGAAGCCGAGAGCAGAGCAAATTTATTTGCTATGCCAAGGCGTGAACCGTATAAATGGCGCTTTAGCGTCAAATATATGCAAAATATCCATATATTTGTCCGGCCCGGCCTATTCAGAAGCAGGGCAATGACAGAAAAAAACGGACCGACATGGAAAATGCAATTACAGAAGAAGGTAAATGGGAAGTGCTCGACAGTGAATATCTTTTCCGCCGGCCATGGCTGACTGTACGCCACGACAAGGTCAGACTCCCCGACGGACGTATCAATCCCGAATACTACATTCTCGAATACCCGGACTGGATAAACATCCTGGCCATAACGGAAAACGGTAAATTCGTATTCGAACGCCAGTACCGCCACGGGCTTGGGAAAACATGCTATGAAATCCCGGCCGGAGTCATCGAAAAAGGAGAGACCCCGATTGAAGCCGCCCGCAGGGAACTTCTTGAAGAAACCGGGTACGGAGAAGGCGAATGGTCATCGCTCATGACCATCTCAGGCAATCCGAGTACGACCAGCAATCTCACACACTGCTTCCTGGCCAGGGGCGTAAAAAAAATCTCCGGCCAGCATCTCGATGCGACCGAAGACATAACCGTATGCCTGCTGGATGAATCCCAGGTAAAGGACCTGCTGGCGGGCGACCAGATCAGACAGGCGCTGATGGCGGCTCCGCTATGGAAATACTTCGCCGGCAAGCTGTAGGTATTCAAACCGGGCCGCCGGAGAAATCCTCCCGTCCATATCACCGTAAAGTCCCGGACACGGACACCGCTTAAAGCACCTCTATCAGTTCGACAGTGAATATCAGGGCGCTGTACGGAGGGATGGATCCCGGAGCGCCATGCTCCCCATAGCCGAGGCCGTAAGGAATATAAAGTTCCCACTTGGAGCCCTCCGGCATAAGCTGCAGAGCCTCTGTCCATCCGGCAATCACCTGATTGACACCGAAAACGGCAGCCTCTCCCCTGTCGTATGAACTGTCGAACTTGGTCCCGTCCACAAAAGTCCCGCAGTAGTGGCACCTTACCTTGTCCCTGAGACCCGGCTTGCGGCCTGTCCCTTCTGCCAGGACCTTATACTGCAGGCCGCTCGGCAGAGTGACCACGCCTTCCTTCTTTGCATTAGCCGCAAGGAATTCCTCCCCTTCTTTCTTCATGGCAGCCCCCATCGCGGCGGCCTCTGACTTCTGCTTCTTCTCAAGCTCCGCGAAATACTTGTCCAGAAGGCCCGCAGCCTCCTCGAAAGACACTGCCGGCGTCCCGCCTGTCAGCACGGCCTTGAGCCCTGCAATGAAATCGTCGAATGCGACTTCCTTAATTCCGGATGAAACCATATTGTGGGCAATGCTCATGCCCAGAGCATAACTGTTCTTGTCCATAATTCATTAATTTAAACCGCGCAAAATTAAGAAAATTTCCGTGATATACCGACATAAGGACAATCCGGACATAAACCCCATAACTTTTTTTTCATGTTTTCCGAACAATTTTAAATTGATTTTTCCTATATTTGTATGATTGTAATAAAAACAAGGAAAATAAATTTACATTACAAACGGATATGGAGAAAAGAATCAAAGCGGGGATAATAGGCTTCGGGAGGATGGGGGAATTCTATCTCAACGAAATGGAACGGAGCGGGGAATGGGAAGTAGCATACATATGTGACACATCGGAAGCATCCAGGAATTATGCATCAGAGACATACCCCGGCCATCGGGTGACAGGCGACTGCGATGAGATTTTCGCAGACAGCAGCATTGAAGCCGTCGTACTCACCACACTGGCAGACGCCCGCATGGAACTCATCCGGAAAGCCATTGCAGCGGGAAAGCACATAATCGCCGAGAAACCATTGGCGGCATCTGTAGAAGACGAATGGAAAGTGGTGGAGATGGCTGAAAAATCCGATGTACTTACTACCGTAAACCTCTATCTCAGAAACTCCTGGTACCACAGCACTATCAAATCTTTCATAAAATCGGGAGAAATCGGAGAGCTTGCCATAATAAGAATATGCCACATGACACCGGGGCTGGCTCCGGGGGAAGGACACGAATACGAAGGCCCGGCATTCCATGACTGCGGAATGCATTACGTGGACATTGCCAGATGGTACGCGGAATCGGAATTCAGGACCTGGCATGCACAGGGCATAAGAATGTGGGACTACAAGGATCCGTGGTGGATTCAGTGCCACGGGACGTTCGGAAACGGAATCGTCTACGACATCACCCAGGGATTCGTCTACGGGCAGCTGTCCAAGGATCAGACTCACAACTCATACATCGACATCATCGGGACCAAAGGCATCGCACGCATGACGCATGACTTCAAGACGGCTACAGTCGAGTTGCGCGGAGTCACCCGGACGGAAACGATAAGCAAGTCCTTCGGAGGGAAAAACATAGATGTCCTTTGCCGGAAATTCGCAGCCGCCATCAGGGCTTCGAAGCCCGAGATGGACCTGCCGGGTTTCAGAGACTCCGCCATAGCATCGGAATACGCATGGAAATTCATCGAAGACTCGCGCACCCATGACCTGCCCTCGATCGGGGACAGCGCCACACTCGAGCAGATCCGCGAGCGGAGAAGAAACATGAAAAACGGCTACGGACTCCTGACCAGGCACTCGGAACGCATCGATGATGCCGGAACGAACAGAAGATGAAACAAATCCGATCAAATCAAACAAATAAACCGATCATAATTAATATTATAAAATAACTGACAATATGAACAATCTGCTTTTCTTAGGGAACCTTGGTGCCGGTGAAATCATACTGATAGCACTGGTAATCATACTGCTTTTCGGCGCCAAAAAGATTCCCGAGCTTATGAAAGGCCTCGGGAAAGGAGTGCGGAGCTTCAAGGAAGGGATAAACGATATCGAGAAGGATATCAACAAGGAAATTGAAAAATAAGCAATTTTGCTTAACATAACCACTAAAACATCTTACAATATGGCAAATGAAATGTCCAGAAGGTCGTTCCTGAAAAAAGGTGCGGCTGCGGCAATCGGAATGTCGGTTGCCCCAAATGTAATCCTGGGTAAAGAGTTCGGAGCTGCCCCGGCCCCGTCCACAGACAAGCTGAAAATCCTGGGAGTAGGTATCGGAGGCCGCGGAGCATCAGTGCTCAGAGGTCTTGAAAGCGAAAACATCATCGGTCTTTGCGATGTCGACTGGAACTACGCTGACCATGTGTTCAAACGCTATCCGAACGCAAAGAAATACAACGACTACCGCAGGATGTTCGACGACATGCTCGACGAGGCGGACGCAGTAGTAGTTGCAACAGCTGACCACACCCATGCAGTAATCGCGGCACAGGCTATCGCAGCCGGAAAACACGTATATGTAGAGAAACCTCTTACACATACCGTATATGAATCCAGGCTTCTGACCAAACTCGCCGCAAAATATAACGTAGCCACCCAGATGGGTAACCAGGGTGCTTCAGGAGAAGGCGTAAGGAAGATCTGCGAATGGATCTGGAACGGAGAAATCGGAGAAGTAAGAAAGGTAGAGGCATTCACCGACAGACCTATCTGGCCGCAGGGTCTCGCCCGTCCTGAAAAAGAGGACAGAATCCCTAAGACACTCAACTGGGAATCATTCATAGGCCCGGCTCCTATGAGACCGTACAACGCCATCTATACACCTTGGAACTTCCGCGGATGGTGGGACTTCGGAACAGGTGCCCTCGGAGACATGGCCTGCCATATCCTCCACCCTGTATTCAAGGGTCTGAAACTCGGATACCCTACAAAGGTCCAGGGAAGCTCAACACTGCTTCTCAACGAGTCAGCTCCTAACGCACAGATGATCAAGTTCGTATTCCCTGCAAGGGACAACATGCCTAAGGTCGCCATGCCTGAAGTTGAAGTAACATGGTACGACGGCGGACTCAAGCCTAACCGTCCGGAAGGACTTCCTGCAGGAGTCGACCTCAACGACCAGGGAGGCGGAGTAATCTTCTACGGAACCAAGGATACGCTTATCTGCGGATGCTACGGAGTGAACCCGTACCTGCTGTCAGGACGTAACCCTGAAGTTCCTCATGTTCTCCGTGAAATCACCCTTTCACACCAGATGGACTGGGTTCGTGCCTGCAAGGAAGATCCTAAGTACAGGGTTCCGAGCGCATCTGACTTCAGCGAAGCGGGTCCGTTCAACGAAATGGTCGTAATGGGTGTACTTGCAGTAAGACTCCAGAGCCTGAACCAGGAACTCGAGTGGGACGGTCCTAACATGAGGTTCACCAACATCCCTGAAGGCGCCACTATCAGGACTGTCATCAAGGACGGTTTCCAGATTCACGACGGACACCCTACCTTCGACAAGACATGGACAGAGCCTGTCGATGCCAACCAGTTCGCACAGGAACTCATCAAACACGAGTACCAGAACGGCTACTCACTTCCTGACATGCCACTTTAATTAAAAGTCAAAATCATTAAAACACAATAATTTATGAAACGCGTATTTTTATTTGCCGCAAGCCTTGCCATGATCGTTTCCATGGCTTCATGCGGCAACCAGAACAACAAGAAGGCTGCCAAGAATGCCGATGCAGCCGCTGAGACCAAGGCCGCTCCGGAGTACAAGCTTCTGGACAAGCCTCAGGTAGACCTTTCCGAATTCCCTGTCGACAAAGACGGATACTATGTCATCTTCGACGGCAAGACAATGAAAGGCTGGAGAGGGTACGGAAAGGACAACGTCCCTGCAAGATGGGTAGTTGACAACGGAGCCATCAAGTTCATCGGCTCAGGCGGCGGAGAAGCCCAGGAAGGCGACGGCGGCGACCTCATCTTCTCACACAAGTTCAAGAACTTCGAGCTCGAGTTCGAATGGAAGGTTTCCAAGGGCGGAAACTCAGGTGTCCTCTACCTCGCACAGGAAGTGACTACCGAGAAAGACGGAGAGACTATCCTTGAGCCTATCTATATCTCAAGCCCTGAGTATCAGGTTCTTGACAATGCAAACCATCCTGATGCGAAACTCGGCGTAGACGGCAACAGGCAGTCAGCTTCCCTCTATGACATGATCCCTGCCAAACCACAGAACCAGAAACCTTACGGCGAATGGAACAAAGGCAAGATCATGGTCTACAAGGGCACTGTAGTACACGGCCAGAACGATGTCAACGTAGTAGAGTACCATCTGTGGACACAGCAGTGGACAGATATGCTCCAGGCCAGCAAGTTCAGCCAGGAGAAATGGCCTCTCGCCTTCGAGCTGCTGAACAACTGCGGCGGGGAGAATCATGAAGGCTACATCGGATTCCAGGATCACGGAGACGATGTATGGTTCCGCAACATCCGTGTAAAAGTTCTTGACTGACAGAGCAGTAAATATCTGAATCAAACGAGAGACCGGTCTTGAATCGGTCTCTCGTTATAAAATGCAATTCACATGAAGACAGGAACAATAATTTCAGTTATCGCCGCATCCATGCTGGCGATTTCATGCGGCCAGGCCACAAATGCAAATTCCGCACAGGCGAAGAAGGACATTTCAATCCAGCTCTATTCGGTAAGGAGCCTGATAGGCAGCTTCGGAAACGCCAAAAACGACTACAAGCCGCTGCTCGACACCCTCGCGAAGATGGGCTATACGTCCGTAGAGGCCGCAAGCTATTCCGACGGGAAGTTCTACGGGCAGGACCCGGCACAGTTCAAGGCCGATGTAGAGGCGACGGGAATGAAAGTGCTTTCTTCCCATATAAACAGATACCTGACGGACAAGGAGCTTAAATCAGGAGATTTCTCCGAAACACTCAAATGGTGGGACGCCTGCATAGCGGCACACAAGGCTGCCGGAATGGAATATCTGGTAATGCCATATCTCGGAGTACCTGCCACTGTCAAGGATCTCCAGACATACTGCGACTATTTCAACGCCGTAGGCAAGAAATGCCTTGAGAACGGTATCAAGTTCGGCTACCACAACCACGCTCACGAGTTCCAGAAAGTGGAAGGCAAGGAAGTGATGTACGACTATATGCTCCAGCATACCGACCCGCAGTATGTATTCTTCGAGATGGACGTCTACTGGGCAGTCATCGGCGATGCAAGCCCTGTGGAATACTTCAAGAAATACCCTGGGCGCTTCAAAGTCCTGCACATCAAGGACGAAAAGGAAATAGGACAGAGCGGCATGGTCGGCTTTGACGCCATTTTCAACAATGCAAAGACTGCAGGTGTCGAGAACATCGTAGTAGAAGTAGAAAGATACAGCTATGACGATATCGCCCGCAGCATCAAGGAAAGCATCGAATATCTCGAGGCTGCACCTTTCGTGCCGGCATCATACTGATTACGGGCAGCATACCGGTAACTGATGGAGGATGGGTCAGGAATTCTGTCCCATCCTCTTTTTTTCTGACGGCCATATTAATATACCGCGGCTCCCGGGCAACTGCAAGTAAACTTGCATTGCTCTCGGCTTCTTCGTATATTTGACCTCCGGTCATTTATACTGTTGCGCCTCGGCAAAATAAACAAGCAAGCTTGCTTGTTTTGCTCTCGGCTTCTTCGTATATTTGCGCTCCCAAAAAACAGAAATGAAATGACGCAGGAGAATGAAGAAATCAAGAACGCCCCATCTCCGGAAGAAAACGGAGAAGACGGAGGGATGACATTCTGGGGGCATCTGGAAGTGCTCCGGTGGGCTCTGATGAGGGTCGTGATCGTACTTCTGGTCTGCGTAGTGGGCTGTTTCATGGCCATGCCGTACATATTCGATGATTTCGTCCTGGGGCCTACAACATCGGATTTCTTCCTTTACAAGTGGCTGTCCGGGCTACCGTTCTTCAATTTTGCAGACAAGTCATTCCATGTAGACATAATAAACATCAATGTGGCGTCACAGTTCATGACCCACATCACCACCTCATTCTGGTTCTCGCTTGTACTTATTTTCCCGTATCTGATATTTGAAATCTGGAAATTCATAAGGCCGGCCCTTTTCAAGAACGAGAAGAAGAACATAGGGTTCGCCTTCGGGTTCGGGACATTCATGTTCTTTCTGGGATGTGCTGTAGGGTACTGCCTTGTATTCCCTTTCACATTCAGGTTCCTCACGGAGTACCAGATCAGCGAAAGCATCACCAACCAGATAAACCTCAACTCATACATGGGCAACTTCCTGATGATGATCTTCGTCATGGGAATAGTGTTCGAGCTGCCGCTTCTGTCATGGGTCCTGTCCCGTCTCGGCATAGTGAACAGGGAGTTCCTCCAGCAGTACAGAAGGCACGCGGTAGTAGTGCTGCTTGTCCTTTCCGCCATCATAACGCCTTCAGGAGACCCGTTCACCCTGATGGTGGTTTTCATTCCGCTTTACCTTCTCTATGAACTCGGTATCCGGCTGGCCCGGAAAAAACCCGTCGAAGAAGACTGACCAAATCACGCTGATAACCATGAACGCACTGACCACCGGCACACTGTTAACGATCACCATGGCACTGACGGCCTGTACGCATAGGCCTTCATATCCTGCGGAAATAGAAAATGAACTGAAAGTCCTGGACAGGATAGTGGATGACAGCAGCAGGTACAAGGACGCCAAAATGCGGAAAATCTCGGACATGCGGTCCGCCCTGCGTCCGGAAGACACCGATGAATACAGATACGGAATCTATGACGAAATCTACAGGGAATACTACCAGTACGACCTGGATTCAGCCATGACATATGTCAAGAAAAAGCTGGCGATAGCCCAAAAGACGGATTCATACCGGATAAAGACAGACGCCATACTCGACCTCGTGGAAAGGTACGTCCTGTCCGGAATGTACGCAGAGACGCGCCAGATCCTGGATACACTGGATACATCCGGGTCGGACAGTACGCTTATGGTCGAATATTTCCATGTCTGCCAGTCCCTCTACGAGGATCTCAGTTCCACATCGGACGACCCCGACCTGAAAGTAAAATACTGGAACATAAAGAACAGATACAGGGCGCTGAGGCTCGAATACCTTCCAAAGAACGATATAGCACGGCTGTTCGTCCTGTCTGAAATGTCCAGAGAAAGCGGGACAGGGGAAAACATGCTTCCGGAAATAAAGGCAAGGATACAGTCCCCCGACACGGACAGCCATAACAAGGCCATGCTTTGCTACATCGCGGCCCATATATACAAGAGTATCGGGGACAGGGAAAATGAACTCCTGTACTACATACTGAGCGCACGCAATGACCTGACTGCACCCGTAAACGACTACAGGTCGCTCCACGAGCTGGCCGCCATACTCTATACGGACGGACAAATCGAAAGGGCCTACCGATACATAAGCAGATCCGTACAGGATGCCATGGTAGCCCAGTCCAGGCTGAACATAAAATCGATAAACAGCATCCTTCCGATAATCTCCGCCTCGTACGACACGCTGATGCAGGAAAAGCACAGCCAGCTAATATACCTTCTGGCCGGAATCAGCGTACTGGCAGTCCTGCTCGTAATAGCCGCATCGGCAAGTATCAAGGCACGCAACCGGGCCATAGTCGCCGAAAACGAGACCAGAGAGAAGAACGGACTGCTGAAAGAAGCCAACGAAAATCTCCAGAAGTACATTTCGATGCTGCAGGAAGCGAACCGGATTAAGGAGTCCTATCTGTCCAAATACATGGACATGTGCGTAGAATATATCGAAGGGCTTGAACGGTACCGCTCCCGGCTGAGACAGACAGCCAAAACCGGCGGCTTCGAGAAGATAATGGAGAACCTCCGTTCCGGAAACTATATCAAGAAAGAACTGCAGGAATTCTACTCCCAGTTCGACAGCACGTTCCTCACGCTTTTCCCCGACTTTGTCCGGCAGTTCAACATGCTTCTTAAACCGGAATGCCGCTTCGAAGACCGCTCATCGGAAAAAATCCTTACAACGGAGCTGAGGGTAATGGCGCTGATACGTCTCGGTATCCACGACTCCGAGAAGATAGCCCAGTTCCTCAGACGCTCCATATCCACTGTCTACAACTACCGGGTAAAGATGAGAAATGCCGCCTTATCCGACAGGGATGACCTGGAAAAGCAGGTAATGAGCATCGGAATTCTCTCCGATTTAGCTACTAAATATCCATCATAATTTTAAGCTAAAGTATTAATATCAAATAATTAAGCATTCTAAAAGCGCTACTATTTCAGTACAGGATATTGGATAGTTACATATTGATTGCCAATTTTGAACTTGAAAACGAATGCCCACAGGCATTACATGGTAAACCGCAATATTAACTAACCAATTTATGAAGCTCAACAAATTCTTATTTGCAGGAATTATGCTATGCGTTATGGGCACGGTCCCATACACTGCATTGCATGCGACGCCTGGCTCGGTAGCTGCGACTACTACCCCTCCCCAACAGACACATGAAGTGACCGGACGGATCACCGATGAATCTGGGGAACCGGTCGCAGGTGTATTCGTCATAGAGAAAGGAACACAGAACGGAGTGATGTCGCTCACGGACGGGACCTACTCTATACGCGTAGAAAACATTGAGGAGGCACAACTCGAATTCTCATGCATCGGTTTCCGCACGGCAGTCTATGATATCGGAAACCGCGGAATCGTGGATGTGGTCCTGGAACCTGACAACGAGCTGCAGGAAGCAGTCGTAGTAGGTGCCGGTACACAGAAGAAAATCTCCGTGATAGGAGCCATATCATCCGTTCAGGGAGAAGTCCTTCAGGCTCCGTCATCGTCACTGACCAGCAACCTGGCAGGAAAACTCGCCGGAGTCTTCTCGATGACCACCTCCGGAGAGCCTGGTGCGGCATCCGAGTTCTATATAAGGGGTATCGGGACATTCGGCGGAAGGACCCAGCCGCTGATCCTTCTTGATGACGTGGAAATATCCGTCGGGGACCTGAACAGGATACCGGCCGAGACCATCAAGAGTTTCACCATCCTCAAGGATGCATCGGCAACGGCCATTTACGGAGTACGCGGAGCAAACGGTGTCATGCTCGTCACCACCAAGACAGGCCGGGCCAACACGCGCACTGAAGTCAATGTAACCGTAGAGAACTCTTTCGTACAGCCGGTAAAAAAGGTGAATTTCGTAGACGGCGGCACATGGATGGAGCTCTACAATGAAGCCACTTTCGCCAGAGGCGGAGTATCCGAAGTCTACTCCAAGGACCAGATAGCCCTGACCCGCAGCCATGACTATCCGTACCTGTTCCCGGACGTGAACTGGGATGACCTGCTTTTCCGCGACTTCAACATGAACCAGCGGGCGAACATAAACATCTCCGGAGGAGGCAACAGGGCCACATACTACATGAGCCTTAACATGAACCACAACACCGGTATCGTAAACGCTCCGAGAGACTATGTCTTCAACAACAACATCCAGCAGTACTACTACAATTTCCAGAACAACATTTCCTACAACCTTACCAGGACCACGAAGCTCGACCTCAAGCTGAATGCCCAGAT
>CALVAJ010000011.1 GCA_944325505.1 uncultured Bacteroidales bacterium
AGCTGGCCGGCAGTCACGGTGCGGATGTCGTTCGATCCTGCATAGAAAGCCCTCAGTCCTGTATGCTGGTACAGCAGCGAAGGCCACGTCTTGAAGCACCTCTCGCCTGAATCGGCCCTCTGGCCCCTGAATCCCAGGACAGTGAGGCCCCTGCATGAGAGGAATCCCACAGGGACATCCGTAAATGCGTTGCTGGAGACATCAACCCCGTAGAGATACGGGACTGATGTAGCATTGAAGTCAATAGGGAACTCTTTGAGCCTGTTGAACTGCATGTCTATGGAAATCAGCGTCTCTGTAAATTTGGCGTCGAAAGTTCCTTCCGGAATCTCCTCAAGGTCGCAGTCAGACATTATTATATAGGAGACCTCGCAGTGGTTGAAGAAATCCTTAGGGAAAGTCTTTATGCTGTTGCCTCCGAGGTTGAATGTCACGACATAGGCGAAATCACCGTCAGCACCCAGATCTTCAGGGAAGGTGAATTCCGTGATGCGGTTGTACGACAGGTCGATGGAGCTCATCTGTATCCCTGCAAGCGGACGGAAAAGGTCCGGGACATGGTCGAGCCTGTTGTTGGCAAGGGAAATAGTGGTAAGGATATCGGCATCGCAGAAATTGCGTTCGTTTTCGATCCTTTCTATCTTGTTGTTCTGGAGATACAGCTCCGAAGGGTCGAACTTGCCTTCCATGTCAGGAAGCGAGGTAATCTCGTTAGCGGAGAAATCCACCATGGCAAGGTCTGCGAAATCACCGAGAGCCTTAGGGAAGACGGTCAGGCCGTTGTTGTTGCAGTAAAACATCTGGAGCGACCTGGATGCGGCCCCGGTGGACATCTTGGCGATAGCTTCCCTGACATCATCCTCTTTGATTGATTCCGGATTGTCCGAAACGATATATGACAGGTTCAATGTCGTCAGCTTAGGCAGTGTTGACAGGTCAGGGAATTCCTTTATATTAGGGCAGTTGTAGATCTCCAGGTCGGTAAGGTTCTCAAGGCCGCTGAAATCGGCACCGCCGAAGCTCTCGATAGGGCTGTTGGCGATACTGAGCTTTTCCAGACGCTTGAGTTTGCCTATTTCAGCGGGAAGGGAGAGAAGACCGTTGTACATCACCCCCGGAGCTACATCCATAGGCTTGGCACTGAGGTCTTTCCTGTCAATATCCTTTGCTCCGGCAGCGAAAAGCTCCTCGGTGGTGAGCCCGTCATATGATGACGCGGCCGGGCTCGTAAGCCCGTGCAGGCGCAGTGAAAGTGCGCATATAGGAGACATCTGGTACTGCTGGTAGCGTGAAGATATGTACTCATCCTTGTACCCTTTACGCTCAGCCTCACGGTCGGCAGCGCTTTTTGGAGTATAGAAATGCGAAGCCTGTCTGGCTGACGCACCCATGGAAGACCCGCCGACGGACACGGCATTGTCACTGTGCGTACCCAGATACAGCTCTATCAGCTCGGACAGGTTGCCGATTTCCTTTGGCATGTGGCCCTTGATCCCGAATCCGCTCAGGTCCAGATATGCCACTCTTCCGTTCGGATGCACCTGCACACCGGGCTGATAGCTCCACAGGTCCGGATCCTTATTGAAGTCCCAGTTGCATCCGGTGTTGTAAGTCTGTCCTCTGTAAGACCATTTCGGTCCGCCGAGAGCATCCCAGATCTTTTTCAGGGCATAATTGTCTATAAGATACGCGTCTGATTCATACAGTGTCACGTAGACTTTTGCATCCGAGGTCATATTGTCCCCGACAGTGAAAGTGGATTCCGTAAAGTCATCATCGTTGGAATCGATAGCCTCCAGAAGCTGGTCGTCCTCATCATAGACCTGATAGGAGACCACGGTGTACTCCCCTGCCTCAAGGGCCACCAGCGAATCGCATGATACAGTAGAAGTCTGATAGCCGTCGGTCTCGTCCCCGTTGTCCTCGAAATGGATGGAGAAATTGCACTCGAGCCCGGTAATCTCCACCGGTTCTACAGTACCTTCACGGAGGACGGACACATCAAGTTTGGCAATCTGCTCGAAAATATACTCTTTCCCTTCTCTTCCCTTTGTCTGAGGAACAGATGCGAAAGAGTCCATATTCTTGGTTAAAGTGAATCTGACCTTTCCTCTCGGAGTTACAGACACATGAAGGTCGCTTGATACAAGTCCTCCGGGAATTACATTCAGAGACTGGTTCCCGCTGTCCGGCATGCCGGAATACAAAGGCTCGTCAGTCCCGTCATAAAGGGTGAACGAAGCGATGGTGTATTCTCCTGCCAGAAGCCTGAGCTTGTCGCTCCTGAGGCCGAACTCCGCAGCTTCCTTGTCAGCAGCCGAAAGGACAAGCGTCTGCGAGATAAGCTGTCCGCCGGCACCCTGCAGAGTCACTTTCACCTTGCTGGCATCGGAAAGATAGTCCAGCTCCGGGACTTCGGCCTTGGATGCCGGGGATGCCTGGATTTCCTTAAGGAGCCTGAACTGGACATACCCGTAGTCCAGGTCCCTGTTGTCCGGAAGCTCCTCGTCCACACATCCTGAAAGGAGTGCGACGGCCGCCGTCAAGAGCGCAGCCCCCAAACATTTGATGTAATTTTCTATTTTCTGTCTCATTTAAGTATAATTGACGTCTTCTGACGAATTTTAATACAATATGTCTTTAAATTCCGGACCGTCCGGCATCAGGCCTTCCGGCCCGGAATTAAACCTATAAATACTTTATCAGTAGTTCTTGACGAAAATAATCATAGCAGAAGTATCCCCCGACATTGAAGTCATGAGATTAAGATAGGCTTTCGACCCTTTCTCAACATTTTCAGGAGACTCCGGATTACCCGTCATATATACAGAAAATTCAGGGTTTGTAAATATATAATTACTTGGATCATATTCAGGCATATAAAGCCACGTATTAGTCTGTGGAGAAATTGTAGCAAAGGCATCTCCTTCTATCCTCAATTTCGCACCCTCTGCCTCAGCGCTAAGATAAGTCACCCTGTAAGCAGCACCTCCCATTTCCAATATAGGAGAAATGTCGACATAATCAGGATCTTGCTCATCGAGAGTTTCTAAACTAAATTCCTCAAAAACAGCATTCTCGCCATCAAAACCAGATATAGAAGTACATGTGATAGTTTCAACCTTGAATCCTTCCTGCTGGCAGGTCGCTACAACATATTTCTGATATTCAGGCTTGATAGATGTATTTCCATTATCATCATAGTCTATCATTTCTTCCGGATTATACCCAATCTCATTCCCAATCTCATTCTCCCACATAGATGTAGGAATAGCTAAAAGATCTGAGGAACGGCTCTCTTCGCTGTAATTTTCCGACATCCGGACAGAAACAATACGATTCTGCACTCCTTCCGGCTGTTCCATGTCCCATGCATCGTCTACCTGAATGACACTTCTTCTGTTAACCATCATAGGAAAAGATCCCGGCATATAATAGAAATACGTAAGCGGTTCTGCACTTACTATACTCCCGGTAAACGGAGTATTCTCGCCTCCCTGATCGAGGCTATATCCATCCGCATCGAATTTAAGTATATTTCCTTCCGGTACACCGATAAACCTTGAAAGGCCATAGGCTGAGGCCACTTTGACAGAAACTGTCTGCGGAGTGTCCAGCCCTTCCCCTGTAATGGTAAAAGTACCTTCAAGTTTGGCGTCTTTTTCAAGCGGAAGTTGTGAAAGGTCGCAGGAAAGTCTTATTTCAGTTTTCCCGGCAGCACCTTCCGTCTCGGAAAGGTCAAGCCAGTCAGCCGAAATGCCGCTGACAGTCCAGTCGACAGAAGCATCCACCATAATGTAGTTCTCATACGGAGCAGTGCCCGGCTGTTTCAAAGAAAGAGGCCAGATGAGCTCCACTTTTTCAGCAAGAGGGCCGAACTGGAGTTCTCCTGCTTCATCTTTGGAGAAATCCGTTCCCGCCTCATTGAACACGGCCCCGGAAATGGTCATATACCTTTCAAGGGCAGGAAGGGTGATCTCTGCTATCGCCTCTGTCCTGTCCCCCATTGTCATGGATACAGTCAGTTCGTGATTTTCAAAATCCTGCTCGCCGATAACCACTACGCTTACCGTATGGTCTCCGGCTTCTCCCTTGACGGCAAAAGACTGCGTGCTGCCGTCAGTGAGCCTGAAATAGGTTCCCGCCTCGGCGGCCGGTATGCTCACCGTCCAGGCCTGGTTGGCGCTGAAAGAAAGTTCTACAGTTTCTCCGGCAGCGACTGTCTTCTTCACAAGATCCGGGAAGACAGGATCCGGAGTGCTCTCGGCCGGGTCACATGATGTCGCTGAAAAGACGACACCCGCCAGGCCTGCAATCAAGGTGGTTAGAAAATGTTTTCTCATGATTCAAAAAATTAAAGATTATAATTAAATGAGAACGGAATGTATTGTCATTCACCGGCTCCGGTGTCTGAAGGCCCGCCTTTCTTTATCATCCCGTATTCCTTGACAAGCCGGTCGGCCTCCTCATCGGATACCCATTCCATCTGGTTGTCATAATACCCGAGAGTGGCGAACGGGGCACCGAATTCCTGGAGATACACCCTGACATTCAGAATGACGGAATTCCTGCATGTGTTGAAATATGAGTAAGCGCTTGAGCTTTCCTCGACATATATCCTGTCATCGGCGTTAATCTGGCCGAGGACATTCTGCTCGTTGCTTATGACCTGGTCGGCATCCATGGTGACGGAAGGTTCCGCCGGGTCGGACGGGTCCATCTTTATGGTCACGTCATAGCCGTCGTGAAGCCAGTTGGTCAGCACCACGGTATTCTCCTCCTGGCCTTTCTCCGTCCATATCAGACGCTGCACACCGTTGTTGTCCAGCCCCGGGAGTTCGAGGAGGCATGAGGAAGTGACCATACACCAGCCTGTAAAATTCTCTATATCAAATGGCTGCACCTTGAAGAGACTGACTTTCGTCTGATCTCCGTAAAGGTCCCACTTCACTGCATCCGGCACCACAAGCCTGAGGTTGAAATGGAGAGTGTCCATGTCGCTGAGATTGTCGAGGTTGGCAGTGACCATCACATCCGTACGGTTTTCACCGGACTTGATGGTCAGAGTGTTGGCATCGATGCTGAAATCCCTTCCCTCAACAGCGGTACTTCCGCTGTCCACAATCTCTACCCCGAATGTACGGTCGTAATCGCATGTGACGGTAGAGATGACCGGCACGCTGAAAGTCTCGCTTCCCTGGAGTACCACATTCACGGACGCGGTGTCGGCAAACATGATATACTCTGCATCGGAATATGTCCGGGCGCCTTCACTGCATCCGGCAATGGCAACAGCTGCAGCCAGGCATGCCCCTGAAATGATTATCTTGCTTTTCATGTTACAGTATATCTGTTTTATCTGTTGCTTTCATTTGGTTCTATCTCCGAGCCTGGAGCCAGCAGTTCATGCTGCGGAATCGGCCAGACGAACATCGGATCGTCCGCAGAGACGGTGATGTCGCTTCCGGTCTGCTGTGCGCCCGACTGGAATTTCCTGGTAAAGCCCCTGTGCCACCTCTTGAGGTCGTTCAGGCGGAAACCCTCCATATAGAGTTCCCTTACCCTCTCCTCCGAGATGATATCCAGCCAATTGTTCGAATTGACCGACAGGGAGCCGCCGGAAGTATACCTGGCACTTCTCAGTGTGGTGAGGTCGGCTGAAGCCTTGCTGAAATCGGCAGCGTTGCCACCGTTCCCGGCAGCCCTCTGGCAATAGGCTTCGGCACGGATAAGATACTGCTCGGCCATGCGCAGGAGCTTCGGCATGTTCACATGGTATATAGTATAGGTGTTGATGAAATTGATGTTGCCGAAATACTTGATAAGGAGCGGAGAATCGGAGACTCCGGCATATCCTGACGAGCTCCCGAGCTCCTCTGCCGTGGCGAAATATGAAGAATACCTTCCGTCCGCTTCATCGTAGAGGTCGAGGACCCACTGGGCAGGGACATAGTCCGGATAGAAATAGGTGTAGTCCCTGTTGAAATTCAGGAAAACCGTACCGAGGGCTCCTCCGTATGAGGTAGGGGTGAAGCCGAGCTCCCATAAAAGCTCCGTTGCCGAATCATACTGCCACATGTACCCGAAATCATTCAGCCCGGTATTAGTAGAAGCAACCCTCGTGCTTGAAAGAGGGAAAGTCGCACCTCTCTCGTCTATGAGGATGCTTGAATACTCTATCGCCTTGTCCCAGTCATGCATATAAAGCGAGATCCTCGCCCTGAGGGCCTGGATAGCGGCATTGGACATGACATAGGAGCCGGCCTGGCCAGTGAGTTCAGCATCCATCAGTCCGGCAGCCTTGTCAAGGTCGCTCATGACGAACATGTATGAATCATACAGGCTCGCCCTTTTCACCGGTTCAGGCTCAGAGTATTTCGTACGGAGTACAACACCAGGATCTTCCTTTGCCTGCTCTTCCGAATCGTAAGCCTTGCAGAACAGCTCCAGAAGCTTTGAATAGCAAAGGGCCCTGACAGCGTAGACCTCGCCCTGATAGTTGTCCAGGAGGTCGAGATTGGCATCGCTCGTCTCGGCCGCCCTCACATCGTCTATATGCTCGAGGAAGAAGTTGCATGAACCGATAACGGCATAGAGACTTGCATAGACACCCTCGATTTCCAGGTCCGTAGGACGTATTTCCCAGCGCCAGAAGGTCCCGTAGGTGTTGGAGTTGCCGTCAACGGCATACACCAGATCGGCCTGTATGTCAGGGATAAGTGTGAGCGCTCCGCTGAAAAGGGAACTGCTGAGCATGTTTACATAGATGCCGGTAAGATGCTCCACAGCATCGTTGAAAGTCTTCATTGCCTGGTCCTCCGGAATGGAAGAAGACGGTAGCTTCTCAAGGCATGAAGTCGTTCCTGCGGCAAGCAGCACCGCCGCTGCCGCAATCTTGATATATCTTGATAACTTGTTCATCATAATGCCTGTCAGAATGTTAAATCAAGTCCGAATGTGAACTGACGGGTCATAGGGTACTGAGCCACATATATGTTGTTCGGGGACTCCGGATCCAGACCCTTGAATCCCGAGAACGTGAACAGGTTCTGCGCCTGGGCATAAACCCTGAGACCGGATATGAACCTGGTCTTTGAAAGGAGGGACGATGGCAGGGAATAGCTGAGCATCAGATTCTTGAGGCGCATGAATGAGGCATCCTCGAGAAGCCTGTCATCGAATTCCATGTACTCGCCGTAACGAGGGACGTCAGTGATGTCGCCCGGCTGTTTCCATGCATCCAGCAGGACACGGGACTGGTTGTATGACACGAAACGTCCGTTGGACTCCTGGTAGTATCTGTCGTTGTTGATCATCCACCGGTCAGCCACCCAGCTGAACTGTGCAGTGAGGGAGAGCCCTTTCCATGACAGGGTGGTCCCGAATCCTCCGGCCCACGGAGCGTTCATGCTCTTGCCTGTCATCACACGGTCCTCATCCCTGAGTTCATTGGTGATCTCCCCGTCCTTGGTGTACCAGAGGGCATCGCCGTTGGCTGGATTCACACCGGCGAAACGGTTGATATAGAACTCACCTACCTTATGGCCCACGACATATTTCATGTTTGTGGACGAAAGCTCATACTCGTCCACGCCGTTGTAGAGTTCGGTGATCTTGTTGGCGTTGTATGAGACATTTGCATTGAGGCTCCAGGTGAAATCCCTGGTCTGGAACACGGTTCCGTTCAGATTCAGTTCCACTCCCCTGTTGGCCATTGCGCCCACGTTCGCCCAGCGGTAGCCGAACCCGTTGTCGGAATACGACTGCGGTACAGACATGAGCATATTGGTGGTCTTCTTGTTGTAAAGCTCCAGGTCGACATTGAGCCTGTTCCAGAATCCGAAGTGGAAACCGAGGTTGGTAGCCCATGTGGACTCCCAGCTGAGGTCATCGACACCCTGCTGTATAGGTGTGATACCCGGATCGCCGACATAGTCACCGTTGCTTCCGATAAGCGCAAGGTGGTCATAGTTCGGGATGGAGGAGTTACCTGTTGTCCCGGTACTTGCTGATATCTGCGCGAAAGTCAGCCAGCTGCGCGAAGGCGCCATGAAGTCCTCCCCGAGGAGGTTCCACATGAAGGCGACAGACCAGAAGGCCCCCCATTTGTTGTTCTTTCCGAACCTTGATGAAGCATCGGCGCGGACAGAGAAGTCTGCGTAATACCTGTCCAGGTAGTTGTACTCTCCGCGTCCGAAGAAAGACAGGAGAGCGTAGTCGTCATCAACTGTATCGCCCCAGGATGTAACCCTTGTGGCAGAAGAGATGTCGGTGAGCTTGTTGTTGGTCTGGCCCCTTGCAGTGAGGTTGAACGCCTCATAGTGGGAATTCAGGCCTTCCTGGGCAAGCATGAAATTGAAGAAGTGGGTATTGTCCAGATCGAAATTGTAGTTGAGAGTGTTTGAAATGGACAGCACGAGAGCGTCCGTAGAATTCCTCTGGACAGTCCCGTCCCCGAGGTTAGGGGAATATTCCGGATAGGACTTGCCGAGTCCGGTACTGTGGGTATAGTCAACATTGAACTGTGAACGGAAAGTGAGACCTTTGATGATGGTAGCCTCGGCGAATACTGAAGAAAGCACCTTGTACCTCTTGTATTTCACCGGATTGTTCTCCATCCACTCCAGAGGGTTCTGCCCGTCCCCTTTCCAGCTCCCGTCCTCGATGGAAGCTATGGAGCCGTCTTCACGGCGCGGGTCCCAGTAAGGGAGCATGAACATGGCGGCGGAAATAGGGGTGACCAGAGTCACGTCACCCTGCACAGCCCTCTCTATATTCTGGTAGTTGAGCATGGTGTTGGTACCGACCTTAAGCCACTTTGCGGCTTTCTGCTCAATGTTGGCCCTCAACGAGTAACGGTCGAAGAGAGACCCGACCGCCACACCTTCCTGGTCATAGTAGCCTCCCGAGATGTAATAGTTCGTAGTCTCGGTAGCCCCGGAGACGGATAGCTCATAGCTCTGCAGCATCGCTGCCTTGTTGTATACCTCGTCAAGCCAGTTTACGTCTATTTTGCTGAGGGCGTCGTAGTCCTTTCCTGCAGTGAGGCCAACCTGTTTCTCATATTCGATACGCTCCGCGGTATCCATGAGGTTCCATTTGCCCTCCGCGATGTCGGAGAATCCGAGCTGCATACGGAAGTTGATCACCGGCTTCTCGCCGTGCGCACCGCGCTTGGTCGTTATCACGACTACTCCGTTGGCCGCACGCGCACCGTAGATGGAAGATGAGGAAGCATCCTTGAGTACCGAGATGCTGGCGATGTCCGAAGGATTGACCGCACTGAAATCGGACGCAGTGATTACAGTGCCGTCGAGCACATACAGAGGCTCCGTACCGGAGTTGATGGAGTTGGTACCCCTGATGGTCATATTCACCGGCTCGCTCGGCTCTCCCGAACTGGCGATGACCGTAAGACCCGCCACCTGTCCCTGGAGCGCCTGGTCAAAGGCCGCCGTAGGGGCGTCGGCCAGCTTCTCCGAATTGACAGTGGCCACAGATCCCGCCACGGTACCCTTCTTACGGACACCATAGGCGATGACCACCACATCATCAAGCAGCATCTGGTCCGTCTCCAGGGTCACATTGCAGGTCACGGCAGCCGCACCCGACGGCACCGTGTACTCGTATTTCTGGAAACCGATACTGCTGAAAACAATAACTGAACCGGCAGGGGCTGCTATGGAATAGCTTCCGTCATCAAGGGTCATGACTCCGTTGGTCGGCCCTGACATGACAGCCACCCCGACAAGAGGCTGGCCGTCTTCTGCAGAAGTGACGACGCCGCTTACAATGACATCGTTATCACCCTGATGCCCCCCCCAATTTGCCGCCGCCATCTGCACTGTACATGCAAACAGCAGCATGAGAATGTTAGAAAGTGCCTTCATTTGTATGTTTTAGAATGAGTTTTCAGCCATATGCCCAAAAAAAGCGGCGCAAATTTAGAAAGAAAAAGATAATCTCACAAGCCAACAGCGGCTATACAGCGATGATTCAAGCATTTCCGGCGACAGACAAACGTTTATTGTATTTTACTTTTTCAGGCATATTTCTGTCACATTCTCTGATATTCCGGAAAAATCCGATACAAAACCACAGAAACCAATACTACCGGTTATAAATCATTAAATTACAAAAATGTTTAAAAAATTGTCTTATCCGGACTTGCACCCCTTGCCGGCATGATTAAAATTTTATATATTTATAAATTTTAATTCTAAAAAGCACATTACATGGAATCCATCCGGCAAAACAGGAAAAAGGCAGCCCTCGCACTCTCGAGCGGAGGGCCGAGAGGGTTTGCATACATAGGGGCCATCGAAGAGCTCGAAAGCAGGGGCTATGAGATAACATCGATAGCCGGCACATCCATAGGTTCGCTCGTAGGAGGCATATATGCCGCAGGCAGGCTCCGGGAAGTAAAGCACTGGCTTTTCTCCCTGGACGCATGGAAAGTGTTCTCCCTGATGGACATATCCGTCAGCATGAACCATCTCGTAAAGGGGGACAAAGTCATCGAGGCCCTTAAGGAAATCGTCCCTGACACGAATATCGAAGACCTGAGAATACCGTACAGGGCCGTGGCCACCGATTTCTATACCGGAGAGGAAGTGGTTTTCGACAGGGGCAACCTGTTCCAGGCCATCAGGGCTTCCATTTCCATCCCTTCGCTTTTCCGGCCGGTGAAGGCAGGCACACGCACGCTTATCGACGGGGGAATCGCCAACACCATGCCGCTGAACAGGGTGCCGAGAACCCCGGGTGACATCCTCATAGGGTTCGATGTCAATGATGTGGACGTGGACAAGGTCAGGGCAATAATACTTGAAGATGCCGAAGCGGAAGCCAGGAAGGAGCAGGAGGACAAGGCGCGCAGCGAAAAGACACGGGCCGTCATACATGCGGTCAGGCACAACGACACGATGACAATACTGGAGAAGCTCCGGCTTGCCAGGATGCAGGGGCAGGAGGTTGTCAGGCATGTCTTCGAGAGCGAGGAAAAGCAGCCTGAACTATTCAGCGAGGAGTCCAACTATTATAAGGTACTGGGCCGCACATTCAGCCTGATGAACCACACGATAGCGAAAATGGGCATAGCGCTGACCCCTCCGGACATACTTGTGAGCATGCCTTTCGACGAATTCGGGGCCATAGCGGACTACGCCCATGCAGAGGAAATTTCCGAAAGGGGACGGCAGCTGATGAAGGATGCGCTTGACCGTTACGAAAACAGGGAGTAAGAACCACCCGGCAGGAAGATGCAGTTATAATCCGCGGAATCGTCAAATTTTTCATAGATTCCGCGGATTATAATTTTAGAAATACCGGATTACCCCATTCGTTCCGCCCGGCAGAAATGACTTCCGGTTTTTTCTTATCTTTGCACCCTCAAAAACAGCTGTGAATGGCGGAATCGGGGAATGCATATGAAGAACGGCTCGGTACGGACAGGATGCTACCGCTGGTGCTGAGAATGGCTATGCCGGCCGTAGCGGCCCAGGTGGTCAACCTGCTGTATAATATAGTAGACCGGATATATATCGGCCATATTCCAGGCATAGGGACAGACGCTCTTGCCGGAGTCGGGGTCACCGGCTCGATCATCATCCTCATATCGGCGTTTTCCGCAATCGTAAGCGGAGGAGGCGCCCCGCTCGCCGCCATTGCCTTGGGACAGGGCAACAGGGACAGGGCAGAACGCATACTCGGCAACGGGTTCGTCATGCTGCTCTTTTTCACCGCCGTGACTTCTATCCTGAGCTACATTTTCATGGAGCCTGTCCTGCTTTTTACCGGAGCATCGGAGAGCACCATAGGATATGCGACCGATTACCTTTCCATATATCTGGCCGGAACGGTTTTCGTCCAGATATCGGTCGGACTGAACACTTTCATCAACACGCAGGGAAGACCGGGCATAGCGATGATGTCCACTCTCATAGGCGCCGCACTGAACATCATTCTGGACCCTGTATTCATTTTTGTCCTCGACATGGGAGTGAAGGGGGCCGCGATAGCGACAGTCATCTCGCAGGCCTGCAGCGCAGCATGGGTACTGGGATTCCTGTTCTCGAAAAAAGCATCCCTGAACCTGGACAGGAAATACATGAAACCTGACAGGAAAATCATACTTTCCATTTTCGGTCTCGGCGTATCCCCTTTCATAATGGCCAGTACGGAAAGTCTCGTAGGGTTTGTCCTCAACACCAACCTGAAACATTTCGGAGACATATACGTGAGCGCCCTGGCAGTAATGCAGAGCGCAATGCAGATAGGAAGCGCACCGCTGACAGGATTCGCCCAGGGGTTCGTTCCGGTATCGAGCTATAATTTCGGGCACGGATATATGGACAGGGTCAGAAAATGCTTCAAGGTATCGGTCAGCATCATGTTCTCGTTCAATGCAGTACTAATGATTCTGATGATACTGTTCCCGCATGTGGTCGCCTCCGCATTCACGAATGATGCCGGGCTGATAGACTGCGTGGACAGGATGATGCCGTATTTCCTTTCGGGAATGACGATATTCGGGCTTCAGAGAGCCTGCCAGAATACATTCATAGCCCTGGGCCAGGCAAGGATCTCGCTTTTCATCGCCCTGCTGAGGAAAGTCATACTTCTGGTCCCTCTCGCCATAATCCTTCCGAAGTTCTTGGGAGTGACCGGTGTTTTCGCCGCGGAAAGCATTGCGGATGCCATTGCCGCTATCTGCTGTACGGCAATCTTCATCGTATCATTTCCGAAAATACTGAGAAAAGCCGCAGTACGGCAATGAGACAGGTATCAGTCCTCCATGATTTTCCCGGAAAATCTCTTTTCTCCCGTTTTCAGTCTGTCGTAGACCAGTTTCAGTCTGGATGCCCTGAGGAAAAGGCATATCTGCCCCAGGTAGTAGGGAACCATGATAAGATATCTTTCATGTTCAAGAGGCTCAACGAACCTGTTCCATGCCAGCACCAGGTCTGAAAAAACGAACAGGCAGGCTCCTGCGGCATACAGACGGCTGCGCTGCAGAAGCGCCATGAACAGCATCATCGCAATGACCAGGGCATAGAAGACGACTCCCGACCTTACTGCTCCAGACGGAGCTTCCGGTACAATCCTGACCATGGCGAAAACTACCAGCATCATGATAAGCAGTATAAGTAGGACCGCATAGGCAAGCCTGCGCGATTTACGGGTCTTGCCTTGCGCGGAAGCATTCCTGTTACGCCATATATACCTGCGGACAAAGAATATTATCATGAACAGATGCGCCGCGGCAAAACACTCCATCTGCACCATGAAGTTTCCCGATGCTCCGGCCAAATCTCCGAGTGCGGAAGCGAACATGGCAAAACTCATCGGCCAGGGCAGCAGCCACAGGGAGAATCCGGCAAGAAGCCAGAGCGGAAATGAAATTTTATAAGGAATGTCTACAGGGACGAAGTATACAATGGCCAGCACGGTAAACAAGGCCGTCGCTACTGCGGCAAGCCTGACCTTTTTCTCTTCCGTAATATCGCTTCCGAACATATTTCAAGGAATTTTCCTCTAAGATAACGTTTTTTTAGTTTTTTGGCACAATGTTGGCAATATGATTGTCCGGATTTAGTTAAACATAAATATTGATTCGAAACAAGTTATAAAGAGGAACCCGGTCGCGAGATCCGGTTCCTCTTTCTTCTATTGCCGGCTTATCAATCAAGCCATTGTCCCGCCTGCCATATCGAGAAGTTCATCTGTAATGGACTGCTGCCGCTGCTTGTTGAACTGTCTGGTGAGGTCATGAATAAGTTCTTTCCCATTGTCTGTCGCGATCTGCATAGCTACGGTACGGGCGGAGTGCTCTGCCGCATTGGCATCCAGCAGGACAGCGTAAACCTTAAGTCTGAGGGTTTTCGGAAGAAGCGCATCGAGGACTGTACGCTTGTCTGGCTCGATGATATAGTCATATGCCGGCTCCGGAGCATCGCTGACGAATGAAGCACTGTCCTGCCCCTGCCTGTCCAGACTCACAGGCAGATATGTCTCTCTGACGGGAATCTGGACAGAGGCAGACTTACAGTGATTGTAGACAAGTTCCACCATGTCGACCTGCCTGGCGGTGAACAGGTCCATAAGTCCGGCAGCCAGCTCCGATGCTTCTGCATACGAAGGTTTGTCAGCCATATGGGAGTAATCCCCCTGTGCCTGCAGCCCCATCTTCCTTACGGCCTCCGCCATCTTGCGGCCTACAGGGAATATATAGAAATCCTCAGCCGACAGCCCGCTGTCCATATACTGACTGACAGTATCCCTGAAATGCTTTATGGCTATAGAATTGAACCCTCCGCAAAGGGACGAGTTGGAAGAAAAGGCCACTATGGCCACCTTTTTAACAGGCCGCCGTGCGATATAGCTCTCTCCTGCAGATGCGTCTTCTGTCAGGAGATCCGCCAGGATACGGTGCATCTGCTGCTCGTACGGGAGCAGATTCCCTATCGCGTTCTGCGCCTTGCGGAGCTTTGAAGACGCCACCATCTTCATGGCGGAGGTTATCTTCAAAGTACCGTTGACGGAGTTTATCCTGCTTTTTATTTCCTTTAATGATGCCATTTCCTTACTCTCTGAAAGCGAGCGCCGTAGCGGCAGCCTCCTGTTCTATTGTCCTTTCTATCGAGCTGTCTATCGTGCCCGCCGCGAGCGGTGCGAGCACATCAGCCTCATGAGAAGCATGCATCCTGTCAAGGAAAGCCGTCTGGAAATCGCGGACCTTGTCCAGCGGAATATCGCGCATCAGCCCGTGTGTCCCACAATAGAGAATAGCCACCTGATCCCCTACCGGCATAGGGGAATACTGCGGCTGGACAAGAAGACTGTTGTTCTTTCTTCCCTTGTCTATGGCCATTGCCGTTACCGGATCCATATCGCTGCTAAACTTGGAGAATGACTCCAGTTCACGGTACTGCGCCTGGTCTATCTTCAGCGTACCGGCTACTTTCTTCATGCTTTTTATCTGGGCGCTGCCCCCGACACGGGACACCGATATGCCGACATTGATGGCAGGACGGAATCCCTGGTTGAAAAGGTCCGTTTCCAGAAATATCTGGCCGTCGGTAATGGATATGACATTGGTAGGGATATATGCGGACACGTCTCCTGCCTGCGTTTCGATGATAGGAAGCGCCGTGAGCGAGCCGCCGCATTTCACTTTGCCTTTCATGCTTTCCGGAAGGTCGTTCATCTGCTCTGCAACTTCCTGCTGGTCTATGATTTTTGCAGCCCGTTCAAGGAGTCTTGAATGCAGGTAGAAAATATCACCCGGATAAGCTTCCCTTCCTGACGGGCGGCGCAATATAAGAGATACCTCCCTGTATGCCACAGCCTGCTTGGAAAGGTCATCATACACTACCAGCGCATGCCGTCCGGTATCCCTGAAGTACTCGCCGATTGCGGCACCAGCAAACGGGGCGAAATACTGGAGGGCTGCAGGATCAGCCGCCGTTGCCGCTACCACAACGGTATAGTCCATCGCACCTTTCTCGCGCAAGGTATTCACTATATTTGCCACCGTGGACCCTTTCTGCCCGACGGCAACATATATGCAATATACCGGATCGCCTGCCAGATAATTCTCCCTCTGGTTTATGATTGTATCGATGGCTATCGCCGTCTTTCCCGTCTGACGGTCGCCGATGATAAGCTCTCTCTGCCCCCTTCCGATAGGAATCATCGCATCAATGGACTTGATGCCGGTCTGCAAAGGTTCCGTTACCGGCTGGCGGAATATCACTCCTGGAGCCTTTCTCTCCAGTGGCATCTCCGTCAGTTCCCCTCCGATTTTGCCGCGGCCGTCCAGAGGGACTCCAAGCGGGTCGACCACACGGCCGAGCATTCCTTCCCCGACATCGATGGAAGCGATACGGCCTGTCCGGCGGACTGTCATGCCTTCCTTAATCTGGTCCGTAGGTCCGAGCAGAACCGCTCCTACATTATCCTCTTCCAGGTTCATTACTACGGCCTTGATACCGTTCTCAAACTCAAGAAGTTCGTTGGCTTCGGCATTGAGAAGTCCGTAAATGCGCACTACACCGTCGCTTACCTGCAGCACCTCTCCCACTTCTTCAAACCTGAGGGATGTGTCTATGTCTTTCAGCTGCCGTAGCAGCACGTCTGAAATTTCACTTGGTTTTATATTCTGAGGCATATTGTATTTCTATTATATTTATATACAGATCCTTCGGCACGCTTCGTCCGCTCGGGATGACAGTCGCGGTCAGACGATCCGGCGGTTCTTTTCAATGAACTGGCGGCGGACCGATTTGAGCTGGGAAGCTGTACTTGCATCCAGCCTGTAACCGTCGATTTCAAATATGAATCCTCCGATTATTTCCGGATCCACCCTGTGCTCGAATATCACGGTATCACCGTGCCTGCGCCTGACTTCAGAGGCCAGACGCTCCTCAAGCTCGGGTGCAGGCACAGCCGTTATCAGACGGCTGACCTTTATCCTGTGCGCTTCCCTGTACTGGGAAATGAACGAATATAAAATAAAGCGCAGAATTCTGGTCCTGCGGTTCTTCATGACCAGACGGATGAAACGGCTGAGTTCTTCCGCCATCTCCTCCCCGCCGAGAGCCGATTCCAGAAGGCTGAATTTCCGGGAGTCCGGAACAGCCGTCGGGTTGTCTATCAGGGCCCTGAGTTCAGGGACGGCCGACAGGCTGTTGCTGAGCGTCAGTACCTGTCCGTAGACCTTCTCTCCGTTTCCGGTTTCGGTCACGAACTTCATAAGGGCTGAAGCGTATCTGTATGAAACCAAACCTGTATTCATGTCCAGTCTGCCTTATCAGTTCTTCCTTGAAGGATCCAGTTTCGAGGCCTCTTCGACCATCTTCTCTATCAGGGACATCTGTTCCTTGTCGGCGGAAAGGTCCTTACGGATCACTTTCTCGGCAACTCCGACAGAAAGCATCGCCACCTGGCTGCGTATTTCGCTCAAGGCACTCTCTTTCTCCGCCTGGATCTGTGTCCTGGCCTCCGCAAGGAGTTTCGCAGCCTCGTCACGAGCCTGGTCCTGGGCCTGTCTGATTATATTGTTCCTGGCTTCTGCCGCTTCTTTCAGTATCCTGTTCTGCTCGGCACGCGCCTCTGCGATCATGCGGTCCTGTTCTTTTGCCATCCCGGCCATCTTCTCGTCCGCCTCTTTGGCAAGCTGCAGGGAATGGCCGATATAGTCCTTGCGCTTCTCTACCATGGAGGTGATTACCGGGAAGCCCCATTTCGCGAGCACGAAAAACACGACCGCGAAAATGATCACCATCCAGAAAAGAAGACCGCTGTCAGGCATCAACAATGACATTTCCCGCCTCCCTTATTTAAATCACAGCCATGAAACAGATGATGACGGCAAACATTGCCACACCTTCGATAAGGGCGGCGATGATAAGCATGTTTGTACGGAGTTTTCCCGCAACCTCAGGCTGACGGGCCATGGACTCCATTGCGGAAGCTCCGATTTTTCCGATTCCGATTCCGGCTCCGATTGCGGCCAGACCTGCTCCGAGAGCCGCACCTATCTTGCCGAGAGCTGCACCTGCTGCAGCCTGAAGAAGTAATGTTGAAAGTAACATGGTCATTGAATTTAATTTATCGTTAATATTATATTTTCCTTAATTTTAACAGATCCTTCGGCTTCGCCCTTCGGGCTCAGTTCAGGACGACGGTACAGTCATTCCGTTTCGGGCTTTTCATGGGCAAGCCCTATGAATACGGCCGAAAGCATCGTAAACACGTATGCCTGGATAAATGCCACCAGAATCTCGAGGAAATCCATGAATATGCCGAAAAATACGGCGACAACGGACATGGTCCCGTTGAGCGCAGGTCCAAGCTTTGCCGTAATGAAAATCACACAGACAAAACTGAGGATGACTGCATGGCCGGCCATTATATTGGCAAAAAGCCTGATCATCAAGGCAAACGGTTTGGTAAATATTCCGAAAACCTCCGTAAAGGGAATCAGCGGCACCGGAACTTTCAGCCACCACGGCACATCAGGCCAGAACTTGTCCTTCCAATAGTGCCTGTTTGCGAACAGGTTGACAGCCAAGAAAGTGCATACTGCCAGGACTAAAGTGACGGCGATGTTGCCGGTGATATTGGCACCTCCCGGAAATATCGGGATGATACCCATGAGGTTGTTTATCAGAATAAAAAAGAATACTGTAAGAAGGTACGGGGCGAATCTGGCGTACTGGGATTCAGGGACAGAACCTCTGATGACATCCTCATCGATCATTTCGATTACCGGCTCCAGGAGTGCGGCGACTCCCGACGGGGCTTCCTTCAGAGCGTCATGCCTGCGGTACCAGCGGGAACAGCACAGGATCAGTGCCACGAGGATCGCACTGTTGATCATAAGCCCGAGGACATTTTTAGTAATGGAAATGTCAAACGGCCTGACTTCGTTGCCCTCCGCGTCCTTCTCCACGATCTTCCCGTCATATTTCCCGCCTTCTGCAAAGTAGAACCCCTTGTAAGGCCCGTCTTCCAGCTTCGATGACAGGAAACAGTGCCATCCGCTGTCCTTGCTGCGGACTATGACCGGCAGGGGTATCGTCAGTTCCTTGTCCCCTATCCTGGTGATATGCCACTGGTAGGCATCCCCGATATGGCCGAATATGATGCCCTGGATGTCCAGCTGCGATTCACCGGAAGACTCCTCCGGAGCAAGTCCGCCGGTCTCATCGGCGGATGCCATGGCCGGCAGCAGCATCAGCGGCAGCACCAGTATTATTATATACTTTAACCGTTTCATTAAAACCTCTCCTATATCTCTACACAAAGAGAGACGGTGTTGTCGTTCACTTCGACGAATCCGGACATGATATGAAGGGATTCCTTTTTTTCTCCTACGGTATATACGATGTCCCCCTCTCCCAAAGCAGCAATCAACGGGGCATGGTCATGCAATATGCAGAAACGTCCGCCGAGCCCTGGCAAGGACACGGAACTCACCATCTGTCCGAGTATCTGAGACTCGGGAGACGATATTTTGAGGAATATTCCACTTTTAATGCTGCTGTCCATCCGGTTTCCTCCTTGAAAAGGACTATTTCTTCTTTGCGGCTGCAAGAAGACTTTCACCTTTCTTTATGGCATCTTCTATGGTGCCTACATTCAGGAATGCCTGTTCAGGAAGGTAATCCACCTCTCCGTCAAGTATCATCCTGAAACCTTTTATGGTATCTTCTATGGATACCATCACCCCCGGAACTCCCGTAAACTGCTCTGCCACGGCAAACGGCTGGGAAAGGAACCGCTGCACGCGGCGGGCACGGTTTACGGTCTGCTTGTCCTCATCGGAAAGCTCGTCCATGCCCAAAATGGATATGATATCCTGCAGTTCCTTGTTCCTCTGCAGTATCTGCTTGACTCTCTGTGCCGTCTCGTAATGGTCCTGGCCGACGATATTCGGGTCGAGGATACGGGATGTGGACTCCAGAGGATCCACTGCAGGGTAGATTCCCAGTTCCGTAATCTTACGGCTCAGCACGGTCGTAGCGTCAAGATGGGTGAATGTCGTGGCCGGAGCAGGGTCGGTCAGGTCATCGGCAGGCACATAGACAGCCTGTACGGAAGTGATAGACCCATTCCTGGTGGACGTGATCCTTTCCTGCATCTGCCCCATCTCGGTAGCCAGGGTAGGCTGGTAACCTACTGCCGACGGCATACGTCCCAGCAGAGCGGAAACCTCTGACCCGGCCTGGGTGAAACGGAAAATGTTGTCAATGAAGAAAAGTATGTCCTTGGGGCCGTCGGTCCCTGCACTGTCCCTGAAGGACTCAGCAAGGGTCAGACCTGAAAGGGCTACGGAAGAACGGGCTCCCGGCGGTTCGTTCATCTGGCCGAAAACCATGGCCACCTGGGATTTCGGAAGCTCATTATGGTCAACCTTGGAAAGGTCCCAATGGCCTTCTTCCATACTTTTGAGGAATTCGTCACCGTATTTTATAACCCCGGACTCTATCATCTCCCTGAGCAGGTCGTTACCCTCGCGGGTACGCTCGCCGACACCGGCAAAGACAGAGAATCCGTTATGTTTCTTGGCTATGTTGTTGATGAGTTCCTTGATAAGGACGGTCTTCCCTACTCCGGCTCCGCCGAAAAGACCGATTTTACCGCCTTTCAGATAAGGCTCGAGCAGGTCTATGACTTTGATTCCCGTGAAAAGGACTTCCTGCGATGTGGTAAGATCTTCGAATTTGGGAGGTTCCCTGTGGATAGGGAGTGCCCCTTCCTTGTCAAGTTCAGACATTCCGTCTATACTGTCGCCTGTCACATTCATCACCCGGCCCCGTATCTGGGCTCCGACAGGCATCGTTATAGGTGCGAAAGTGTTGGTGACTTCCATTCCTCTCTGCAGCCCGTCAGTGCTGTCCATAGCCACTGTCCGGACCGTATCCTCACCGATATGCTGCTGAACCTCGACTATAAGTGTCTTGCCGTCCTTGCGCTTTACGGTCAGTGCATCATGGATACGGGGCAGTTCCTTCGCTACATCCTCTCCGGAAAGGTCGAAATGCACATCGACCACCGGCCCTATCACCTGCGATATATGTCCTGTTAATCCTGGCATACTATTTACATTTAAAAACCGGGGGCGTGGGATGAAAATCCCGTGCCAATCCCGGTTTTTCCGCAGACGGAATTTAAGAAGATTCTTCTCCTTTTTTTGTCATTTTTTCACATCAGGCAGCCTCCCGAAGTCCGGTGTCCCCTCAGCCTGCTCTTGCCTACTGCTTGCTGCAATCAATGATGACTATATTTTTTTAACCTGCCGTCTTTCATTTCCACGCGATAGCTGTCTCCTGCTTCCGTGCCGAATTCCAGGTCCAGGCCGTTATAATGCACGCGGCACGGGCCACCGGAGCCGGAATGGATGACAGCATGGTCCAGACATCCGTTTTTCCAGGCTATGTCTACAATGAAATTTCCTCTGGCACGGACACCTGTGAGACAGCCGTCCTTCCATGCATCAGGAAGGGCAGGAAGCAGGTGGATAAAGCCCATGTGACTCTGCAGAAGCATTTCCGTGACTCCTGCCGTCCCCCCGAAGTTGCCGTCTATCTGGAACGGAGGATGGGAATCCCAGAGATTTTCATTGGTGCCTGTCTTCAGGAGATTTCCATATAAGGCGTAGGCGCGGTTGCCGTCATGGAGTCTGGCCCACTGGTTCAGTTTCCAGCCCATGCTCCAGCCCGTAGCCAGGTCGCCGCGATGATCCAGCACCACCCTTGATGCCTCTGCAAGGTCAGGAGTCGTCACAGGAGAAATGGTATGGCCGGGATGCAGTCCGAAAAGATGGTTCACGTGGCGGTGCCTGTCCTGAGGATCATCTATGTCTTCGGACCACTCCATCAGCTGTCCGTACCGCCCCACCTCATACGGGGCAATGCTGTCAAGGACATCCTGCCAGTGCATGCGCTCCCGCTCATCGACTCCCAACACTTTACTTGCCTCGATGGCGTCCGAAAGGATTTCACGGGCGACGGCATGGACGAATGTCGCTCCTTTGTCCACAGGACCGTGCTCCGGAGACGTGGAAGGAACCGCAGCATAAAACCCGTCGGGTCTGCGCCAGAGAAAATCGGCCGAAAACATCGCTCCTCCCTTTATCAGGTCATATCCGACATCTTCCAGAAAAGAATCATCCCTGGTAAAGTCGTACCAGTCCCATACATGGGTGGCAAGCCACGGACCGGCCATAGGATTGAAATTCCAGGACATATCCCTGTCCCTGAGAGGGGTTGTGAACCCGAATATGTTTGAAGATATGGAAGCCGTCCAGCCCCGCGCCCCGAAATATGCCCGGGCCGTTTCCTCTCCAGGCCTGACAAGAGTACGGATATAGTCGAACAGGGGGATTTCACATTCCGGAAGATTGGTCTGGCATGCCGGCCAGTAGTTCATCTGGATGTTGATATTGTTGTGGTAGTCGACCCTCCAGGGGCCGTTTATATTGTTGTGCCAGAGGCCCTGAAGGTTTGCCGGAAGATTGCCGGAACGGGAAGAGGCTATCAGAAGATACCGACCGAACTGCCAGTACAATGCCTCCAGACCGTAGTCCTCCGCACCTTCCCTGTATCTTGCCAGCCGCTCCGGTGTCGGAAGGCTGTCTCCGGAACAGGCTTTTCCCGGATTAAGGACCAGAGACGAGCGCCGGAACAGGGACGAATAGTCTTCATAATGCCTCTGTAAAAGAGCGGCATACGATTTCTTCCCCGCAGACTTCATCCATTTCCCCGTAGTCTTTACAGGATTTTCGCCAACGTATGCATCCGGATCGTTGAAATCCGGGTCGAAACTGATTTTATAGCCGGTGTCGGCCGCGATGAGGAACACCGCCTCGTCTGCCCCTTCTACTTTTATTGTCCCGTCAGGGGCTACTCCGACATGTCCGTCTTCAGTCAGGACTCTGACCCGAAGGGCATATTCCATACCGTTTCCGGGCAATGCCGCCGTATAGAGCATCTCGTTGTCCGACACGGCCTTAAAAGCCCCTTTCACGAATATCGGGTTAGGCAAGTAAGTGAAATCGAGATTCTGTGCTCCGGGACGGTCTGAAGTGAAACGCACCGCCATCACATTGTCGGGATATGAAATGAAGAATTCCCGCCTGTTCCGGACACCATCCCGGGAAAAAGCGACGACTGCCAGCGCAGAATCCAGCGACAGCGACCTCCGGTAATCCGTTATCTTCCCGTCATCCAGACCTGTCTTTATCCTGAATTCCCCGCAAGTGGTGAAGCAGCCGAAGCGTGACGGAGTCTCGGCGGAAGTTTCATAGGGGACCTCGCTGTTGAAGTTGTCCTGCGTGAGTCTGGCGGCCTTTTCATTGTCACCTTCCATGAAGGCCTTCCGTATTTCAGGAAGGATATGGGCTGATTCCTTGTTTACGTTCCAGTAACTTGCAGCCCCTGTGCCCGGACCTCCGGTCCAGAGGGTCTTCTCATTGAAAGTAAACCGTTCCGTGGAGACCGATCCGAAAATATTGGCTCCTATGCTGCCATTCCCGAGAGACAGCGAGACATGCTCCCACTCCCAGTCGGCATTGGTCATGGCATCCCCTGATTCCAAAGTCGGATCCGCACCCCATGCGGGGCCGGTTTCAGAAGAACACGGGGAGTCAAACCACACGGACATATCATCCTGGGCTTCAATATCTATGGCATGCCCGGCAATGAATGCAAGAAGGCATACAGCCAGTCCGGTTCGCGAATGTATCATTTAGTCTTTTTGTTTACAAAACAATGCGAATTTAATTTATTTTCCGCAAAACTCAGAGGACAAAAAATGAAACCTTCTTTTTCCCGGATTTATTACTTTTCCTTTAAGGAGAATATGAATTCCAGTCCGCCTTCCTTGCGGTTGACGGCACGGATCTCGCCCCCGTGGAATGCGACGGCATTGCGGACTATCGACAAGCCGAGCCCTGAGCCGCCGTCATCGCGGGTACGGCCTTCCGAAACACGGTAGAATCTCTCGAAAATGCGGGACAGATGCTCCTCCTTGACCCCGTTGCCGGTGTCGTAATATGTGAAATGGCAGAATCCTTCGCTCTTTGCATAGCACTCTACATGGATGGAGATACCGTCTCCGGCATACTTGACACTGTTCTCGACCAGATTCCTGAATATGGCATAAAGCAAAGAAGCGTTCCCCTTTATGACCAGGCCCTTGTCAATACAGTTCTCTGACCTGATCCCTTTTGCATCCAGAGCGGAACGGAACTCCTCGAATATCTCGTTCACTGCATTGTGCAGGTCGACAGGTTCTTTATGAAGCTGCTCCGGGGCTTCTTCTATCTTGGTGATGATGGCAATGTCACGTATCAGGTCCGACAGGCGCAGGGTCTGCACATAGGCCCTGTCTATGAACATGTTCCTCCTCTGCTCGGATATTCCCGGACATGTGATGAGCGTCTCCAGATAGCCTCTTACGCTGCTGACCGGTGTGCGGAGTTCATGGGCGATATTGTTGGTCATCTGCTGTTTCATCACCTTGCTTTTCTCGCTTTCGGAAATATCGTTGACAGTTATCTCGAAACCGTTGTCAGGATAGACAAGCATCTGGATCCCATAGTTGTGGCCGCCTTTGGAAAGCTTGAAGTTGAACACCGGTGCGGAATCGTTCTTGACAGGGGTGTTCCTGTCGAGAAACTCCGACAGGGGGGCAAAGACACTGCTCTTCCATATATCATTCAGATCAGGAGTGGGTCTGTCCAGCAACGTATTGACATACTGGATAAAACGCGGGTTCGCGTACTGCTTCTCCCTGTCAGGGGTGAAAATGGCGATACCTCCGTCATAATAATGTATATGAAGAAGGAGCCTCTCTTTTTCAAGCGCGATCATGTCGTTGCTGTGCTTGAGCATCTTGTAGCTCTCGAGCATCTTCTCTCCGATCTCCCCGAGCTCCGAGTCGGGGAAAGCAATATCTTCATAGTCCACATTTCCCTTGACGGCGGCTTCGGCGAAATCGCGCAATTTCGAAATCCCCTGACCGAAATGGTCGGAAAGGAAAATCAGAGAAAACAGGGCCACGGTGAAAAGAGAAAACACCAGTATGAGGAACAATGTATCCGGCCGGAAAAAACGCTGCATATCCAGTTCATACGGCATGGCCACCCTTACTATAAAGCCTCCATAGGATTTGGCATAATAGAAATAAGGCAGTCCCGTGGTATTCGAAGTGCGGATGGAAAAACCTTCCGAATGCTCCGCCGCCATTTGGATTTCCGGACGCAGGGAATGGTTGTCCATCGATGTCGAATCCGCATCGGAATCGAACAGGACCGTACCGTACTTGTCTATGACCGTAATGCGGAGATCGCCAGGCAGCAGCTCCCCGACATCCTTATAGTCTGCCGTCTGGGCTATGATATCCGCATATCCGGAGAGTCTGGACTGCAGTATTTCAGCCTTATACCTGCGTTCGGTCCGTAACTGGAAGATCACCAGCAGGACAGCGAATACGGTAAAGACTCCTGCAAAATATGTAAGCAGCTGCTTTTTATATGTTGTCCTTTTCTTCGCCATCGCAATCCGTCACATTGAAACAGTACCCGTAGCCCGACCTGTTGGTAATGTATTTCTTGTACTCGCCGAGCTTGTTCCTTATTCTGGCGATATGCACATCTACTGTCCTGTCAAGGACATACGGAGCGTCCTTCCACAGCTCTCCGATTATTTCCTCCCTTGAGTACACCCTGCCGGGATGAGAGGCAAGCATATACAGGATTTCGAACTCTTTCTTGGACAGCAGGACCGCCGCCCCGTCCGAATATACCATTTTCCCTGTAATGTCTATCCTGAGATGCCCCGCAACCACAGGTTCCGTTTCCTGCACTGCGGCAGCCGCACCTGCACTCCGCTTTATAACAGCCTTTACCCGTGCAAGCACCTCATGAATGGAAAACGGTTTGCCGATATAGTCATCCCCTCCCGCCGAAAATCCGGTAAGCAGATCATTCTCGGCACTCCTTGCAGTCAGGAAAATGATAGGGATCTGGCTGTTCCTTTCCTTGCGGACGATCTCCGCCATCCTGAACCCGGACATTCCGTCCATCATCACGTCCAGAAGTATCAGACTGTGCCTGGGGCCCAGTATGTCGAGCGCCTCTTCAGCAGAAGCCGCACAGTCTGTCCCGTAACCTGCATTTTCCAGATTGAACTGGAGTATCTCCCTTATATCAGCCTCGTCATCGACGATCAGTATTTTACCTTGCTCCATAAATTTTGAATAAGTGATGCAAAGTTATGATTTTTCACGTTTTCCGCATTCCGGGAAACAATGAATATTTTGTTACAGTTTTTCGTAACAAAAATTTAACACCGATTTGATTGTCCGCTTAAAACTGATAATTAATTTTGCGCCCGGAAACTATTTCTATAATTTGTATGGACTGGATATTTCTGGGATTTGTAATATTCCTGTTTATTCTCGCAATCTCTGACCTGTGGGTAGGAGTCAGCAACGACGCTGTAAATTTCCTTAATTCGGCAATCGGTTCCAAAGCAGCCAAATTCCGCACGATCATCACTGTCGCAGCCATCGGCGTATTCTGCGGAGCCATCATGAGCAACGGTATGATGGACATCGCCCGGCACGGCATTTTCCGTCCGGAGCAGTACTGCTTCCAGGAACTCATGTATATCTTCCTGGCCGTGATGGTTACGGACATCATCCTGCTGGATGTGTTCAACTCGCTGGGGATGCCTACATCCACGACCGTATCCATGGTGTTCGAGCTGCTCGGAGCCTCTTTCGCGATGGCGATGTTCAAGTTGGCAGGTGCTGACGACGGCGCCGGATTCTCCGATTATCTGAATACCGAAAAAGCGCTTTCCGTAATCATGGCGATTTTCGTTTCCGTGGCGCTGGCATTCATATTCGGCCTCCTGATACAGTATATCTCCAGGCTGCTCTTCTCGTTCAGCTACTCCGGAAAGCTCAAATGGAAGATAGGGCTGTTCGGAGGTATCGCCACGACGGCCATCATATATTTCATGCTCATAAAAGGAGTCAAGGACCTTTCTTTCATGACACCGGAGCTGAAGGCCTGGGTACATACGCACACCCTTGAAGTGCTCGGCGGCTGTCTTGTGTTCTTCACTCTGCTGATGCAGATCCTGCACTGGTGCAGAGTCAATGTATTCAAGGTGGTGGTCCTTATAGGTACATTCGCCCTGGCGACGGCTTTCGCAGGCAACGACCTGGTGAACTTCATCGGAGTGCCGCTTGCAGGCTATGACTCGTACCTCGACTATATGGCCTCCGGCAGTTCCGACCCTGATTCATATATGATGGGAGTGCTCAACGAACCGGCCAAGACTCCGTTCATCTTCCTGTTCCTGGCCGGAATAGTGATGGTAATCGCCCTTGCGACTTCAAAGAAGGCGCATAACGTGACAAAGACTGAAATCAGCCTTGCCAAACAGGATGAAGGGGACGAGATGTTCGGTTCTTCAAGGGTAGCCCGCAGCCTTGTGCGCTGGAGCAACGCGACCGCCAACTGGCTTGTGGCAGTCACTCCTGAAAAGGCAAGGGTATGGATCAACAAAAGGTTCGACAAGAGCAATATCGAAATAGAGGACGGAGCCGCCTATGACCTTGTCAGGGCATCTACCAACCTGGTAGTGGCTTCCCTGCTCATCGCATTGGGTACATCCCTGAAGCTCCCTCTTTCCACCACATACGTGACATTCATGGTCGCCATGGGTTCATCCCTTGCAGACCGTGCATGGAGCCGTGAAAGTGCGGTATTCAGGGTTACCGGCGTGCTTTCTGTCATCGGCGGATGGTTCATAACCGCCGGAGTGGCCTTCACCTGCGCATTCATAATCGTCCTCCTGATGCATTTCGGAGGGAATGTGGTAGCCATAATAATAGTGGTAGCCGGACTTGCCGCCCTCATCCACAACAATATCCGTTACAAGCAGAAAAACGAGGACGAGAACGGAGACAAGCAGTTCCGCGCCATCCTTTCTTCCCAGAACTACGCCCAGACATGGAATCTGTTCAGCGACTATGTCGCCGATAACGAATCCCGTTTCCTCAACGATATGGCAGACAAATACAAGGATATCACCGACGGACTTTTCGAGGAAAACGTCAAGATCCTGAGGAAAAGTTCGAACGATCTGAAGCAGGAAAAGGTGCGTCTGAAGAATCTCAGACGCAAGGAAACCCTCTGCCTGCGGCATATCGAGCCGGAGGAAGGGCTGAGGAAGAGCGCCTGGTTCCACATGGTGTTCAATAGCATGGAACAGCTGTACTACTCCATCAGGCGTATCTGCGAGCCTCTTTACGAGCATGTGGACAACCATTTCTCTCCGCTGCCTCAGAAGTATATCGACGAGTTCACCGTACAGCGTGACAGGACAGCGAAAATCATCCGCGGAATCGCAGATCTGTGCAAAGCCGGAGACTATTCCGACCTGAGGAACTTCGACAAGGAAATCTCCGAGATGCAGGTCGAGTTCTCGAATCTGAGGAAGTCCCTCATGGTGGATATCCAGAACGAGAATGTGAACCTTACTGTGGCGTACCTGTACCTGAACCTTCTGCAGGAATCGGAGCAGATTACGATTGAGTTGCAGCAGATGTCACGTTCTTCCCGCAAATTCCAACAGGGTTAAAAATGAAATAAAAGGACGATTTCGGCGTTAGGCTTGCCCTCCGGTCCTCACATACTGCCAGTATGCTCCGGTCCTCGGTCGGCACCTGCCTTGAACTCCTCCTTTTATTTCATTTTTACGAGTGAATGTGGGGCCCTCCCTGTGCGGGCGCAACGGTTTGGAAAATCCACTCCTGCTCACACGCAAATATAAAAGGTTCTCAAAAACACGAAGTAAATTACCTCAAAAACACGAAGTAAATTACCTCAAAAACACGAAGCGGTTTTTGAGGTAATTATTTTTGAAAAGATGAAAATAATTCCGAGTTTTGAGACATGGAATATTTCAAGATAATGTCGACGGTACTTTGCGGCCTGTTTTTGGGCCTGGGTACTGCTATGCAGGCGCAGGAGCGGGACAGCACTTCATTTGCGGATAGTTCCGCCCTTACGGTTTCAGAGCGGAACAGTGTAATCGGGAATATGGTGCAGCCTGGCCTGCTGATCCCGGAAGAGGACATAGCCGGATACAGCCGGGAGAAAATTTCCGGCATGATGCAGGCTTCCGTCTCTCCCCTATTCTATAGCACCGTAGACATAAAGCCCTACTATACAGCCGTGTACAGGTTCAACGGCATCATGCAGGAGCACTACGGGACGATGCCGCTGACAGGAAGTCTCCACGCATTCCTCGGACGCAGGGACATCGACTGGCTGAACCTTTACAGATACCAGTCGGCGTACGTGGCGGCCGGAGTACAGCTCGCACCGTGGCTCGAAGTGAACGGCGGAGGCACATTCGGGATGAGCATGCTCAAGGACAGGAAGCCTGTACCGGTAGCAGGAGGAATGATGTCCGTCATCATGCGCCCGTCGGAAAACACAAGCATGATGTTCTGGGGAAGCTATACGGACTTCAATGCTTTCGGGACGCCAACGTTCAACCCTGTCAGCGCCCCGCGCATAAACATAGGGGCCTCCACAAAATTCAAGATCGGCGATGCCACTATCGGTGTCGGGGCATCATTCTCCACCACGCCGTAGGCTATCAGCAGACCGGCAGGCCGTATGGGCTACAGCACCGGGACAGTGAAGTATTCCGTTCCGGGAAATTCGCGGTCAATCCAATCTTTGAGGAAGGTCCTGGTATCATCGGCTATGGTGCTGTCCTTTTCCTGCGGGAACATGTTGAAGACCAGCATCTTCAAAGGAATGCCCCTGGACTTGACGGCTTCCAGGCCCAGAAGGGTATGGCTGATGCTGCCGAGCCTGCCTGATGTAACGAAGATAAGGTGATAGCCTTTCTCCTTGATGTAATCGATTGTGAGCAGAGTACGTGTCAGCGGGACCATCAGCCCTCCGGCACCTTCCAGCAGGACGGCGTCGTACCACTCGCTCAATGTGTCTGTCGCGGTTTCTATTTTCCCGAAGTCTATCTCCCTGCCGTCGATTTCCGCCGCCAGATGCGGTGAACACGGGTAGGAGAATATTTCCGGCATTGTCAGTCTCTGCTCATCCTCAGGGAGCAGGCCGCAGCCCATGATCTTCCTGTGAAGGGCTATGTCCTCCGACATGCCTTCGTTTCCGGTCTGGATGAACTTCTGCGTAACGGTCCTTATCCCGGACTCATTCCATACTTTGGCTATATACCCTGTGGCATAGCTCTTTCCGGCATCTGTATCTATGCCGCTCACGAAATATACATTGTTTTCCATAATATTGGCTTATTTTTTATAATTTCTATCCGCAACTGTCATCCCGAGCGAAGCCGAGAGATTCTACAGGATTCTTCAGGCAAATTTCTCCACTCCCTCCGGCCGGTCGAAATGACAAGACCTGCACACAAGCCACATCGGATGGTAGGTAAGAGGCAGGCCGCCAACAGAGGAAAAACGCTCCCGGTATTGCCTGTCGAAACCCTCCAGGCGACTCCGTGTCCAGAATTCGCGCCGTATCCCCGCGACACCGGTATCTTTGAGGTGCCGCAGTACCGACATGGCGGAACTGAAATACTGCACCTGACGGCATTCTTCCGCGCACAGGATTTCCATCCCTTCCGGAATCATGCTCTTGATTCCAGCCAAAGACAGGTAATGCAGCGAAACCCCTTCAAGAGCGGATATCTCCCTGAGGTTATCCGGACCGAATGTGCTGAAAGCCAATATGCCACCTTCATTCAAGGCATCGGAGGCCTTACGGAGAAATGCCGGCATATCATGAAACCACTGGAATGCGGAGCAGGATACAACCATATCCAGACCTTGCGGCAGATCCAGGGATTCCGCATCTCCCGGCAGGAAAACAAAACCGCCGCCCATATCCGTTCCCGTTCCAGGAACAGACTCCGGACAAACCGTATCCCCTTTGCCTTTACACAGGATATCAGACAGACTTTCCTCGTAGTCCTGGCATATATCATTGAGCCACATCCTCTCCGGGCTATATGCCTTCAGAAATTTCCTTGTGAACAGACCTGTCCCGCAGCCGATTTCCAGAACTTTCCCCACTGCATTTCTGCCATCGGCTGCGGTGCCGCGCCTGCCGTCATGATACTGCAGCAGAGACACCATCCGTTCCGCAATGGCATCCTGCACTGCGGCCGCTCCGTCGTAAGTTCCGACAGCCTTGGAAAAGCGTTTGGATATCAAGTCTTTATCTACTTTCATCATTGACATTATATCCTTATTAGACAGATTTCTCCGCCTGCTCCGCCAGGTCGGAATGGCAACAGCTTGAAAACAGCCTGGCAAACAAATCCCTGCTGTAATGTGCGCAGTCGACCTCGACCGCTTCCACCGCACAGACATCCCATGCCCGCAACTGGTTTTCAGCCGGGAATATCAGGTCCTTGGTCCCGACTACAGCTACATCCCACATAAAAGACAGAGCGACTCCAGAAGCGCCGACAGCCTCTTTCAAGGCGAACAGCTCTTCTTTCAGTTCCTCCGCAGACCTGCCCGGGCCGCGCGACATATAGCAGGCCAGATCCTTGCCGCACATCCGTCTGTTGAACTTGGACAGGACCGGTTCGGACATATTGTCCAAAGTCCCGTTGAATACCGCCACAGGGATTCCCGTCAGATCATCTACCGGAGTCAGAGTGCCGTTTACGGCAATACGTTTTTCCCACCGCACATCCGCTCCGGCAAGCACTCTGGAAGCCACCCACACCCCCATCGACCAGGCGATCAGACGGACCGTACCGTATCCGGACAATACCGACGGGTCGAAATCCATTGTCCTATAATCATAGCAGAGCAGCACGTCATACCCTTCAGGGAACGGCCCTTCCGAAAAAAGCCTCGTCCAGGTACCCCAGCCTCCGAAAACCAGAAGCAGCGAGGAATTGTCATTCTTTATTATAAAATCCTGTTTCATGTGGAATTATCTGAACTTCATAAACAGCAATCACGGAAGAAGCCTTCCGAGAACATTTATCAAAGCGTCGGTTTCCGGCCGGGTAATCGCGGCGGTAAGGGAAATCCGCAGCCTGGAAGTGCCTTCCGGAACTGTCGGAGGCCGGATCGGCAGAAGGTAGAAACCCTGACACTGCATTTCCTCTGCCATTGCAATGGCGCGATGGCTGTCTCCTGCCATCACAGGTATGATGTGGCTTCCTGACGGGCACACGACTCCGCGCGACCTGATGAATTCCCTGATTCTCGCGGCATTGTCAGACAGGGCCTGGCGCATGCTCCCCATCGTGACGAGGTTCTCCATTACCCTTAGAGTCCACAGTACATTAAGAGGAGGCAGCGCCGTCGAGAATATGAGAGGTCTCATACGGTTAACGAGATATTCGCGCACGGCACTCTCACACAGCACGTATGCACCGGCAGAAGCGACCGCCTTGCCGAATGTCCCGCACAGGAAATCAATGTCCTGCATGACTCCCAGTTCCTGTGCAAGTCCCATCCCCGTATCTCCTCTGACACCGACCGCATGAGCCTCATCCACATACAGCATCACCTGCGGATGTTTCCGTTTTATATCCACCAGACGCTTCAGGTCTGCAAGATCACCGTCCATACTGAAAATGCTTTCGGTGACTATGACTATCCGGCTGCACTCCATGCCGTATTTCTCCACAAGCGACTCAAGCTGGTCCATATCCTGGTGCCGGAAGCGGACAGAACGGGCGGATGACAGCCTTATGCCGTCTATTATGCTGGCATGCACCAGTTTGTCCGCAAGGATGACTGACGAAGAGTCTGTCACGGCCGGAAGGATTCCGACATTCATGTGATAGCCGCTCCCGAATACAAGGGCCGACTGCCGCCCGGACAGTCTGCACAGGGCCCGTTCCAGGCGTGAATGTACGTCAAAAGTGCCTGTAAGCAGTCTCGAAGATGTCGAACCCAACAGAAAATCTTCCGGCACTGATGTCCCGCATGACAAGCCGGCTTCCCGCAGAAAATCCTTCATAAGCGGCATTGTGGAACCGGAAGCAAGACCGAGATAGTCGTTGGAAGAAAGGTTCAGCATACGCCGGCCTTCCATTACCGAATATTTCCCGTCATGCGATGCTTCCGGAAGCCGCCTCAGGTTCCCGGAAATGCGGAGTTCCTCCAGTTTTTCCGAAAACCCGTTCATATTTCCCCCACGACTTTGACAAGACCGGAAGTAAGCCTCGAGAGTTCTTCCGGAGAGATTACATACGGGGGCATGATATATACCAGCCTGCCGAAAGGCCTGACCCAGATCCCTTCTTCGATGAAACGCCGCTGGATAACGGCCATATCCACCGGTTCCCTGGTCTGGATGACACCTATCGCACCCAATACCCGTACTTCCTCCACCTGGGGAAGACCTGCGGCCGGAGCAAGTTCCGCTTTCATCTGCGCTTCTATTCTTTTCACCTTTTCCTGCCAGCCGGAATCGAGAAGCAGCTGCACTGAAGCCCTGGCGACAGCACAAGCAAGAGGGTTGGCCATAAAGGTCGGGCCATGCATGAAAGCATAGGGATAATTGTCGGAAATCGTATGCGCCACCTCATCTGTGGTCAGCACTGCGGAAAGCGTCATGTAGCCTCCTGTCAGCGACTTGCCTATACACATGATGTCAGGCACCACACCGGCATGTTCCCATGCAAACAGTTTTCCGGTCCTTCCGAATCCTGTCGCTATCTCATCGAATATCAGCAAGATACCATGCTCCCTGCACAGCCGTGCCGCCTGCCTCAGATACTCCGGGTGGTAGAAACGCATCCCGCCTGCCCCCTGGACCACCGGCTCCACAATCATAGCCGCCAGTGAACCGCCGTGCTCCTCTATCACTTTCTCCAGGGGTTCTACATCACGGGGATCCCATTCCCCGTGGAAACGGCTTGACGGAGACGGAACGAAATACCTCACAGGCAGGGCGCTGCCGAATATGCCGTGCATTCCGGTGACAGGATCGCACACCGACATCGCGTTCCATGTATCCCCATGATATCCGGACCTTATGGTCACGAAATCCGTCCTTTCGGGCCGTCCGAGCGCATAATGGTACTGGACAGCCATTTTCATGGCGACTTCGACCGCAACGGAACCGCTGTCCGCATAGAATATTCTGGAAAGCTGTTCCGGAAGGATCCCCAGCAACAGTTTTCCGAGTTCTATCGCAGGCTCATGGGTAAGTCCGCCGAACATCACATGGGACATTCTGTCTATCTGCGATTTCGCAGCGGCATTGAGCACCGGGTGGTTGTAGCCATGAACGGCGCACCACCAGGAAGACATGCCCTCGATAAGTTCCGTACCGTCCTCCAGTATGATCCTGCATCCGTGCGCCTCCCGCACCCTGTATGCAGGAAGCGGTCTCGTGGCAGAAGTATAGGGATGCCACAGATGTTCCGTATCGAACCGGTCGATATTGGTTTCAATAATCATATCATCTATCTCTAACTGATTTTTATAAAAAAGGTTGTCCTGACAGATTTCCCGGCCTCGGGCTGTAAGAATGCCGGATTCGGGATAGCAGAAAAACTACAGCATATATCCTGCAGCAAGGATACGTGCCTTGTCGGTAGCGACGTCCGCTCCGGTAGTGGTCAGCATGTCCCCGATTATGGCCGAATTTATGCCAGCCTGGAAAGAAGTCATCAGAGCCTGTTCCGAAAGCCTTGCGCGGCCGCCTGCAAATCTCAGATACGCATCAGGCATGATAAGCCTGAACATCGCCACTGTCCTTACGATTTCATCCTCGGGAATAAGTGGCTGGTCGGCCAGAGGAGTACCTTTAATAGGAGACAGGATATTTACAGGGACCGATTTTACCCCGAGTTCCCTCAGGGTAAAAGCAAGTTCGAGACGCTGTGCCATCGTCTCTCCCATTCCTATAATACCCCCGCTGCATATATCCATGCCGGCTTCAAGGGCATCATGCAATGTCTTGATTTTTTCCGTTTGAGTATGAGTAGAGCAGAGTCTCCCGAAACAGGACGGGGCAGTCTCCAGATTACAGTGGTATCTGGAAATACCGGCCCTGTGAAGTTTCATGAGCGAGGATTTGTCCAGCAGCCCCGCTGACAGACAGAGCGAAATACGGCATTCCTTTCTCAAATAAGCAGCCGTACTGCATATCGAATCTATCTCTTTTTCAGTAAGTTTCCGTCCGCTGGTGACTATCGAAAAACGGCCAATGCCCTGGGCCTCGCACAGTTTCGCCGCCTTGAGGATGCTGACGGAATCCAGAAGCGGATATTCAGATGCATCCGTATGGTAGTGCGCCGACTGGGCACACCATTTACAGTCTTCCGGACAACGGCCTGATTTGGCATTGATTATCGAACACGTATCGAACCGCCGCGACGCACAGGCAGCAGTGACTTCCGCCGCCATGGAAACCAGTTGCCGCAACGGCACCGATTCAGCCATGCTTTCCGCTTCCTCCCTGTCAAGACCGCCCCGGCGGATAATCCTCTCCACCAGGGTTTCATCTACAGCGCCGGCTTTCTCCATGGAAGCATCGGCGATTCCCTTGCTCACATGACCGATAGTCACATGCCGTCCTATGCTGCAGAATGCAGAGTAGGACTTGTGTCCCCATCTGCGGAAGCGCAGCGACTTTTTTGAAAACAGTTTCCTATAGTTCCTCTTCATTTTTATCCGGTTCGATTACTGCGGCTCCTGTTTCCGGAAGCGGCTGCGGTTTTATTTTCCTGCGGGCAGAGCGTCTCTCCTCACGGATTTTCCGTTTCTCGGCCATGACTCTGTATCTGTCCTTATATTTTTCCAGTTCCAGAGAATCTTTTCTGGCCTCTTCCTGGACTTTCAGGATAAGCTTAAGCTTGCGGGCACGTTCTTTTTCCTTCTTTTTCTCCTCCTTGGCCTTCAGTCTGTCCGCATCAGCCTGATCCTTTTCCGCCCACCTCTGCTCCTTTGCGGCTATACGGGCGGCTTTCTTCTCCTCACGGGCCTTACGGGCCTGTTCCCTCAACTGCTCTTTTGCCGGGACTACAGATGCCAGGGAATCGGCTATCTCGGCCTGCCTTACGGAATCAGCAAACGCAATGGAGTCCGCCTTGGCTATGGAATCGGCGGCAAATGCCAGACTGTCGGACTGGGCTATCGAGTCAGCCACTGCTATTGAATCGAGACGGGCGATTGCAAGGGAATCCTTTATAAACTGCTCCCGCATCCTGCGGTCCTGCTCCATCAGCTGCCTCTGCCTTTCCCTGACCTTACCGAGCGAATCCCTCTGATGTATCTGAGTGTAGATATCATCGATATATCCAGGGAAATACTGTCCAGTCCGGACAAAATTCGCCCGCGGTCTGGATGAATAATAACGGCGCTCGGAAGAACGCAGTTTCTGCGCAGTGACGGCATTCCTGTCGGCAGGCCTCTTATCCGGCTGCCAGCAGAAACCTTTGAGCATCTGTTCCTCCGCCGTCATCTGGGCAACAGGATAAGCATCGCTCTTGGCCGTATCGAAATAATATATCCTGTTGATGTTGCCGTCCTTGAAAACCGCCGACAGCATCTTTGTCTCTTTCTTGTTGACCGTAGCCAGGGCATCGTTCTCCTCAAGATAGAACAGGGCGGACGCGCCTCCCAAAGCATCGAATCGGCTCAACTGGGAATTCTCGTCAAAATAAGCCATCATCTCTGTACTTCTGATCTGGTCATAATGCACGCTGTCCTGCTGGTTATGGACAAAGGCATTGGACATGAGGCTTACCTTGTCCAGCCGGTTTCCTCTCACAAGCGCATACACGCTGTCGGCCACATACTGCTGGGTCACCTCGTTCCAGATCATCGGCTGCTTGAAAAGCCTTGCTATCGAATCAAGATCGCAGTACTCAAGAGAATCGCACACGATCTGCATGTCGCGCCTGTAGATCTTTACATTGTTCAAGGCCCTTACAAATCCTATTTTCGTCGTGTCCGGTTCTATTGGCGGAGCCATAGTGCTGTCCGCCGAAGCCAGGGAATCCGCTCCGGCAGAAAGAGAATCCAATCCGACAGACAACGAGTCCGGACCGACAGAAAGAGAATCAAGGCCTACGGCAAGTGAATCGGAACCGGCATGCAGAGAATCCGCCATGACAGACAAAGAATCACCCGCCGCCGACAAAGAGTCTGATCTTGTCGGGAGCGAATCTTCTTCCGCAGGAAGCGAAGCCGATAGAGCCGGCGTCGTGCCGGTTTTCTTTCCCTTATCAGGTGACTGCTTCTCATTTCCCTTTTCAGGCGGGATGTCCGGTCTCCTGTTAGGGTCATTCCGGGCAGCCTCCTCCGCTGCCTTGGCCGCTTCTTCCGCAGCCTTTTTCCGGAACTCGGTCACGGGATCCACGTCCATGGAAGATATTCTGGTTCCGGCATCCGCTACAACCATAGAATCCACGTCGCACATCCTGACCGTATAATATATCAGTGTATCGGCACCGAAGTATACGGTATCCCGGCCCGCTTCGGTGTCCTCTACCTCGGCGACTACCGCCGGCTTTCTGGTCATTGTAACCCTGGAAACGGAATCGGTATAGGAAATCCTGCCTGCAAGACCTGAAACATTTCTGGTTGTATCCGTAACCTGGGCATTCCCGAGCATTTCCACATCCATGGAGTTCCTGTAGAAATACAACGAGTCGCTCCAACCTTCCTGGACATCTGACATGACATGTACCCTGTTCCGGAAAAAGAACACTTCCTTCCCTCTGTCATACCATCCGGCATTGGCCGACAGCATATTCTCATCCTTCCAGGCGTCGGTCCCGAATCCGAAAGTCGCCAGGTTCTTGTCAGACTCATACATCAGTCTCGAAGTCTTGACGAAGATGGAATCGGTGAACATGTTGACATTCTCCGTGAAAGTGAACAGCTTTATCTTGGATTCGTATTTTCCGGTTTCGCTCTCTATGATCTGGCCGTCCTTGTCCTTCATGGAGCCTCCTCCCCTGAAAACGGCTATACTGTCCTTGGTGTTGTAATCCAGATTCCTGGTTCTGAGGATATTATTGTCCTTATCCCGCAGCTGTACGACATTCCCCCTGAACTCGGCGAGATCCCGGTCGATATAATAGACCATCTTCTCGCTCTGGAGTTCCGTCTCTTCCTGGATAATCTTCACGTTGCCTATGGCATCTATTATTTTCGTATCGACATTCCACAGAGCCGTATCGCACAAAAGGTACGTATTGTTATGAAGGAATGTCGCCGGCCCGGTCACCTTCCTAAGATTCTGGCCGTCGATTTCCAGAAGCTGCGCCTTTTTGGAACTTATCAGTGTAACGATGCTGTCCTCAGGCTCCTCTTTCTCCTGTGACTGGGCATAGGAAGATAAAGGGAACATGAGGACTGCAAGACAATATGCCAGCCTTTTGAGAAGCCCCATAAGAATCAATTATCCCTGAACTTGTCCGCCCAGCCGTCATTGTCGAATTCGCAATACCTGAACAGCGGGTCTATCACTATGTAAGTCGTCTTGAGCTTGGAATCGATGAAGTCATCGACAGCCTTCATGGAAGCCTCCTGCTTCACCTGATCTGAAATGAGACTGTAGTCCTCATTGAATGATGCCGTATGGGACGGCAGGATCCTGTCCACCTTGATGATTTTGTAGACGGTATTCCCGCTTCTGCCCTCGTTGTCGAGAGACTCTACCGGATCGGAGATCTCGCCTTCCTTAAGATTCTTGATTGCAGCATAGTCCTGCGGCTTGAGCTGGTCTATTTCAAAGTAGGACGAGCCGGTGGCCGGATCCGCCATCTGGCCGCCGTTGGTACGGGTAGCCGGATCCTCGGAATAGAAGCGCGCAGCCATCTCAAATGTCACGGCCCCGTTGGCCATCTCCGTCTTGAGGCTGTCCAGGACATGGAAGGCTTTTTCCTGATCCTCCGCAGTGTACTCCGGTTTAAGCAGGATATGCCGTGCATTGAACATGTCTCCTTTCTTTTCAAGGACCTCTATGATATGGAAACCGTCAGGGGTTTCAACAATCTGGGAAACCACTCCCGGTTTGAGGGACATGGCCGCATCCGAAAACGCCGGCCAGAAAATGGACTTGGAAGCCATGCCGAGCTCTCCGCCCTTCATTGCGCTGCCGGGGTCCTGGGAATAGATTCTGGCAAGGGTAGAGAATTTCTCTCCGTTGATTATACGCTCCCTTATGGCCAGAAGACGTTCCTTGACCGTCATGTTCGCCGCTTCCCGGTCAGGGTATATGCAGATCTGGCTCAGCTGATACTTCACAGGCACTACAGGAAGATCATCCGGGTCTGTCCGTTTCAGATATTCCTCGACATCATAAGGAGTCACTTCAGGTATGTCAGACATGATATTCTGTTGCATCTGCTGTGTAAGGCTTTGGTCCTGAAAAGTTTCGCGCCACTCCTGACGGAGCTTGTACAAAGGCTTGCCGAACTGTTTCTCCACACCTTCATCCCCGCCGAAATAAGTCCTGAACTGATCGATCCTGTTCCTGAGTTCTCCCTCAACCATGTCATTGTTGACGGTCAGGGAGTCCAGCCTGGCCTGCATGAGGAAAAGTTTCGACACCATCATGTTCTCCAGTATCTCGCACCTGGCATCCCGGTCAGGGACAAAACCCTGTGCCATCATAATGCGTACTTCTTCCTCAAGCTGTGAAATCATTATCATTTCATTACCGACGACTGCAACTGTCTTGTCTATAATGCCATCCGGATATTTCTGTCCATATACCGGACCGGAGATCCCTGACAGTAGCGCCAAAAGTATGACGGCGATCCAATTTCTTCTCATTTCCATGCCTGATATTATTTCTACAAAATCTCGAACTTGCCTTTTTCGCGCGCATCTTCGAGCAAGTCCCGTTCCAGATCATTGACAAGGTCATGCTTTCTGATGCTGATAATCATGTCTTTAATATGTTCGGTACAATAATCCTGCGGAGCTGCCTCCCCCGCCGCAATATAGTCCTCTATGTAAGCCACATTCAGTTTTCCTGAAGCGTCCTTCACCTCAACCATCGATCGGCTGGCCCTGGACATCATGACGGTATGGTCCATTCCGAAATTCTTCGCCAGCTGTGCAATATCTATCCACCGGCCCCCGTAATCCGTATAGACTTCCGCAGAATAATATGCAAGGCTGTCAGCCTCTACAAGGTCATCCACTACGGTGGAGGCCATTTTCTTCTTTATCAGTCCGGCATTCGGAGAATCGGCGGAAATCCTTAGATAACGCACCTTGACAATAGGATTCTCCAGCACGAACTGATCCTTGTGCATCTGGTAGTATTCCGAAATCTCGGTTTCAGTTACGGCTGTATCCAGCCTCTCGTTGACATATTTCTGCTCGTACTTGTATTTCAGCAGTGAACGTCTGTACTCTTCCAGTTCTCTGGAAACGTCCTTGTCGCTTTTTGAAAGCTGGGACTCGGCTACATCCGTGAACACCACATCGGAAGCCCATGCATTGATATACTGCAGGGCCAGGGCCATGCTGTCCGGCGGGGATGAAGCCGGCGGGATGACCTTGTCGAGCTCGCTTTTGTACAGGCATGCCCTGCCTACCCTGGCCACCACCTGATCATCATGCACAAGAGATGAAATCGTCCTGCATGACGACAATGCCAGCAAGACGATTCCAGCAAAAACCGCTATGTTACGGAAACTGTGCATCCAAACTATCTGGAATAATTGGGAGCTTCGCGTGTAATGGTCACATCATGAGGGTGGCTCTCAAGATACCCGGCCTGGGTAATGCGGACGAACCTGGCGGACCTGAGGGACGGGATATCCTTGGCACCGCAATAGCCCATACCTGCACGCAGGCCTCCGATAAGCTGGTAAACCACCTCAGAGAGCGTTCCCTTGTAAGGAACCTGGGCCACGATTCCTTCCGGAACGAGCTTCTTGATATCTTCCTCCATATCCTGGAAATACCTGTCCTTGGAACCGTGCTGCATGGCTTCAAGAGACCCCATGCCCCTGTATGACTTGAATTTCCTTCCGTTCAGGATGATAGTCTCTCCAGGAGACTCCTCCACTCCGGCAAAGAGAGAGCCGGCCATAATGGTGCTCGCACCTGCTGCAAGAGCCTTTACGATATCCCCAGAATACCTGATGCCGCCGTCCGCGATAACCGGAATGCCGGTACCTTTAAGCGCCTCTGAAGCCATCATCACGGCCGAGAGCTGCGGCATGCCGACTCCTGCGATAATGCGGGTCGTACAGATCGAGCCCGGACCTATGCCGACCTTGACTGCCTTGACTCCTGCATCGGCAAGGGCCTTGGCACCTTCGGCCGTAGCCACGTTTCCGGCTACTATCTGTATGTCAGGAAGAGCGTCACAGGCTTTCTTTATCACTTCAAGCACACCGACAGAATGCCCATGTGCGGTATCCACAACGACAGCATCGGCGCCTGCGCTCGTAAGCATTTCTATTCTTTCTATCGTATCGGATTTGACCCCTACTGCGGCGGCCACGAGAAGGCGGCCCTTGGAATCCTTTGAAGCTATAGGGTTGTCCTTGATTTTCATGAGGTCCTTGTAAGTGATGAGTCCGGCGAGCTTGCCGTCCTCGTCCACTACAGGAAGTTTTTCGAACTTATGATGCTTGAGGATATCGGTAGCCTCTTTCAGACCGATTCCTTTAGGGGCCGTCACCAGATTCTCGGACGTCATGACCTGCGAAACCGGAAGTTTCATGTTGTCCTGGAAACGGAGGTCACGGTTGGTGACTATACCTATAAGATAGTTGTTCGCATCTACGACAGGAATGCCGCCGATATGGTGCTGGGCCATCATCCCCAGAGCATCTCCGACAGTCGCATCGGGACGGATGGTGACAGGATCGTAGATCATGCCGTTCTCCGCTCTCTTGACACGGCGCACCTGCCGCATCTGCTCTTCGATGGTCATGTTCTTGTGAATCACACCGATACCTCCGGAACGAGCAATGGCTATGGCAAGCTCTGCCTCAGTCACCGTATCCATGGCAGCCGACACTATAGGAGTCCGGAGCCTTATATCTGTCGTGAAATCCGTACTGACATCCACCGTCCGGGGAAGCACCTCGGAGCGTGCAGGAATAAGCAAAACGTCATCGAAGGTCAGTCCTTCGGGAATCTGAGAATTAACAAAAGTCTGCATCGCAAATAATTTTGCACGCAAATATAAGAATAATTGAATTATTTACACAAATTTATTATGGAACAGAAGAAAATCCCGGTCACAGCAGACGGCCCTGCCAGGTACCGCGCTCTTCAAGACGCCTGTCGAGCAGACGGAGAAGCTCGACATTACGGATCAGGCCCCACGGAGTCCCGTTCACGAAACGGGGCGGGACCTCGCCGGCAAACCTCTCGATATAAAGGTCAGGGCGGAGACGCTCGAGCATGTCCACGAAAAAGTCGACATACTCCTCCAGAGTGAACTTCAAGAAATCCTCCGGAACGGCGGCGGATTCCTTTTCCATCCGTGTCCCCTTTACTATCTGCAACTGATGGAACTTCACCGAACGGAGCGGGAGTTCATTTATCAGCGCCGTTTCTTCAAGCATCATCTCCCTGGTCTCGCCCGGCAGTCCCAGAATGAAGTGCGCTCCGGTATCGATACCACGCTCTGCCGTAAGCTGCACCGCCCTTCTGGCGCATGCGAAATCGTGCCCGCGGTTTATCCTTGCCAGAGTCCGGTCATAGCATGACTCTATACCGTATTCCACGATTACGACAGGAGCCTTCCTCTCCTCCCCGCCTACAGTGCGGGACCAGCCGGGCAAGGCAGACCCGTCGGCAAGCGATGACAGCCAGTCAAGCTTCTTTTCATCCACACAGTCGGGACGCGTGCCGATTACAATCCCGGCCACCTGAGGATGAGACAGGGCGTCGAAATAAAGGGACCGTAGGCGCTCCAACGGCGCATAAGTATTTGAAAACGACTGGAAATAAGCGAGATAACGTGAAGCATTGCGATAACGGACCTTATGAAACACGATACCTTCGTCGATCTGGTCACGAATCGGTTTCCCAGCAGAACTGTAAGCGGGATGAAAAGCCGCGTTGTCACAATACGTACAGCCTCCGCGTCCGACAGTCCCGTCCCTGTTAGGACAAGTAAAGCCTGCATCGATGACTATCTTCTGCAGGCGTTCACCATAAATCTTCCTGAAATAGCCGACAAAAGAACTGTATCTTTTGCCTTCCGGGAAATCGGGCATGTTTACTTTGAGGTTTCTTTCAGATGACACTCCCATTTCCATGCAGACTCGAGAGTCTGGTCGATAGAACGTTCGGCCTTCCATCCGAGCTCTTTCTCCGCATGCGTAGGGTCGGCCCATATGGCTGTCACGTCACCTGCCCTGCGTGGAGCGAACTTATAGTTGAGTTTCAAATGGTTGACCTTCTCGAAAGTAGTGACCAGCTCGAGGACCGAAACAGGACGCCCGGTACCGATATTGAATATTTCATAATCTTCTTTCATCTTGACGTCCAGCATCCTTGACACAGCAGCCACATGGGCTTTTGCCAGGTCCACTACATCTATATAATCCCTCAGGCAAGTTCCGTCGGGAGTAGGATAATCATTGCCGAAAATGCTCAGGCATTCGCGTTTGCCGGCGGCTGTCTGGGTAATATAAGGCACGAGATTGTTCGGAACTCCGCGCGGAAGCTCTCCTATCAGGGCTGACGGATGCGCCCCTATAGGATTGAAGTACCTCAGGGCGATACCTTTGACAGGTCCCTGTCTGTCCAGTCCTGGCATGACTTCAGCCCCGTATGCGGCAGTCGCCTTTACGGTATCCCTGAGGATATCTTCGCAAATCTGCTTTGTATTTCCGTAAGGAGATGTGGCAGGCTGGCGCTCGGACTGCTCTGTCACAGGAAGCCTGTCCGTTTCCCCGTATACGGTAGCGGATGAGGAGAACAGCACATTGCAACCCCCGTGCGACTTGGCGGCATCAAGGATGTTGAGGAAAGACAGAAGGTTGTTCTTATAGTATTTTACAGGCTCGGCCACAGACTCGCCGACTGCCTTGAATGCGGCAAAATGGATGACGGCATCTATCCTGAAATCCGTAAAAAGCTTGCAGACAGACTCATAGTCGCAGCAATCTATCTTCTCGAACGGAATATCATTCCTTCCGGTTATCTTCTTTACGCCTTCAAAGCATGTCATGTCGCAGTTTGACATGTTGTCAGCGACAACTACATCATATCCGGCCTGGATAAGCTCCACCGTAACATGACTGCCGATATAACCGGCTCCGCCTGAAACCAAAACTCGTTTTGCCATAATTCAAAAAATATTTATTATTGTACTTTTACATGCAAACCGGACAAAGTTATAAAAAATATGGATATGAAGATTCTCCTGACGGCCATAATAATCCAGGCCTCCGCCATGATTTTCCCGTATGCGGCTACAGCACAGACCCACAGCCTGTTGCTCGCGGAGTCCCCGCAGGAATATTTTACAGAAGAAACAGAGTCTGAATGGCTCGGACATGCGAGCGCCTGTATGCTTGCCGTAAAAATGTCCGGAGATACCGTAGTCTGTGCCGGCAGCAGGAAAATGCTGATTCCGGCATCTACCATGAAAACCATTACGACAGGGCTTGCCCTGCACTCTCTCGGAGCGGACTACAGATTCGAAACCAGACTCGGATACAGCGGCCGTATATCCGGAGGCACCCTCTATGGAGACCTTTATATAATAGGAGGAGGCGATCCGACCCTCGGTTCCAGGAACCATATTGCTGAGCCTTTGGACAGGACATTCAGTGCATGGCGGACCATGCTCTCCAAAGCCGGAATCAGGAAGATAGAAGGCAGGATCATAGGTGACAACCGTTTTTTCGACCGCATCGCCGAAATAGATTCATGGCAGTGGAACGACATAGGGACATATTACGGCGCCGGAGTCAGCGGGCTCTCTTTCAATGAAAACATGCAGAATATAAACGTCACTCCCGGCGAGGCTCCCGGAACTCCCGTTAAAGTCAGGACAGGTTATCCCGAAATGCCCTGGATGGAATATACCTTCTCCTGCACAACCGGAGAAGCTGGTACTGGAAACTCCCTGTATATGTTCACTTCCCCTTTCTCTCCCGTGGGGGAAATGAGAGGGACTTTCGCCATTGACAGGAAAACAAAGACCGAACAGGTGGCAAACAAATTCCCTGCGTATACGTGTGCCTGGCATTTCATGAAGTACCTCGCCGGCTGCGGAATATCCTGCAGCAAAGGCGCCGCAGATCTCGGAACCGTTTTCGGAGTACCGGAAAACGAGAGGGCTCCGGAAGACAGTCTCAGGATAATCGGTTCCACATTCTCGCCGGAACTGGCCGGAATAGTCTCGGAAACAAATCATGAAAGCAACAACATGTACGCCGAGACGCTTTTCAAGACGCTCGGCAAAGAATATTGCGGGACAGGGACTTATGAATCCGCACTTACGGCAGTCGAAGGCCTGCTGAAAGAACTGGGGACCGGCATTCCGGAAGGAAGCCACATTACAGACGGAAGCGGGCTGTCCAGACAGAACAGCATATCACCTGAATTCATGTGCGGCTTTCTGAAGGCCATGATGGATTCCCCCGCTTTCGGCACATATGCAGAAAGCCTCCCTGCGCCGGGCAGTCCCGGTACGCTTATCTACTGCATGCGCGAATATCCGTCCGATGTCAAGGCCCGTATAAGAATGAAAAGCGGCTCGATGACAGGAGTCAGGTGCTACTGCGGATATATCATCCCGACTGAAGGCAGCCGGGATGACACTATCGTTTTCTCTATAATGGTAAACAACTATTTCGGCTCCCCGTCCCGTCTGCAGTCATTTCTGGACAGGACGATTTACCTTATGGCAACGGTAAACTAAACAGGAATCCTTTTATTGACATTCTTGTAACCCGCCGAAGCATAATAGAGTATGAACGCCAGACAGGCGAATATCAGCCACAGCGAGTTGAGGAATCCCACCATATCCGCGAGAAGGCCCTGGAGCATCGGGATGATACCCCCGCCGCAGACCATCAGCATGAAAAATCCTGAAGCCTCCGCGGTATATTTTCCCAGGCCGTCCATGGCAAGATTGAAGATCGCACCCCACATTACGGAGGTGAACAGACCGCACAAAATCAGGAAAAGTACATTTACAGGAATATCAGTGCCGTAACGGCCGAAGACAAACACAATCTTGGACGGAGTGAATATAGCCATCACGATCAGCGACAAAGCTCCGAATGCAGCAAAGGAAAGCATGTCATGGCTGGAGAAACGGGCTCCGTAATAACCTCCTATCGCCCTGCCGATAAACATACACAACCAGTATGAACTTACAATGATACCTGCCTTCAGAGGATGTATCCCCATATCATGAATCAAATATATGTTCGCCGAATTGGCAATGCTCACCTCTACCCCCACATAAAGGAAAATGGCGACGGCACCCAGAACGAAATGTCTGAAAGAAAGATAGCTGGTCTCGCCTTTTGCAGGCAGAAGACGCGGGGTCTCAGTGGTACCGTGCTCCGGCTCGGGTATCCGGGTAAAGAAAATAATGGCGAAAGCTATCAGGAATATAGCCATGATGGCCAGGAAAACAGGATCTGCATCCTTGATCGTATGGCTTGAATGCCTTCCCATGAGCCAGCCCACTACAAAAGGTATAACAGTGGCGGCAAGGGAGTTGAATGATCCTCCTACCTGTATGAGCTGGTTTCCCCTGTTTCCTCCTCCGCCAATCGAATTGAGCATCGGATTGACCACAGCATTAAGCATACACATGGAAAAACCGGCCACGAACGCACCCAAAAGATAAATCCAGAAACTGGAAGTAATGCCGGAAATGAACAGCAAGCTGACTCCGGCAAAGCCGACTCCCGTAGCAATAAGGGAGGACACCTTGTATCCATACTTGCCGAGCAGGTATCCGGCCGGAAGCCCCATGAGGGCGTATGCCATGAAATTCAAAAGGTTTCCAAGCTGCGATGCCCAGTTGCTCAAACCGAACTGGAATTTCACGATAACTCCCAGGGGATTCTGCAGGCCTGTCACGAACGCTATCATGAAAAACAGGATGAACATTATCAGAATCACCGGGATATACTTTCTTCTGCTCATTGGTATTTGGTTTAAGTTTAAACAGGAATACAACGTTATTGTTTCAAAGTTATAAAAAAACCTGTCAAAGCATACAACTCTGACAGGTTTTTTCTTCACTCATTATCAGCTTACAGCTCCCAGGCAAGGGCTGATGCTCCGAGAATGGCCGCATCCGACTCCTTCAGCTGGGAGAACACGATCTTGATCTTGTCTTTCCACAAAGGCAGCAGATTGGCATTCATGGAGTCCAGAATCGGCTGGTAAAGGTATTCCTTGGCCCTTGCAAGCCCTCCGAAAAGCACAATCGCTTCAGGAGCGCTGAAAGCCACGAAATCGGCGAATGACGCACCGAGCATTTTTCCGGTGAATTCGAATATCTTCAAAGCCATCCTGTCCCCTTCCTTGGCGGCTTCATATACGTCTTTGGAAGTGATAGTGTCAAGGCTTCTGAGAGAGGACGGTTCATCGCTCATTTCCAGCCACTCCCTTGCCGTACGTGCCACGCCTGTAGCCGAAGTGTAGGTCTCGAGGCAGCCGGTCTTTCCGCAGTTGCACAAACGGCCGTTGTGCCGTACCGCGCATGTGTGGCCGAGCTCGCCGGCAAAACCGTCATGCCCGTAAACCACTTCGCCGTTAATGACGATTCCGCTTCCGACTCCGGTCCCGAGGGTGATCATGATGAAGTTCTTCATGCCTCTGGCAGCGCCGTATGTCATTTCCCCGACAGCTGCGGCATTCGCATCATTGGTCAGGGCGACAGGCAGGCCGCCCGTCTTCTCGGAAAGGAGCTTTGCAAACGGGATGGTCTTGTTTCCGCCCCATACGATATTCACAGCGCATTCGATGTTGCCGGTATAATAGTTGGCGTTCGGAGCGCCTACTCCTATTCCCCTGATTTTCCCTTCCGAATCGGATTCGGCTATGATTTTTTCAAGGGCGGCTGAAAGATCATCGACATAAAGATCGACATCATCATGAGTATCGGTACGGATGACTGTCTGGGCAAGAACCTGCCCGCGTGTATCGACTATACCCATTTTCGTAGTCTGGCCTCCTATATCTATACCGACTACATACGGTTTTTCAAGTGTATTCATAATTCCAGTCCAGTTTTATTCTCCGGCCTTCTCTGAAGGTTTTGAAAGATAAAGTGCAAATACGAGAAGATATGCAAGTGCTACTACAAGCACCCAGTAACTGTCTATGAATGAGAACTTGTCAGCGACAGCTCCCTGAATTACAGGAAGGACTCCGCCACCGCAGACCATCACCATGAACAGACCTGAAGCTATCGATGTATATTTGCCCAGACCCTCTACTGCAAGGTTGAAGATGGCTCCCCACATTACAGACGTACAGAGTCCGCAAAGAACGAAGAAGACTACGCCGAGAGGGATATCCACCATGTTGAAAGACAGGTCGGAATTGATGGCAGGGAACTTGACGAAGGTCTCCGGGAGGAACATTCCGATAAGGATGAATACGATCGCCACGGAACTTACAGCCGTCATCATGGCCTTGCTGGATACTTTTCCGCCGATGACTCCGCCGAGAAGACGTCCGCAGAGCATAAGCAGCCAGTACATTCCGACAACGGTACCTGCGACTCCGGCGGAAATGCCTACCTCTGAAGATGTCATGTAAAGGTTGGCGATATTAGGGATTCCCACCTCGATACCGACATACAGGAAGATAGCGATGACACCGAATACGAGGTTCTTGTGTGAGAGGGCCTTGGAAACGCTCTCCATAGTGCTTTCCTGAGGCTGGGACGAGGTCTTTGCCGCTTCGAGCTCCGGCTCCGGTATCTTGGAGAAGAGGATTATCACGAATGCGAGTGCGAACACGCCCATTGCAATGAACAGGGCAGGGTTTGCATCGCTGATGGCAGTTTCAGCAGTAACCTCACCGATAAGGTAACCGACAAGCACAGGAACAATGGTAGCTGCAAGTGAATTCAGAGAGCCTCCGAACTGGATCAGCTGGTTACCTCTGTTTCCGCCGCCGCCAAGGGTGTTGAGCATAGGGTTCACCACCGTGTTAAGCATACACATCGAGAAACCTGAAACGAAGGCTCCCGTAAGATATACCGCGAAACTTTCCGCCACACCTGAAAGGAATGAGATACCCACCCCAATGAATCCGACTGCAACTGCGGCAAGGGCCGTGATCTTATAACCGTATTTCTTGAGGATAAAACCTGCAGGGAGCCCCATAAAGGCATAGGCGATAAAGTTTGCAAGGTTACCGAGCTGGGACATGGCGTTGGTCGCCCCGAACTGAGATTTAACGATGACCCCCATCGGGTTCTGGAGTCCTGTCACGAATGAAATCATCGCAAAGAGGAAGAACATGATCGCGATGGCCAGGACATTGCTGTTTTTCTTAGACATTTTAATTCGATTTATGTTAATAATTATTATGGTCCGTTGAAAAATCGAACAAAGATAGTAAAAATCGCAAAAATTGGTAGGCCGAAATGTAAAATATGCACATAAAGGAAATTTTTTTATAGTATTTTTGCACTGTCAACCAACAGATTTATAAAAGGATCCTATTTTATGCTGAAAAAACTCAGGGTGGCCATTGCCGCCATATTCTTCATTTGCATAACACTGCTTTTTCTCGACTTCACCCATGCATGGCTGGGCTGGATGGTGAAAATACAGTTCATTCCCGCCGTCCTCGCACTAAATCTGGCGGTCATCGTGCTGCTGGTTCTTCTGACACTGGTTTTCGGCAGGGTGTACTGCTCTGTCATCTGCCCGCTCGGGATTTTCCAGGACATAGTTTCCTGGGTCAACGGAAAGCGCGGGAAGAAACAGAAGAACAGGTTTTCATATTCCCCTGCGGAATCATGGCTACGGTACACGTTCCTGGCCATCTTCATCGTGGCTCTGGCGGCCGGTATCGGGTCGCTGGCGGCGTTGCTTGACCCTTACGCCTCATACGGGCGCATCGCAAGCAATCTTTTCGCACCCCTCTGGCAGCTGGGGAACAACTTTCTGGCATGGATAGCCGAAAGGGTGGACAGCTATGCTTTCTACAGCACGGACGTATGGCTGAAGAGCCTCCCGACATTCATCATAGCCGTTGTCACCTTTATTATAATAGCGGTACTTGCATGGCGCGGAGGCAGGACATACTGCAACACCGTATGCCCTGTAGGCACAGTCCTGGGGTTCCTCTCCCGCTTCGCCATGTTCCGCCCTGTAATCAATGCGGACAACTGCCGCAGCTGCAGCCTGTGCTCGCGCGGATGCAAGGCATCATGCATCGACTATAAGAACCACAGTATAGACTACAGCCGCTGTGTGGACTGCATGGACTGCATAGACACATGCAAGGACGGGGCTATCAGCTACAGGTTCGCATACGGGAAGAAAAAAGCCGCTGCGGGACCTTCCGCACCGAAGGCTCCGGAGACAGGCGCGGGGGAAAAAGAGACAGGAGCCTCCCGCCGGACATTCATCGCATCGGCGGTAATGGCAGCGTCGGCCGCCACTCTCAAGGCCCAGGAAATGAAACTGGACGGAGGGCTCGCCGAAATCCAGGACAAGAAAATACCGGACCGGCAAACCAGAATCGTTCCTGCCGGAGCATTGGGAATCAGTCACTTTGCCCAGCATTGCACGGCATGCCAGCTATGCGTATCAGTGTGTCCGAGCCAGGTCCTGAGACCATCGACATCGCTCCTGAACCTTATGCAGCCTGAAATGTCCTACGAGCGCGGCTACTGCCGCCCGGAATGCACGAAATGCTCCGATGTCTGCCCGGCCGGGGCCATTTCGCCGGTAACGGTCGAAGAAAAGTCATCCATCCAGATAGGCCATGCCGTAGTCATACGCGAAAACTGTATCGTGGAAAGGGATGGTGTAAGCTGCGGCAACTGCGCAAGGCATTGCCCTTCAGGGGCCATTTCAATGGTTTCTCTGGAAGGAGAAAGAAAATTCAAGCACGGACGCGAACTCCGTATCCCTGTAGTGAATGTAGAAAGGTGCATCGGGTGCGGAGCATGCGAGAACCTCTGCCCGGCACGTCCGTTCAGCGCCATCTATGTGGAAGGACATCAGTTACATAAAACCATCTAACGACGAAAGCAATGGATAAGAGATATACCAGAAGGGATTTCCTGAAAATAGCGGGGACAGGATCCGCCCTCGCGGGTGCGACGGCGCTCGGATGCTCTCCTGCCGGCAATAAAAACACCGTCTCCGACGCCCCTGCCGGAGAAATGACATACCGTACCAACCCAGGCAACGGAGACAAGGTCTCCCTGCTCGGATACGGCTGCATGAGATGGCCGATGACCAAGGATGAGGAAGGCAGGGACGTCATAGACCAGGAGACCGTAAACGGACTTGTCGACTATGCCATGGAGCACGGGGTGAACTACTATGACACATCTCCGGTCTATGTGCAGGGCCAGTCCGAAAAAGCCTCCGCAATAGCCCTCAACAGGCATCCCCGCAAGTCATACTATCTGGCTACCAAACTCTCCAATTTCAGCAACTGGAGCCGCGAGAACTCCATGCTGATGTACCGCAAGTCATTCGAAAACATGGAGACGGACTATTTCGACTACTATCTCCTGCACTCTATCGGGAACGGCGGCACGAAGATGTTCGAGGAAAGGTATTTCGACAACGGGATGGCGGACTTCCTGATGAAGGAGCGCGAGGCAGGCCGTATAAGGAACCTCGGATTCTCATTCCACGGCACGCAGGAGACATTCGACTACGCGCTCAGCCTGCATGACAAGGTACACTGGGACTTCGTGCAGATACAGCTCAACTATGTCGACTGGAAACATGCCTCTGGCCGCAACGTAAACGCAGACTATCTCTACAGCGAGCTCGAAAAGCGCGGCATCCCTGCAGTCATAATGGAGCCGTTGCTCGGTGGCCGGCTTTCCAAGGTGCCTCAGCATGTAGCCGACAGGCTTCTGGAGCGCAATCCTGACGGAAGCGTCGCCTCTTGGGCGTTCAGATTCGCAGGTACTCCTTCCGGAGTGCTGACGGTCCTGAGCGGAATGACATATATGGAACATCTGATTGACAACGTGAAGACCTATTCGCCGCTGGTGCCGCTCAATCAGGAAGAACTTGATTTCCTGGAAGAAACGGCGCAGCTCATGATGACATACCCTACAATCCCGTGCAATGACTGCAAATACTGCATGCCATGTCCTTACGGCATCGACATCCCCGCCATTCTCCTGCATTACAACAAGTGCGTGAATGAAGGCAAGGTCGCGAACAGCAGGGAATCGGAGAACTACCGCAAGGCCCGCCGCGCATACCTGGTCAGCTATGACCGCGCGGTCCCGGCACTGCGCCAGGCTGACCACTGTACCGGATGCGGCCAGTGCAACGACCACTGCCCGCAGAGCATCGACATCCCTCACGAGCTGCACAAGATTGACAGGTACATAGAGAACCTCAGACAGGACACCCTGTAAACCACGGATTAATTTACTGATAACCGATCACTTACGATATGAAATGCCATCATTTACTTTCATTGCTCTTGATCCTGTCGGTATCAGGATGTTCGTATGTGCCTGAAGGGCATGAATATCCGGACGGATTCGACCCGTACATATCCGCCATACCTGACCGCATGGCCACCGGTTCGCAGATAAAAGTGAAGAAAGCCCTTGAAAATATAATCTTCACCGGTGTTTCGGTAGAGGATGACAGATATGTATTCCATTTCACCAAGGATGACTTCAACAGACTCGGAATTTCGGAAAAGTACTGCAAGTGGCTGAAACGCAATATGAAGAAAGAGGCCGGCAACTACCGGAAACTTCTCAGACAGAATCCTGATTTAAAGTCCGGCGCTTCACTGGAGGAAATGTTCGAGTCGGCAAAGAAAGAATATCTGGGAAATCCGGAGAAATGTACGGAGCAGGTGATGCCGATCACTGATATCTTCAGATACGGTTCTCCTGTCCAGTGTCCAGAGGACAATATCAAGAACCTGTTCGGCAACTGGACCACTCTCGTAACAGACAGCGACATACAGCTGTTGTCATATAATTACGAAGGTCCTGCGAAAGACAGGAAACAGCTCTGGAAATATGTGAGACACAATCACAGTGCAGAAATGCCGTACTGGAGTTATTCATCTTCGGTCTCAGGGGAAAATGTACCGCGCATAGCCACAGGAGAGCCTCTCCGGAAAAAGGCCGGTGACCGCAGGTTTGCAGCGGAAGCACTCATGGCCCATTTCGTCAGTGTGGGAGACCATGTCTTTTCCGTAAGGTTTTCTTCCGACGGCAGGGAATATGTGTATTACATTTTTGTCAAGCCTGACACAAACCGGGTCGTTACCGAATTCAACGCATTCGGATGCAGCATTCCCGACATCGCGGTCTGAGTGCCGGAAGCAGGAAACGCCCCCTACATCTTCCTGTACTGCAGCGGAGTGAGACCGGCCTTGGCCTTGAAGAACTTGTGGAAGGTGGAAGGGTTCGGGAAGTTGAGCCTGGAGACAATCTCCTTTATCGGGATATCCGAATATTTGAGCATGTTCTTGGCTTCCAGCATGACATATGCATCGATCCAGTCCGGAGCCGAACGTCCGGAAGCGGATTTAACCAGTTTTGAAAGATATTTCGGGGTGAGGCACAGCTTGTCCGCATAGAATGCCACACCCCGTTCCTGTGTATGGTATTCTGAAACCACACTGATGAAGCGGTCGAATATGACCTTGCTCCTGTCCAGTTTTGAAACGTCTTTCCTCGCCTGGGCGTCTTTCATACGCTTCTCGATCACACCTCCGTCCAGATAGAACAGTGATGACAGAAGCGATGAGATGCATTCCCTCTTGTACATCAGATTGGACTTGAGTATGTCTGAGGCCAGATCCAGATATTTCTTCGCTATGGTCCGTTCTTCTCCCGTCAGGATAATGCAGGGATTATTCAAAAGGGCGACCCCTCTGGCCATTAGCTGGGGCATATTCACTTTAAGGCTTGACATATAATCCTTTGTCATCGCCATGACGATGAAATGCATGGAGGACTTCTGAGATTCGTCAAGTTCCGGGACGGTAATGATATCCCCCGGGAAATTGATGAAAAGGGAATCCTCGACTACATCGAAATCAGTCAGGTTGATAGTAATCCTGATTTTACCTGAAATACAGAAAAAGACAAGATATCCGTCAAACCGGCAAGGATGCTTCAATATATCCAGGTGTCTGTCATATTTCATGTCAATGACACAGACGTCATCTCCGACATTGATGCAGTCTGAAACAGGGAACAGCTGACGGAACTGCGTCATGCTGATAGTGTGGACATCGGGTGTTGCCATAATATTGCAATTCTCCTTAAAATATAATGTTTGTCATTCCTGCCGTAAGGCAATGACCCCGGCAGCGGGCGGAGTGCCCATCCATAATTTTGCCAAAACTGGAACAAAGGTATAAAATTTCTACCTTTTGACAATTTTACCACCCCTAAAGCGTCTATTTCCCATCTTTCAGGCACTTTTTTCGTATAGTTCCGTCTTCGCGTTTTTAAACAGATATGACAAATGAAGACACGAACAATCCTGATGGCTGTGACTCTGATACTGCTTCCGGCACTTGCGGGGGCAAAAGAAGTCATGACCCTGCAACAGTGCAGGGATTCCGCCATCGCGAACAACAAAGACCTGAAAATAGCCGCACAGAAAGTAGAAATCGCAGGGCATGACAGAAAGATAGCCCTGGCCAACTACTTCCCGAACATTTCCGCTTCCGCGGCCTATATGTTCAACAGCAGGAACATCGACCTGCTCACTCAGGAACAGTCTGACGTGCTGACAAACCTCGGTACGTCCCTGCAGGGGTCTCTGCAGTCCGGGCTCGGCGGACTCCTGTCCGACCCGTCAATTCTGCAGATAATACAGAAAAACCCGGAGCTTCTGCAGCTGCTCGGAAGCCTTTCAAGCATGGACATCTCCGGTCCGGTCAATGCGATAGGAGCGGAAATAGACAAGGCTTTCGAGCTGGACATCAAGAATATGTTTGTCGGAGCGGTCTCGCTTCAGCAGCCTGTGTTCATGGGAGGGAAGATAGTGAATGCGAACAGGATGGCCAGACTCGCCGAAGAACTGGCGCAATCGCAGTACGACACGCAGTACCGGGCCGTAGTTTCGGAGGTCGACAACGCATACTGGCAGATTGTCTCCATCGCGAACAAACAGAAGCTTGCGCAGGAGTATTCCGGGCTGCTGGAAATGATGCTGCACGATACGGAAGTGATGGTTGCCGAAGGTGTGGCGACACAGGCGGACCTGCTTTCTGTCAAGGTGAAAGCCAATGAAGCGGCAATGCTGCTGACCAAGGCGACCAACGGTCTGGCCTTGAGCAAGATGCTGCTGTGCAAGCTCTGCGGTCTTCCCCTGGATACGGATCTGGAACTGGCAGATGAAAAGCTGGACAGGATACCAGTGCCGCAGATAGGCCCGCAGGTAAGCGACGAGGAAGTCTATGCCGCAAGGCCGGAAATCCGCAGTCTGGACCTGGCACGGCAGATCTATGACAGGAAGGTGGCGATGGCCCGCGCCGACATGATGCCCCGTATAGCTCTGACGGCCAACTACCTGCTGACCAATCCGAATGTCTACCACGGGTACCGGAACAATTTCGGCGGGATATTCAATGTCGGGGTCGCTGTCAACATACCTATTATACATGGTTGCGAGGCCATGCAGAAAGTGCGCAAAGCAAAGGCGGAAGCTGTCCTGATGGGCTATCAACTCGAGGATGCCAAGGAAATGATTTCCCTTCAGGTGGCACAGCTCCGCAAGCAGGAGGGAGAAGCGGTAGAAAAACTGAATATGGCCGAGAGCAATCTGGCCAGTGCCGAGGAGAATCTGCGGACCGCTACGGTCGGCTATACTGAAGGTGTCATACCGGCAAATACGCTGATGGCAGCACAGACAGCATGGATGCAGGCACATTCGGAGTATATCGATGCGGGTGTGGAAATGCAGGTGACGGAAGTGAATCTGGCCCTTGCAGAGGGGCGGTAGTCAGGGGTCTTCAGGAACCGGAAAACAAGGGGAAACGGTTCCTTCATACCCCTGACTACCTTACGCGGATGGATGAATTTAGGGAAAAGTCGGTCTGAAAACCCCAGTCTACCCCACGCGGGTGGTGAAGGGGAGGAATGGTTTCCTCATACCCCTGACTACATTAAAACGGGTGGTGGAAAAGGGAAATGGAATTTGGAACCCAAGCGCACAGCTGTTTTTTATAATGCATTTATTATCAAAGATATACAAAACAAACCTGTGCTTCAGACCCCTTAAAAACAAGGGCTAAAGCACGCACATTTTTTACATTATGTTCATTATCAACCTATTACAAAATCATGGCGTGCGCTTGGGTTCGGAATCTGCCGGCCCGCAACCGGGAATCAGCAGGGCCTGCACGAGCCTACTGAACAACAGGGCCCGTCAGGGCCGCACCGGAGCGTCAGCGAGGCTTCTGGAAGGAAGCCGAAGCAGCTGCCTGCAGTCAGGGGTCCTCAGGAACCGGGAAACAAGGGGAAACGGTTCCATCATACCCCTGACTGCCTTGACGCCGAACCGGTTGCTTGGAGGGGGGGGCAGAAAATCCCTGCCTGAAGCAATTATACTAATTGATATCGTTCTAAAAACGAGGATGCGAGGAATGCAGATTGACGAAATTATTGCAAAAAAGAAACAGAAAAATTTTTCGAAGTTTATTTTTCAAGAGAACAAGGAAAATGAACGACGAATGCCGGAGCAACCTGACCGGTTGTGAGGATATGAGGAGAGATATTTGACGCAGTTATCATTAAAAAGAAACGAGAAAATGGAAAAAGTAAAGAAAAGCTACAACCTTATAATAGGAATAGCAGCACTTCTGGCGATTGTGGTAATAGTCGCATTGGTAGGTTATATTGTATCGAAACCGGAGCCTGTGGTAATTCAGGGACAGGCGGAAGCGACGGAATACAGGGTATCGGGAAAGGTGCCGGGAAGGATAGAGCATTTTTATGCGGATGAGGGGGATTTTGTGCATAAGGGGGATACGCTGGTGGAAATCGACAGCCCGGAGGTAAGGGCAAAACTGGCACAGGCGATGGCGGTAAGGTCAGCGGCCGAGGCGCAGAAGGACAAGGCGCTGACGGGGGCAAGGCAGGAGCAGATCGCGGGAGCATACGAGCTGTGGCAGCAGGCTCTTGTCAACGAGGATATAATGAAGAAATCTTTCGACAGGGTGGAAAGGCTTTATGAGCAGAATGTGATAAGCGCACAGAAATATGATGAGGCGCAGGCCAGATATAAGGCAGCCAAGGCGACAAGCGCTGCTGCAAAATCACAGTATGACATGGCAGTGAACGGTGCCAGGAAAGAAGATAAGGAAACAGCGATAGCGCTTGTCAACCAGGCGAATGCGGCACTGATGGAAGTAGAGTCGTACCTCGGGGAACTGTATCTTACGGCTCCTGCCGACGGCGTGATTTCAGCCAGGTTTCCGAAGGCCGGCGAACTGGTAGGACAGGGGGCGCCCATAATGGCAGTGACAGACCTTAACGACGTCTGGTTCACTTTCAGCATACGGGAGGACATGCTTCACGGTCTCAAAGTCGGTGACGAGCTGACAGTTACAGTCCCGGCATTAGGAGACCGTACATTCAGGACGAAAGTGAGCTATATAAGCGTACTCGAGTCATACGCCACATGGAGAGCTACGCTGGACACCGGAAGTTTCGACGCCAAGACATTTGAAGTCAGAAGCGTACCTGAATCACCTATAGACGGGATCAGACCGGGCATGACGGCTATAGTCGTCACGGAATAAACAAGCAGACAAAAAATGAATTTCTTCCATAACATAAAATCCGCCATGCTCCGGGAACTGCGGCTGATGAGACAGAGACCTGTCTACCTTCTGGCCACAATCGGGGTGATGGCATTCTGCACGGTATTCTTCCTGACATTCCTGAGGGACGGGATGCCGGAAGACCTGCCTGTAGGAGTGGTGGATCTGGACAATTCGTCCCTTTCGCGGAACATCACCAGACAGATCGACGCCACCCAGCTGGGCAGGACATTGAAATTCGAATCCTACCGGAGCGCAAGGGAAGCCCTGCAGACAGGGGAAATAAACGCTTTCTGCGTATTCCCTGACGGGATGTATGAAGATGTGATTTCAGGAAGACAGCCGACGGTCACACTTTATGTGAATTCCCTTTATTTCGTCGGAGGGGCACTGGCCTACAAAGACCTTCTGACCATGATGAACATGGCTTCCGGCGGTGTCCAGAGAGAGCTGCTCAGGGCAAAAGGGATGAATGACTATGCAATAATGGGGCAGATCCAGCCGATTGTCATAGACGCCCACCAGATAGGGAACGTCACGACCGACTACGGAGTCTACCTGACCAACGTGCTGCTGCCGGGAATCCTGGAAATGATCGTCATCCTGGTGACCGTGTTCGCATTGGGCTCGGAACTGAAATACGGGACCTCACGGCACATGCTCGAAAAGGCCGGAGGGTCGATGTCGGCGGCAATGATAGGGAAACTGATACCTTATACGGTACTGTTCACAGTCATAGGAATAATCTGCGATATGATACTATACTGCTGGGCAGGATTTCCTATGGCGGGATCAATATGGAACATGTTCATCGGCACATTCGTGATGGTGCTCTCCTGCCAGGCGGTCGCTTTCTTCATCATCGGGACGCTGCCTATCCTGAGGCTCGCACTCAGTATCTCGGCCCTGTACAGCGTACTGGGGTTCTCCCTTGCCGGGTTCACTTTCCCGGTGGAAGCCCTGCCGCCTTATATACAAGGACTTGCAGCGGCATTCCCTCTCAGGCACTATTACCTGATGTATGTCCAGGAAGCGATTTTCGGCAGCGGGTTCGGGGGATGGTATCCGCAGATCGTGTATATGCTGCTGTTCCTTTTCCTGCCTCCTATAGTGTACGGAAGGCTGAAGAAGGCATACAGGCTCCAGAATTTCCCGAGGAACTGACAAAAGGAAAGATAACCGAATTCCGGTTGTTAAATGGTAAAATATTATTAATTCGTCGGACTGACATTAAATATGAAATATATAAGACAATGGTTCTCTGACTGGTACGATATCTTCACCAGAGAACTGAAACATATTTTCAGCGACAGCGGGGTGATGGTGATATTCTTCCTCGCCGGGCTTGCATACCCTCTTCTGTACGGACTTATCTACCGTAACGGCTCCATAGACGATATGCCAGTAGCGGTGGTGGACAATTCAGGGAGTGCGGCAAGCAGGGAGTTTGTCCGGGCACTGGATGCCACGCGGGAAGTGTCGGTCGCGTATGCATGCGCTGACATGGACCAGGCGCAGAGGCTTCTGCAGCAGCGGGACGCCAAAGGAATAGTGATGATACCGTCCGATTATGAGGACTGCCTCGCTTCCGGGAGGCAGGCGCACATATCGACCTACGCGGACATGAGCAGCTTCCTCTACTACAAGAACCTGACAATGGCGGCCAGCCAGGTAATGCTCTCGGAAATGCATGATATCCAGACTTCGAGATTTTCCGCTGCAGGACACAGCGGGCAGCAGATATCCCAGCTCGTACAGCCGCTGAAGTACGAAGAGAACATACCGTACAACAGGAATTTCTCCTACAGCATCTTCTTCCTGTCCGCCGTCCTGCTGATAGTGGTACAGCAGACCATGTTCTACGGAGTGTCCATGCTGACAGGGACCATGCGGGAGGAAAACCGCAGTTTCGCCGTGCTGCCGGACCGTCTCAAAGGACACGGGATCTCCAGGACCGTGATGGGACGAGGTGCCGCCTACTGGCTTCTTTACATAGCTATCGGCGCTTACGTGGCAGCTCTCGTTCCGAGAATCTTCGGACTGCCGCAGAACTGCCCTTTCGGAGAGATTTTCATCCTGCTGCTGTTCTATGTGACCGCATGCGTGGTATTCAGCTTCACCTTCAGTTCGCTGATACGCCACAGGGAGACAGTGTTCGTATTGTTCCTCTTCATGTCCCCTATCTGCCTGTTCCTGACCGGATTCTCATGGCCGGCAAGCAGTTTTCCGGGCTTCTGGAAGGCCTTCTCGTATATCTTCCCTTCGACTTTCGCGGTCCAGGCTTTCATCAACATGAACACCGCAGGGGCCTCGCTCTCGATGGCAGCTCCGCAAATCGCCGCCCTGACCATACAGATAATCGTATATTATTTCCTGTCCTGCCTGGCCGTATTTGCCGAAAACAGGCTGCTCAGACACAGAAGCCCGGCCTCTGTCATACAGTGACAAAATGGAGATACTGCCCGGATGACTGCCATACAGAAAACCATGCATGACAGATTTTGCATGTATACCGAAAACAGTTAACTTCGCATCCGGCTAACACAACTAATAATGAAAACTCATCATATCTCCACCAAGCCCCTTACAGTCGGAAGGGTAAAGGAAATCATTACTGAAGGTTACCGTCTGGAGCTCAGCCAGGAAGCCGCTACAGCAGTAAAAAGATGCCGCGAATACCTGAACTCCAAGATGGATGACATCAGACGTCCGGTCTACGGTGTGACGACGGGGTTCGGCTCGCTCTGCAACATCACTATCCCGGAGGAAGACCTCTCGCAGCTCCAGCACAACCTGGTCATGTCGCACGCCTGCGGCACAGGGGAGAAGGTAAGGCCTGAAATCGTGAAAATCATGCTCCTGCTGAAAGTACAGTCGCTTTCCTACGGGTATTCGGGAGTGCAGCCGGAAACGATACAGACGCTCATCGACATGTTCAACAATGATATCCTGCCGGTGGTCTACCGGCAAGGCTCCCTCGGAGCATCCGGTGACCTGGCACCGCTCGCGCATCTGTCACTGCCGCTTATCGGCATGGGGGAAGTGGAATATAAAGGGAAGGTGCTGCCGTCAGCAGAGGTATGGGAGACCCTTGGCTGGAAACCTCTCCGGCTCCAGTCGAAAGAAGGGCTCGCCCTTCTCAACGGGACGCAGTTCATGGGGGCTCATGCTGTGTGGGCCCTGATACAGAGCAGGCGGCTGTCAGAATGGGCGGACAGGATCGGGGCCATGTCACTGGATGCATTCGATGGCCGCATAGAACCGTTCTGGCCGCAGACACACAGGGTGCGCCCGCATCAGGGCCAGGCCGAAACGGCAGCAAGGTTCATGGAACTCCTCGAAGGGAGCGACATCATCAAGAGGCCGAAAGAACATGTCCAGGACCCGTATTCATTCCGCTGCATACCGCAGGTACACGGGGCAAGCAAGGATACCATACGGTATGTAGAATCCGTCATCGAGACCGAAATCAACAGCGCCACGGACAACCCTACCGTCTTTCCAGATGAAGACCTCATAATATCGGCAGGAAATTTCCACGGACAGCCGCTGGCCATCGCAATGGACATGCTTGCCATCGCTCTTGCGGAGTTGGCGAATATCTCGGAGAGACGTATTTACAAACTCATTTCAGGACAGAGAGGCCTGCCTAAATTCTTAGTGGCGAAGCCGGGGCTCAACAGCGGATTCATGATACCGCAGTACACTGCCGCATCTATCGTAAGCCAGAACAAAGGGCTCTGTACTCCGGCAAGCGTGGATTCCATACCGTCATCCCAGGGCCAGGAAGACCATGTAAGTATGGGGGCCAACGCAGCGACCAAGCTCGTGCGCGTAGTGGAAAATACGGAGCGGGTCCTGGCCATCGAACTTTTCAATGCAGCCCAGGCGCTGGATTTCCGCCGTCCGCTCAAATCATCATGGAATATCGAAAAGATTCACGCGGCATACAGGAAATCGGTTCCGCTCATCCAGGATGACACCTACATGCATCCGCTTATCGAAAAATCCATAGAATTCATAAGGCAATAACGGCGGACGCGTATGAAAACTCTTATCAGAAACATAGGGAAACTCGTCGGGATTGTCCCGGAAGGGACTCTCAGAAAGGAAGGTGAGGAAATGGGCAAAGTCGGATACCTTGACAATGCCTGGCTGCTGATAGACGGGGAGAAGATAGACTCTTTCGGGCAGGAAGGGGACAACCGTTACGGGACAGCACAGGAAGCGGCCCGTATCATCGATGCCGCCGGCGGATACGTCATGCCGTCATTCTGCGACTCCCACTCGCATATAGTCTATGCCGGCTCCCGCTACGGAGAATTCAGGGACAAGATCGACGGACTGACATACGAACAGATAGCAGCCCGGGGAGGAGGCATCCTGAACTCTGCCGACCTGCTGCATGAAACTTCCGAAGAAGATCTGTTCAGACAGTCTCTCGAGCGTGCCGTCGAAGTGATGAACATGGGCACGGGAGCCCTGGAAATCAAAAGCGGTTACGGTCTGAACACAGAAGACGAACTCAAGATGCTCCGCGTAATCCGGAGGCTGAAAGCCTCGCTCCCGCTCGAGATCCGGGCGACTTTCCTCGGAGCGCATGCGGTAGGAAGGGCATATACCGGACGCCAGGGCGAATATGTGGATATGGTATGCCGGGAAATGCTGCCGGCAGTGGCCGCAGAAGGCCTCGCCGACTTCGTGGACGTGTTCTGCGACAGCGGATTCTTCACCCCGGAAGAGACCATGCAGATTCTTGACGCGGCACAGGCATACGGTCTTAGAGGGAAAATCCATGCCAACGAGCTTGCCGTATCAGGCGGAGTCCAGGCGGGAGTAAGCCGGGGGGCACTGTCCGTAGACCATCTGGAACGGACCACAGACGCTGAAACCGACATTCTCAAAGGCACTGCCACCATGCCGACCATGCTGCCCGGGGCATCCTTCTTCTCGAATCTGCCATACGGCCGGGCAAAAGACTATATCCGCGCCGGCTTAGGCGTAGCCCTCGCCTCGGACTACAATCCAGGCTCTTCCCCGAGCGGAGACATGCGTTTCGTCATGGCATTGGGCTGCATAAAGATGAAGCTCACTCCGGAAGAAGCATTCAACGCCTGCACGCTTAACAGTGCATACGCCATGGGATTGAGCCACCTGACAGGTTCCGTCACAGCCGGAAAACTCGCCAGTCTCATCATAACCAGGCCGCTTCCGGATCTGGCGTTCATCCCCTACAGCCACCATACACCGTTCATCAGCAGAATCATCCTCAAAGGCAGGGAAATCTCATAATCAGGACTCTCCGCCCATACTCAGAATGACAGACTACTTTTCCGGGCTGGTACAAATCCCCCATTGTTTTAACGCCAAATCACCAAGTGATAAAATGCCAAAGTAATTTGAATTTATGACATTTTTCCGGCCGCTTCTGAACAGGTACTGATATTATTTGTAGCTTTGCAGAATCAAATGACGGAATTAAAACTTATTAAACCATAATCACATGAGACTAATCATTGAAGATTCGTACCAGAAAGGCTCTGAATGGGCAGCAAAGTACATCGTTAACAGGATCAAGGCCAAAGCAGCAGTAACAGACAAACCATTCGTACTGGGTCTGCCTACCGGCTCTACTCCGGAAGGGACATATGCCGAGCTTGTAAGAATGAACAAGGCAGGAGAGGTGTCATTCAAGAACGTGATCACTTTCAACATGGATGAATATGTCGGACTTCCAGAATCCCACCCGGAAAGCTACCATTCCTTTATGGCAAAACACTTCTTCGACCATATCGACATTCCAAAAGAGAACATAAACATCCTTAACGGAAACGCCCCTGACCTTGAAGCCGAATGCGCTTCATACGAGGAGAAAATCCTGGCGGCAGGAGGAATCGACCTGTTCATGGGCGGAGTAGGAGAAGACGGACACCTGGCTTTCAACGAGCCTTTCTCGTCCCTGGTTTCACGCACACGCATCAAGACACTTACCTACGACACCCGTGTGGTCAACTCCCGATTCTTCGATAACGATATAGACAAAGTGCCTGCACTCGCGCTCACGGTAGGCGTAGGGACCGTGCTCTCAGCCAAAGAGGTCCTCATCCTGGCTTTCGGGCACAAGAAGGCACGTGCCCTTCAGCAGGCAATCGAAGGTTCATACAGCCACACATGCACCCTGTCAGCCCTCCAGGCGCACCAGCATGGCATCATAGTATGCGACGAGCTGGCAGTAGGGGAACTGAAAGTAGACACTTACCATTATTTCAAGGATATCGAGAAGGCCAACCTGTAAAAAGGGTGCAATGCCCCGGACTTCTTGTCGTGACAAAATGTCACTTTAAAAGGCCCGGCATTCATATTGCACCGTTCATTCCCAGCCGTGTGAAGCGACAGGCTGTCATCCAGGACAGAAATACCGGATGACGATATATGAACATTAATGATCAATAATACTATGATTACAGAAAAACTTGAAAAAGCCTTCAATGATCAGATCACTGCTGAGCTTTGGTCATCAAATCTTTACCTTCAGATGGCTTTCTATCTTCAGAAAGAGGGTTGGGACGGTTTCGCACACTGGATGCTGAAACAGTCCGATGAAGAAAAAGAGCATGCCGTAGAGCTTGCCGGTTACCTTATCAAACGTGGAGGTACGGCAAAAGTCAGCATGATAGATGTTGTTCCTGACGGCTGGGGAAGCGTTGAAGAGGTATTCAAACATGTCTACGAACATGAATGCCATGTTTCTCGGCTTATCAACGACCTTGTAGACGTAGCTTCCGCTGAAAAGGATAAAGCTACACAGGATTTCCTTTGGGGCTTCGTAAGAGAACAGGTAGAAGAAGAAGCGTCAGCCCAGTCTATCCTTGAAAAAGTAAGGAGAGCAGCAGGCGCAGGTCTGTTCTATATCGACGGCGAACTCGCAAAGAGGTAATACTATCTAATATCGATAATTAAGAGAAGCCGACCCAAAATTACTTTTGAGGTCGGCTTCTTTTTTGTAAACTTTTTTCAGGACAGGACAGACCGGGAAAAGCTGGCCGAAGGGATATAGGAAAGATATGAATGCAGGTCCAGACGACAAGCTTCATGACTAACCATGAAAATAGGGAATGTCACCA